>NZ_JBEXQG010000059.1:0-57583 GCF_040612485.1 Streptomyces sp. NPDC006385
ACCTGGGCCTTCATCACCTGGGTCGCCTACGCCGCCTACCTCCACGCCCGCGTCACTGCCGGCTGGAAGGGCCGCCGCGCCGCCTACCTCGGCCTCATCGCCTTCATCACCTTCGTCTTCAACTACTACGGCGTCAACATCTTCATCACCGGACTGCACTCCTACGCCGGCGTCTGAGGCCCTGGCCCACCACAGCCGGAATCCGCACCGCCGCGCCGGCCCGGACGGGGCTGTGCCCTCCCGCTCGATCCCCGCGTCGGTACCCGTCGCCGGTCATGAGGAAGTCCTGTGAGAACAGGCGGGGCTTCCGCCGTGAGGAGCCTGGCGGAAGCGAATTCCACGATGCGCGAAGTGCCCGGGGAGGAAAAGGAACGGGCGCGGACGGGAGATGGGGACATCCGTTCGGACCTCGCTCCGCGAGCCGCTGCCGGTCTCGGTCTCTCGACACGGGCGAAGAGACCATTGTCCTTGGTGGGCCACTGGCCAGCACCGACGCAGCGCACGGCCGACCGGCGCGACGGGGGGCCTCCGCCCTGAGCTGCCGAAACCTCCGCGAAGCGGATTGATCACGCGCAGGTCCGCACCCGGCCCGCCGGTGCCGTACCGCCGACTTTTCGGGCCAGTCTCCGTTGCCGCGGCCGAGGGCGGGGACAGACGCACAGAGGCGGCACACACGCGCTTCATGGCTTCTTCATACCGGCGACTTAGCGTCTGCACACGTCAGATGAAGGCTGCGGAACTCGGGTCCCGGACGTCGTGACCACATCCGTCCGTGCTCCTGTCCGTGGAGCGGCCCATGGTCCTGACGGCTGGCTGCGGCCCGCTGACCGGGAGGAAGGGAACAACGTCTTTCCCTCCCGTTCTCCGTGTACGGCGTACGAAGTCCGCCTGCCGCCGTCGCCGGGCCAGCGCACGCCCCCTACGGCTGCGCCTTGGCGTACGCGCACTCAGGAGCCGTACAGCCGTACCGCGAGATGCCGCACCGAGGCGGCGGCCGAACCCGAAAGGGTCAGGATCATGGCTCAGACACGCCGCACGCAGACCGCCAAGGGCCGGGCGGCTCGCATGCAGGCAGACGCTCGGGCCGCGAGTGCTTTGGTCGGCCCGGCAAGCGGGTCGGGCACTTCGGCGACCGCGGCGCAGGAGACCCACACGACCGTTCCGGCAGCGCTCGCGCGCGGGACGGCCGCGACGCCTGCTGCCCGTGCTCAAGTCCCCGCGGGCATCCGGACGCCGACCGGCATCCCGCCGACGCGGTCCCACCCAGCGGCCGGACCCGCCGAACCCACCGGGTCCGAGGCGCGGAGCGGGCAGGTACTCGGCGCACGGGCCGTGGGCGGAGGGTGCGCCGCCATGATCGCGGAAGCCGACCCGCAGGGTCTTGGCGCCACCTACTGGTTCGAAGCTCACCCGAGTGCCGCGCCGTACTCGGTGACGATCCGGTTCTCCGGCACCCGCATCCCCGTCGACGGCGAGCCCCGGACCGATGACAGCTTCGAACGTATCGAGCGGGTCGACGGCATCACCGCGGGCATGGGCAGGATCGCGGTCACCACCCGCGCACAGGGCATCCGCTCCGGCACCTGGCGGGTCACGGCGACCCCCGTCGTCCAGATCGGCACGCAGACCGGCACCACAGGCACCGCCCCGAAGCCGGCCGCCCTGCCGCGAACCGTCACGACGGCCGCGACGCGGCTGGCCCCTCTGGTCCGCGGCCCCGGGGTGAGGCCGTTCGTCTGGCCCGCTCTGGTCGGCCTGGGCACGGTGGTCGCCATCACCGTCCAGGCCGCGCTGCTCGCCCGGGCGAACCTCGACGTGGCGGCCGCGGTCATGATCTCGATGGTCGCCAGCATGGTGGGCTTCCTCGGCGCGAAGTTCTACTACCTAGCCCTGCACCGTCGGCATCCCCGCCACTTCGTCACCGCCGGGACGTGCATCCAGGGGTTCCTGCTCGGCGCGATCGGCACCCTCACGGTCGCCGCGGCCGTGTTCGGACTTCCTGCGGGCGCCTTCCTAGACGCCACCACCCCGGGACTGTTCTTCGCCATGGCCATCGGACGGCCCGGGTGCTTCTTCGGCGGCTGCTGCGCGGGACGGCCCACCAACTCGCGATGGGCCCTGTGGTCCTCCGATCGCCGCCTAGGCATCCGCCGCTACCCGGTCCAACTCGTGGAGGCGGCGGTGGCACTCCTCCTCGGCGTCGCGACGCTGGCACTCGTGCTCGCCGTGAATCCCCCGGTCGGCGGAGCGGTCTTCGCCGGTGCGGTCGCCACCTACACCTTCATACGGCAGCTGTTGTTCCCGCTACGCGCGGACCCGCGTACGCCCCGTGGCCGCGGACTGACCATCGCCGTCAGCACGGCCGTCATCATCGCGGCCGTGGCAGTGTCCGCGGCCGCCTGAACGTACCTGCCACTGCACCACGTCCCAGCCTGAGCGGGGCATACGTGGTGCGGAGCATCCCGCGCTCACAGGCCCGGACTGCCGACTCGACGCGGTAACGTGCGCCCGGTTTCTCCGGCGGGTCACTCCGGACCGCGTGAGCCTTCGGGCCGGCAGGACATCGAGGAGTGTCCGACTGGTCCGAACCATCCGTTCCCCGGCATTGGCCGACGAACGCCGGGTACGGGGATCGCTGGAGGTCCATGACCACGGCGTGCGCTCCGTTCGCGGAGCGCAGTCGAGGGCGGGCCGTCCGGCCTCCGCCCACAGGCCATCCGTCGCCGCCCATCTACTGGTAGGTGTGCCAGTGGGTGTCAGGGCCGTAGCAGAGCCAGAGGCCGGTGCCGTCGATGGTGACGCGATTGCCCCTGGTACGCGCTGCGGGTGCTGCGGTCCTTCTCGATGCGGATCTGGGCGAGGGTGCGGGTCAGAGGACCTGCCGATTTCGCGGGTGTGTTACGCGCCAGGCGCCATCCGCATCAGGGGAGCCACCCGTGATCATTGCCTCGTATCGAGGTTCTACAGGAGTGAACCGCCGTGCCAAGTCGCCGGCCGCTGCTAGCATCCCGATCGTGATCTCGCGCGCTCCGCTCCCGCTCCGGCTGGTGTCCAGGGTGCTGATGGCCTGCGCGCTCACTCTCTGTCTGACCGGCGTGGCCCGCCCGGCCACGGCGATGGTGATGTCCGCTCCGATGGAGTCGATGGAGCGGATGTCCGGGGCCTCGGATGTGGCCCTGCCGACCGCCCGAGCAGCGACGGTGGTCGACTTGCTCAGCTCGGAGGACTCCTGCCCCTCCAGCCCCGACGACTGCGCCCAGCCACCGGGAACACCGTCCCACGGCACTGCGGCCGCCCCAGCCTGCGCCGACGGCCAGCAGGAGCCCGTGGCCGCCGTCCAGCCAGGGAATCGACGCTCCGGGGTTCCCCCGCCCGTCGAGTCCGTTTCTCCTCCTGATCTGCACCGGTTGTGCGTGTCCAGGACGTGACAGTGCCCCGTCCGCATCGTTTTTCTGCGGACGCCTCGCCTCTCACGTCCGTTTCGGCACGCCGCGTGCCGCCATTCCTGTTCAGGAGTCTTGACACATGCCGTCGTCTGTCGCGTTGCTCACTACCGGTCTCTCCACCGGTCTGCTCGCCGGCGGTGCCTCGTGCGCCGCCGTCCAAGGGGGCTTGCTGGCCGGCGCGGTGACCCGCCGCAGCCCGGCCACCCTGTCACCCGCCCCCGCACCGGCTCTCGTAGCAGCCGGTTCCCGCCGCAGCCTCGCTGCCCCGTCAGTCGCCGCCCCGGCGCAGGGCAGCCTCGGTTCCAGGTCCGCAGGGAAAAACGCCGCTCAGGAGGAGGCCAAGACCCTGGTGCCCGTCGGCGCATTCCTTGCTGGAAAGCTCGTCTCCCACACCCTCCTCGGAGCGCTACTTGGCGTCTTCGGTGATGCACTGCAACCCGGCCCGCGCGCCCGGGCCGTCATGCTCATCGCCGCCGCCATCCTCATGGTGCTCTTCGCCCTCGACCTGTTCGGCGTCAAGGCCGTCGCCAGACTTGTCCCCAGGCCCCCGGCCTCCTTCGGGCGGCTGCTGCGGCGCAGCGCCAAGACCGACTCCGTCGCCACCCCGGCCCTGATCGGCCTGGCCACGGTGCTCGTGCCGTGCGGGGTGACCCTGTCGGTGGAACTGCTCGCGGTCACCTCCGGCTCACCGCTGGCCGGCGCGGCGGTCATGTTCGGGTTCGTGGTCGGCACCGCCCCGCTGTTCGCCGTCCTCGGCTACCTCTTCCGCCGCACCAGCCGGGCCCTGTCCGGCCGCCTGGCCGTCGTCACCGGCGTGGTAGTCCTGGGGGTCGCCGTCTGGACCGCGGCCTCCGGGCTCCAGGCCGGAGGCTGGGCCACCTTCAACTTCAACGACCAGCACGCCGCCGCGGCGGCACCGGCCCCGTCGCAATCCCCGGGCTCCACGGCGGGCAGGCAGAAGGCGACGGCCGACGGACCGGTCACCATCGACGCCGCCGGCAAGCAGACCGTCGTCCTGACCGTCACCGACTTCTACGAGCCCACCCAGTTCACCGCCAAGGCCGGGGTACCCACCACCCTCATCCTGCGCGGCAAGGACTCCGGCGGGTGCGCCCGAGCCTTCACCATCCCCGAACTTGGCGTCCAGGAGATCGCCAAACGCGACGGCGACACCAAGATCGACCTAGGTACCCGTAAGCCCGGCACACTCCGCTTCTCCTGTGCCATGGGCATGCAGAGCGGCACCATCAACTTCCAGAAAGGCGCGTAATGGCATTGTTCAGCCGTAAGAAGGACGCGGAGACCGTCCCGCAGGTGATCCTCAAGGTCGAGGGCATGCACTGCAGCAGCTGCGGCCTGTCCATCGACGATGAACTGGAGGAGATCCCCGGCGTCCGCTCGGCCCGCACCGACGTGCGCAGCGGACACTCCACCATCCGCCTGGAGGAGGACGCGGCCGTGGACACCGAGGTCCTTGTCGCCGCGGTGCAGCGCGCCGGCGAGTACACGGCCCGGCCCATCGGCTGACGGACGAAAGACGGCGCGGGCCGGCTGGGCGACCCCGGTCGGCCCGCGCCGTGGCAGCACGTTACTCGCCACGGTGGCTGCTCGCCGATCTCGAACCGCGAGCGGCTGAGCCGCCAGGGTCGCCGACATCCGAAGCCGGTCAGTGCATCCGCTCTGGCGCCCCGAGGCGTGGAGGTACTCGCCCATGGCCATGGGGGGCTGTCAGCGTCGCTGGGCTGTTCCGGACCGGCTTCCCGGTGAGCCTTGCTCTGCCCCATGGCTTCACCCGGCACCGGCCGACTACGGGTTCTGCGTTTCACACAGCCCTGCATACGCGGTGTGGAGCGGCTTGGGCGCGTCGGGTACGGCGATCAATGGCATGCTTCTCCCCAGCGACTTGGTCTCCGCAAGATCGTCTCGATCACTGGTGATCGCCGGTCCATAGGTCTGCAGCTTTCCGGTTCAGCCAGTGAAGCCGGGGCCCGGCCACCGCCGCCTTGACCAGCCGCTCCGGGTAGCGGTCGATGCAGAACAAATGAGCCGCTTACTCCACCAGTTTGACGCCGGCCACGAAGGGGGCTTGAAGAGGTGGTGGCCGCGACCGCGGAGGCGCCGCCTCCGGGCGCCGTGGTGAACGACCACCGTCGCGGCTCCGCCCGAGCGCGAGACCGCGGACCGCGCCCGAGACCAGCACACCAGCGTGCCCGTCGGCCCAACGGCGGGCCGGGCAGGCAGGCGAACCGGCAACAGCCAGGCGGCATGCACGGCGGTGACCGACCCGGCACCTCTGCCCGGCCGGGCGTTCGGGCAGAGCAGGCGTCGAGACGGCAGCCGTCGGGTCCAGCGCGGTTGTTGCCCTGCCGAACCTACTCAGCGGCAGGTGGGCCGTTGTGGGGCGGGGCCGCCCCTCGATGGGTGGCCGAGTCTCGCTGTGCGGCCTTGAGCTGGTCGATCTCGGCCCGCAGACGGACGGCCTCGGCGTCCTGGGCGTCGAGGCCAGCGTGGGGTTCGGCTTGCTTCTCCGGCTGATTCTGCTGCTGGTACCGCCCCATGTGCCACATCATGAGGCCCATTCCGATGGGGCAGGCCAGGAGTATCAGGGCAAGCAGAATGGTCTCGGACATCTCTACACCTCCTAACTGCGGGGTGGCGCTGCTGTGGTTCGAGGGCTCGTCGGCCGTGAGTCCGCGACAGCGCCGTCGGACACCGCTTTCCCTGCCTCCGGCGTGCCACAACCGGTGACCGCGCTGATGCCGATCCCCGTGTCGAGGGCTTTGCCGGCGGAGCTGGGACGCAGACTCGCCCCAGCCCCTCTCCCAGCCGCGGCGCCCTCATGCACCCTCCGTACACCCCTGCGCCAGGATGTGCGCCCGCCGCACTGGGCATCGTCCTGGTATCGGTGCAATGCGACCCGAGGGAGGCTCATGCACGGACCACCGCTGGTGGGTTGGTTACTGGTCGCCCTCACCGCGGGCACGGGAGTGTTGTGCCTATTGCGCGCGGGGGCCGGAGACAGCACCGGGCCATGCGCACGGCGCACCGCCGGTGCCGAGGCCGTGCATGGCCTCGCCATGGCGCTGATGGCGGTGCCCCTGACCATGCCCGGCCAAGGAGTATGGCAGACGCCGCTACTCATCGCGATATACAGCGCGCTGATACTGCGCACGTTGCTCTTCGCACGCGGCGAATGCCACCGCGCCCATCACACCGTCGAAGCAGGCGCGATGGTCTACATGGCAGCCACGATGATGACCGCCCCCGTCGGCGTGGATATGAGCTCGGTGGCGGGCATGGGCCACGACACGATGGGGGTGCCGACTGTGAACGCGCTGATGCTTGGCTACTTCGGCGCCTACGTACTATGGGCGGGCACGCGGATCACCGCTGGGCGGCCGGCCAGCGCGGAAGGAGCCCGGTCGGTCGGCGTAGCTGGGGTCGGCTTCCCAATGGTGCTGCGCGCGCCGGAGGTGGGCGCCGCATGCCGGGTGTCGCTGGCCGTCGGTATGTTCGTCATGACGCTGATGATGTGAGCCGGGCGCACGAGCAGCGGCCGGGAATTATGCTCGGCCGTCATGCAGGGCCTCGACCTCTCCGGCAGGAGGTCCTCATGGGTCGCTTGGTCCACCGTCCTTACTGCGGGCACCAGGTGCGGCGCGCTAAGGGGTGTTCCCGTGGCTGGAGAGCCGCCAGTAGTCGATCGTTACGGCGTCTACGCTGAGTGAAGCCGCCCTGGTCTCCGTCCCTAAGCAACGGCAGTCACCTGTGCGCCTTCGTGAGCGCCAACTGTGCCAGGCCGTCGACGTCGATGTCCTTGGCACTACGTACCCAATCGGCCTTCATGGCGCCACGCTTGCAGAACATCGCCATCAGGGTGGTGCTCTCCACAGCCTCGTGTGCACCAGACGCGCGCTCAGCGGGAGCGTGTTGACCAGCGAGCCTCCGGAAGCGCCGGGTCCGCCTCCTGGCGAAGTCGATGATCGTCCACGCGGCGACGCCATCCATCCCTACCACTCTGTCGCCGAGGCCGCCCATCCGCTCCTGTACTGATCAGGTTCTTCCTCCAACCGCCGCAGCTCCTCCCGCTGAAGCGGACTCATGCGGTCGTGGATAGCCCTGCAGATCGAAGCTTTCACCTCTGCGCGGACCTTCGGGGCCATCTTGTCGAACGTGGAGAGCACTCGATCGTGAACGGCCGCCCCATGGCCCGCCCGGCCCGATCCTCCCGGACCCAGCAGGTCATCCTGAGTATGGTTCCCTGAGACGGCACCGACGGCGAACAGCACTTCCACCGTTCTTCACCCACCGCCGCGCCGGTACCGCGTTGGTTCACCCCGAAGCCGGCGACGACGATGTGCCCAACGAGATGGCCATCTGCAGCCAGGCCGCCATCAGGTCCGCCAGCGTGGCTGTCGCTGCCCAGACCGCCAGTCCACGCACCACCATCACAACTCCCGGGGAACCGACGCATCTGTCTGCGAAGGCCGGGCTGGTCGTGGGCTCTGCGCCGCGGTCCGCACCGGTAGAGCACCGCGGAGCAGTCGGACCACATCGGCGAGGTCATCGCGCTCGGAGCGGCAGGCGGGGCAGCAGGCGAGGTGAGCTCGAATCCGGGGCTGCTCGTCGGACTCCAGCGCGCCGACGACGTACGCCCCGAGCCACTCGCGGATCTCGTCGCACCCTGTTGAAGGCTTCGGCATGGTCCCCTCACCCCTCTCGTTGCGTCCCAGTGCTCCGGGCGCGGTCAGGCGCGGGGGTCCGTGCCGGTGTGCTTGGTGAAGCTGACCGGCTGCTCGGCTTCGGCGGGAGTGAGGCTGTCGGCCCGGGCCTGGGCGGCCTTCAGCGTGCGCAATTCGGCCTGCAGGATACTGATCTGCTCGTCCAGGCCCGTCTTGGTGGTGGAGGTTGTGCTGGTTATGTTCTTGTCGGTCTTGCCGCCCATGCCGCACGCGCTGCCGGCCTGGCCCTTGTCCTGGCCGCCCTTCATCCCGCGCATCATGAAGATCATGCTCAGCGGGCACAGGGCGAGGATCAGCAGCGGCAGGGCCAGTACGAACCAGCCGGGCTTGAGCAGGAGCACGCCGACGGCGACAACACCGAGGCCGATGGCAGCCTTCTTGTTGAGGCACATGGTGATCACTCCGAGGGGTCGAGCGCCGGTCCGGTATACGGCACCGAACTGGCCTATGTCCGGAAGGTTAGGTTCGTGCTGTGAAGGATCGATGAGCTACCGATGGGCGGCCGATGTGCGTCCGAGGGACCGGGCAGATCCGGGCTGCTTCCAGCGGCGTGGCCCTGATCAAGGCGAACACCAGGCCAACCACGGACGTGGAGGCCGACATGGTGGGGCCGAACGGCAGCAGCTGGAGCGGGAGCTGCGTGCGGTGCAGCACCCGGGCGCGGTGGTGACCGCGCCCGGGTGTCCCGCTCCGCGGTGGCTTCGCTCCATTATCGGTGGCTCCTCTCAGTGGAAACGGTTCCGTCCAGCCGGTCTCCGCTTCCGCGGATTCCTCCAGGCGGGGTCTCTTCCTGGCCCGGTTCCGGTGCCGCATACCGCTCACGGGCTTCGGCTGCGGCCGGGCCGACAGCCGCCTGGGGAACGGCGGCCTCGCCCGTCACCACCGACGAGGACAGCCGTGCGGACCGGCGCAGGACGATGAAGGCGATGGCGGCGGTGAACAGCAGCAGGCTGGTCCACACGTTCAGGCGCAGGCCGAGGATGTGGTTGGCGGGATCTACGCGGAGCAGCTCGATCCAGCCGCGTCCGGCGGTGTAGGCGGCGACGTAGAGGGCGAAGACCCGGCCTCGGTCGAGGCGGAAACGCCGCTCGGCCCAGACCACGAAGGCGACCGCGCCGAGGTTCCACGTGGCTTCGTAGGCGAAGGCGGGGTGGTAGGTGGCGGCGTCCGAGGTGCCGGCGGGCCGGTTGACGGGGTCGATCTCCAAGCCCCAGGGCAGGGTGGTGGGCCTGCCGTAGAGCTCCTGGTTGAACCAGCAGCCGATACGACCGATCGCCTGCCCGACCAGGATGCCCGGCGCGGCCGCATCGGCGAGTGCCGCGAAGTCGATACCGCGTCTCCGGGCCGCGATCCAGGCGCCCAGCGCCCCGCCCGCGATGGCGCCCCACACACCGAGGCCCCCCTGCCACACGTAGAGGGCTTCGACGGGGTTCCGGCCAGGGCCGAAGTACAGCTGCCAGCTGGTGATGACGTGGTAGAGCCGCCCGCCGACGATGCCGAAAGGCGCGGCGACCATCGCGATGTCAAGGACGACGCCCGGCGCGCCGCCGCGGTTGGTCCAGCGGCGCTGGCCGATCGCGACGGCGGCGAGCACGCCGATGACCACCATGACCGCATACCAATGGATCATGAGCGGGCCGAGATTCAAATAGGGACTTGACGGGCTCGGCAGATAAGCCAGGTTCATAAGTCGCATCAACTTCGAGTGAGGTGAACAGCTGTGGGCGGGGGTGTGCCCTGTCGGCATGGAACGCCGGGCCGCCCCTGCGCTGTCCAGAGCCGGTCCAGCGTGTAGAAGAAGCGCTCCTGATGCGACGGCCTGCCGTGCGCGGGGCGGTCAGTCCATGCCGTGGTGTCCGTCCTTCGAGGCGCCGCCCATCATCGAGCCGCCCATCATGGAGCCGGACTCCATGCCGTCGGACATCATCTTCTCCATCTGCCGCCGCGTCTCGGCACGGTCTTCCTTCGGCAGCTGATCCGTACAGTGACGGATCATGGCCTTCCTGTCGCCATCGCTGTCCGCGCCGCGGCCCGATTCAGGACTCTGTGTGCTGGAAGGCTTGGGACGGGAGGGCGAGTCCGCAGCGAACGCGGTGGCACCGTACGCGCCGATGCCGCCGAGCACGAGGGTCGCGGCGGCAACACCGATGGTCCTGAGCTTGATCATTATTTGACTCCTCGTTCCAAGCGGGGCTCCTTGCGTCATTGACGCTAGGGACAGGGTGTGAAGGAGCGATGAAGCACCGATGTGGGGAGTCTGTGCTCCCCTCTGCCTAAGTTCCCAGGCTCGGGCGGATGGTGTGCTCACTCCTGCCTGCGCGAACGTGCACGGTGCCGTCCATGCAGTCCGATGTACGCAGGGAGTTGTGGACGACACGGTCTGCGGCTGGCAATGGGATCGCCACGTGGTTTACCCGCGCCATCTCTGCTGACGCTCCTGATAGGCCGTCGTGGCCGACACCCTGGCCAGGCCGTCTGGGCCGGCCAGGATGCGACGCCCGTCATAGGCCGACCGGCCGCGATCTGGCCAACGTCACGGCGTGGGGGCCCGTCACGTTCCCAGAGCGCGGCCGGGAAGCCTGCGGCGGCGGCCGGGAGCCGTGGCTCCGCGGCCATTTCGGGACAGGATGAGGGAAGCAGGAAAACCTCGTCGGTGTCCGCGGTGATCGCCATCGCTCGCACGCATCCGCACTGCGCCGCACGTCTCGTAGCCACTTTGGGTCCGGTGGTTGGGACGGTGTCCGTCGAGCCACGTCAGACCGTCTTGGCTACCGGTACTCCGTCAGTCGCCAGCGGTAGGGCGGTGCGGGGTTCGGGGGGCCGGCGGGAGGCGTCGTGTCCGTACCGTGGCCGGCGCGGTGGGCCAGGGCGATGCGCAGCCTGGCGCGGCCACGATGGATGCGGCTGCGTATGGTCTCGATCTTCACGCCGAGCGTGGCGGCGATCTCCTCGTACGGCAGGCCCTCGATGTCGCACAGGACGATTACCGTGCGGAACTCCGTGGGCAGCGCGTCCAGGGCGGCCTGGACATCTGGCTCGGGTTGCACGTCGTGGTGGATCTGCGCAGGGCTTGGCTCTACGGCTTGTACGCGATCGGCGGCCGAGTCCGCCAGGTACTCGAATCGGATGCGGGATCGTCGGCGGACCGTGTCGACGAACAGGTTGACCGTGATCCGGTGCAGCCACCCCTGGAAGGTGCCGCGGCTGTAGCCGGACAGGGACCGGAAGACTCGGATGAAGACCTCTTGGGTGAGATCCTCGGCGTCGTGCTGGTTGCCGCAGAGCCGGTACGTGAGCCGGTAGACCCGGTGGGCGTGGGTGCGGACGATCTCGTTCCAGTCCTGCGCGGTCCACGTCTGGCCGTCGGAAACGTCGACATCGGCCGTGGAGCGTTCCTGCGTACTGGGCTCGTCGCCTGGCAAGCTGTTTGCGGCTGCGGTCAGGACGGTCTGCTGTGTCATCGGTGCCTCCTCCTCTGGCTCGCTGAGGCATGGGTGCCCCTGCCGTCGGGGAACACGACGTGACATGCGCGGGGTGTCGTGACGTGGCCGTCCGTGCTGCGGTCGATACGACGTCAGCCGATCGTCGGCCCACGGCTCTGGGAGCATGCTCAGTGCCGGACGCGCCTGCCGCTTCTACGGTCTTGGGCTCGCTCCGACAACTGTGGTCGGGGCTCATCGCTGTTCCTCGTAACGCTTTCCCTTCGCCCCTGCGGTGAGCGCCGCCGGGGGGTCAGGGCAAAACTATGCGGAAGGGGATGAAGGGCCTGTGAAGTGTCCATGTTTTTACCGCGGAGGCAACGGCGGCGGCACATGCCGCGGATCCTTCTGGCCAGTGAGGAAGCGTCTTGCTACTTGCTGGTCACAGTTCCACTGACAGGATCGGGCTGCGGGCCCGGGAGACGCACGGGTAGATCACATCGCGGCGGTCGCGCTCGTCGGCGGAGAGTACGGTGTCGCGGTGGTCGGGAATGCCGTCCAGAACGCGCAGTTCACAGTTGCCGCAGAAGCCTTCCTCGCAGGAGGACGGAGCGTCGGGAACCGCCTCGCGGATGACCTCCAGCAGGCTGCGGTCGGCCGGGACGGGCAGCACCCGTCCGGTGCGCCGCAGTTCGACTTCGAACTCCCCGGTCCGGTCGGGGGCGCCGGATTTCGGCGGTTTGGGTCGGGGAGCAGCGAAGCGTTCGGTGTGGAGATGCAGGTCAGGGAAGTCCGTAATGGTCTTCTCCAGGGCGGCGAGCAGCGGTTCGGGGCCGCAGGCGTAGACCGCGGCTGCGGGCGGGGTGTCGGCGAGGGTAGCGGCAAGGTCGGGAAGGCCGTCGGTGTTCTCGGGGACCAGGCGTACTCGGTCGCCGCCGAGGTCCAGGACTTCGCCGGTGAAGGCCATGGTTGCGCGGGAGCGCCCGCCGTAGACCAGGCGCCACTCCCGTCCCGCCGCGGCCACGGCACGGACCATGGGCAGGAGGGGGGTGATGCCGATGCCGCCGGCGACGAAGAGGTAGTGGTTCGCCAGGACCAGCGGGAACTTGTTGCGGGGACCGTTGATGGCGATCTGCTGGCCCGCGCGCAGGCTGTGCACTTCCGCAGAGCCGCCGCGCCCGTCCGGCACGTGGAGGACACCGACGCGATAGGTCTCCCGGTCGGCCGGGTCCCCGCACAGCGAGTACTGGCGGATCAGGCCGGAGGGCAGCACGAGGTCCACGTGGGCGCCGGGCTCCCAGGCGGGCAGCCGCGCGCCGTCCGCGGCGGCGAGGTCGACGGCCACCACACCGTCGGCGGCCCTCCGCAGCTGCTGGACGACCACCCGGCGGGATCCGGGCGCCTCGCGCCGTGCCGACGGCTCGGCGGTACGCCCCGCAGCAGTGGGTGCGGCAGGACCGCTGGTGTCGGTGCGCCGCCCGATCAGTAGCCGGTAGATGACCAGGAAGGCAACGATCGCGGTCAGGGCGAGCGTCGTCCAGCGCACCGTGCCCTCGTCGGTGCCGGCGGTCAGAGCGTGGACGGTACTCAGCACGAACAGCGCGAAGGTGCTGGTGTGGACATAGCGCCACCACTGGTGCGGGATACGTGACTTGAGCAGAGAGGTGGTCTGGATGGCGGCGAGCAGGTAGAGGGCGATCACGCCCCAGGCCACCGCCATCGGCCGGTAGTCGGAGGTGAACGGGAAGAGGATCTGCACGAGTCCGATCTCCACCCAGGAGTCGGCGAGCAGACCGATCACATGCACTACCAGGAAGACCAGGGAGAGCCCGGACAGGAAGCGGTGCAGGTCGAGCAGGCGCCCCGCCACCACCTTCTGACCCAACACTCTGGTGGACACCAGCAGTCCCCACACCACCGTGGCCGACAGCAGCCACCAGGACGTCAACCCGCCGACGCGGGCGAGGTACCACCAGAGTTGGGAGTCCACGAGACAAACCTTTCCCAGGGCCCGGCGCTGTGCGCCGTGCCGTCTTCAGTCACGAGCAGGCCGGCGACCTTGTAGATCTCCAGCAGCGCGGCTCCGGCGGGCAGCCCGGCGATCAGCGCCGCCTTGGCCAGCACCTCCGCCCAGTGCGCCTCGCCGGCCACCACGGTCACACTGGCGACCTCGCTGATGGCGGGCGCTCCGCTGCCCGGGTCGATGAGGTGGTGCAGCTCCCGCCCCTGGCGATGCCACCGACGGCGCAGCCGGGTGGAGGTGGCGACCGCGCCTTCAGCGAGAGCCAGCCAGGCCAGGTCCGTGCCCGGGCGCGCCTCGTCCTCCACGGCCACCACCCAGGAGTCGGCGCCGGGAGCCGATCCCGCCGTACGTACGTCGCCGCCGAGGTTGACGCAGGCTCCCGTTGCCCCTGCGGCCATCAGCTCCGCGGCGACCAGGTCAGCCGCGTACCCTTTGCCGATGCCACCCAGATCAAGCCGCACGCCGGGAGGCAGGCGGACCCACTCACCGCGGAGCTCGATGCCCGCGCAGCCCGGGGCAGCGGGGGCATCCGGGGCACCGGTCGGCAGGTCGCGCGGTACCGCCTCGAACGTCCGGGTGTATCCGGCTTGCTCCAGGGCGGGCAGCACAGTCGGGTCGAACAGGCCGCCGGTCAGCTCCCAAGCCCGTACCGCGAGGGAGATCAGGCAAACCGTCGGCGTTGAGAGGCGAACCCACCGGCCGGGCGAAGCATTGAGAAGACACAGTTCGCTGTGGGCACGGAAGCGAGACCACCGCGTCTCCAGCGCCTCCAGGCGCGAGCGCGCCCGCGTCAGGAGTTCTGGTCCGCCGGCCACCAGCAGGTGGCCGGCGCTGCCCATCACCGGGAACTGTGCCTCAATACACTCAGCTGCCACGGCTGTGCGTCATCGGAGGGGGCGGCATCGCCTGCCGCTGCTCCTGGGCTGCGGACGGGGACGGTGCCGCCGTGGCCGTCGGAGGGGACGTCTCCTGCGTGGTGTTCTTGCCACAGCCGCTGCCGCTGCTGCGCGTTACCGGAAAGGACGGTGTGGTCTGGCCCTGCGTCTGAGGTGGGGCGGGTGTCGCGGCGGTCGGCACGGAGGTCTCCCCCGCTCCGCCGGATGACGGGGACACCGACTGCGGCAGGGCATCGGACGCCGGCACGGACGACTCGGTGGACGACTCGGCACGAGCGGCCAGCGCCGCCGTGAGCACGATGGCGCCGACCAGGCTGGCGGCGGCCACCCCCACCCGCACCGCCGTACGGCGGTCCTGCTCATCGGCGGCATCCTGTCGGTCAGCCATCACTCATCCCCATGCCGTGCTCCATGTGGCGCCTGCCCATCTCCATCCCGTCGTCTCGGGCATTCCATCCTGGGCCGTTCCCCCCGCAGCAGCCGTCCGCGCCACGCCCCCACGCACCGTCGCCGGGCGTAGTGCCGGAGCCTTCCTTGCCCGGCGAAGACGACGCCGACGGAGAAGCCGAGGGGGCCGGTGTGCCCGATCCGCCTCCGGCCGCCGCCGCGGTGGCGATGGCCACCGTCGCCGCGACCACGGCGATCCCGCCCACAACTGCCAGGACGGTACGGCGCCCCAGCCTTGCGATGACCGAACTAGTTGTATCCATAAGCGAACTCAGCTTCCCCTTTTAGCTGACGGCCCGCCAGGCGGTCCCCCGGCGACGCTAGTTACTCACGATGAAGATCTAATGAAACAGCCATGTGCCCGCCCTGCCTTCCGGCCCGCAGCGGCAGTGCACCGCATCACCCGTGTCAGCGAGCACCGGCACCCCAGCCCACTGTGCGGCGGGCCCGCTCCCCGTCGGCGACGCCCACGAGCGGTCAGCTCCCACCCATGCCGGACATGCCGTTCATGCTGCCGCTGCCGTTCTGGTTCTGCCGCCCGGAGCCATCAGGGGTCTCCGAGGCGTTGGGAGAGGGTGTCGCAGAGGGAGAGGGCGTGGTGGAGGTTCCGCCCTGATCCTTGTTCATGCCCATGCCCATCTCCATGCCGGTCTTCATGCCCATACGCATGGCTTCCAGGTTCATCTGCATATTCATGTCCATGCCCATGCCCCCCTGGCCACCCATGCCCATGCCCATGCCACCCTGGCCACCCATGCCCATGCCCATGCCCCCCTGACCGCCCATGCCCATGCCGCCGTTCATGCCACCCATGCCGTTGTTCGGCATGCCGTTGCCGTTGCCGTTGTTGGGCGCCGGGCTGGTGTTGCCGTTGCCCTTGCCCTGTGCGGGGGCACTCGGGTCGGGGGAGGCCGAGGATGCCGACGGGGTCGGTGTAACCGGCGGGGTGTCCGGGCCGCCGCCGGCGACTGCCGCGGTGGCGGCAACTCCGGTGACCCCGACGGTCACGACCGCCGCGGCGATGGCGAGGGCAGTCCGATGCTTGATGCTGGCCATGGGTTTATCCGTTTCCGTGTGGGTGTGCGCGTTTGGCGTCTTACTGGACGAGGCCCGGGGAGCGTCACACATCTCCCAAGTACCTTAGTTCATTAGGTTTCTTCGTGTGGTGCGAATTGCCCCGAACGAGGGATCACCGGTGGCTACTGGCGGTTGGTTGGATGGAAGCGGCGCAGCCTCAGGCTGTTGGTGACGACGAACACCGAGGAGGTGGCCATCGCGGCGCCGGCGATGAGCGGGTTGAGGAGACCGAGGGCTGCCAGGGGCAGGGAGCCGACGTTGTAGAAGAAGGCCCAGAACAGGTTGCCCTTGATCGTGGACAGCGTCTTGCGGGCCAGGCGGATAGCGTCGGCAGCTCCGCGCAAATCCCCCTTGACCAGGGTGAGATCGGCTGCGGCGATGGCGGCGTCCGTGCCCGTCCCCATCGCCAGTCCCAGGTCCGCCTGAGCGAGCGCGGCGGCGTCGTTGACGCCGTCGCCGACCATCGCCACGATCTTGCCCTCGCCCTGCAGCCGCTTGACCTCGGCGACCTTGTCCTCGGGGTGGACCTCGGCGATGACCTTCTCGATGCCCACCTCGGCCGCGACGTGTTCGGCGGCCGCCTGGTTGTCCCCGGTCAGCAGCACTGGGGTCAGGCCGAGCTTCTTGAACTGGGCGACCGCCTCAGCGCTGGTCGGTTTGACCGTGTCGGCCACCACCAGCGCCGCACGCACCTCCTTGTCCCAGGCGGCGAAAACGACGGTGCGCCCCGCGCGCTCGGCCTGCTGCTGAGCACGGGTCAGTGCCGCGGGGACCTCCAAGTCCTGCCCGGCCAGCCAGCTGGCCCGTCCGGCAAGCACCAGGTGTCCGTCGACGGCGCCCGTGACGCCGCGCCCGGCGAGGTTGGCGAAATCGGTGACGGGTGCGAGGTCGCCGGTCTCGTCCTCGGCGGCATCGGCGATCGCCTTGGCGATGGGGTGCTCGCTGGCGTGCTCCAGCGCGCCGACCAGCCGCAGAATCTGGGTCCGGTCTTCGCCGTCGGCGGCGATCACGTCGGCCAGGCGCATTTTCCCCTCGGTGACGGTGCCGGTCTTGTCCAGCACAATGGTGTCAATGCGGCGGGTGGACTCCAGCACCTCGGGCCCGCGGATGAGCAGGCCAAGCTGGGCACCTCGGCCGGTGCCGACCATCAGCGCGGTCGGGGTGGCGAGACCCAGTGCGCAGGGGCAGGCGATGATGAGCACCGCGACGGCCGCCGTCATCGCCATGTTCGGCTCGTAACCTAGGACTAGCCAGGCGGCCAGCGTCTCCACCGCAAGCAGAATGACTACCGGCACGAATATCGCCGAGATCGAATCGGCCAGTCGCTGCACTTCCGCCTTGCCCGTCTGGGCCTCTTCCACCAGGCGGGCGATCTGGGCGAGCTTGGTGTCGGTGCCCACGCGGGTGGCGCGGACAACGAGGCGGCCTCCGGCGTTGACGGTCGCTCCGGTGACCGGGTCACCGGGCGCTACCTCCACCGGCAGTGACTCACCGGTCAGCAGCGACTCGTCCACCGCCGAGGTGCCCTCGACGACCACGCCGTCGCTGGCGATCTTCTCCCCTGGCCGCACCACGAACTCGTGCCCGACCTCCAACTGCTCAATAGGCACCCGTACCTCGCGCCCGTCGAGCAGGACGGTGACTTCCTTGGCGCCCAGCTCCATCAGCGCGCGGATCGCCTCACCGGCCCGTCTGCGGGCCCGTGCCTCGAAGTAGCGGCCGGCCAGGATGAACGCGGTCAGCGCCGCGGCCACCTCCAGATAGATCTCGGCGGACCCGTGCCCGCCCGAGCTCGGCAGCAGCGAGAAGCCCATCTGCATGCCCGGCTCGCCCGCGCCGCCAAGGAACAGCGCGTACACGCTCCACAGCCAGGCCGCCAGCACACCGACCGACACCAGCGTGTCCATCGTGACCGCCTTGTGCCGCAGGTTCACGACGGCAGCGCGATGGAACGGCCACGCCCCCCACAGCGCCACCGGCGAAGCCAGTGCGAAGGCCAGCCACTGCCAGAACCGGAACTGCGTGGCGGGCACCATCGACAGCAGCACCACCGGAACCGTCAGCACCGCCGAAGCGAGCAGCCGGTCCCGCAGCGCCCTGACGTGACGCTCCTCCTCCCCGCTGGGCCCGTCGCCGGAGCCGCCGCCCTCCGCCGGGGGCTCGGTGGAGCCGGCTGGGGCGGGGATGCTCGCTCCGTACCCGGTGGCCTTCACCGTGGCGATGAGATCCTGCGGCGTCAGGTCGTCAGGGTAGGCGACCCGCGCGCTGGCGGTGGCGAAGTTCACCGTCGCGCTGACCCCGGACAGCTTGTTCAGCTTCCGCTCGATCCGGTTCGCGCACGACGCACAGGTCATGCCGGTGATGGCCAGGTCGACGGTCTGCGCCGGATCAGTCTCACCGGGCGGCTCGACAGCCGGTAGCTGGATGGTCGTGGTCGTCATGCGGGACTCGTCTTTCTTTGCCTGGCCCAGTGGAGGTCGGAGGGAGTCGGGGCAGCGTCGGGCCGAAGCAGCAGCGCCGGTCCGTTGGAGCTCCCGCGATCGATGCGGTCCCGGCGAGCTCGCACGGGCTGCGGTCGGCCGACTGCGGGAACACGTGACCGCAGGTCAGCGGGTACGTCGGACCGTCCGCGTCACGAGTGGTCTTACCCCGGCGTCACGAGCGCGACCCTGCTACTTCCCGGCGTGTGTCAGGAGGCGACGAGCTCGTAGTCGCCGGCCTCGGTCAAGGCCGACCGCACGTCCTTCAGCGACAGCGGGCTGTCACTGAACACGGTGACCCGGCCCGCCTCGACTTCGACGTCGACCTTCTGCACACCAGAGATAGCGGTGATCTCCTGGGTGATGGCATCGGCGCAGTGGCCGCAGGTCATGCCGGTGACCATGTACGTGGACTCGCTCATCAAACGCTCCTCGCTATCGGGACGACCGCCGCAAAGGGCGGTCACGGGCCAGGACCCCTGGACGCGCCAAGCGTTACACTTCCAGTCCACTGGAAGTTCAAGAGGGGAACGGCATGAAGATCGGCGAAGTGGCCGAGCTCACAGGGACGAGCACCAAGACCATCCGCTTCTACGAGGACTCCGGCCTGGTGCCGCCGCCCGCGCGCACCCACGGCGGCCACCGCGACTACGGCCCGGAGACCGCTGACCGGCTGCGTTTCATTCGCCGCTGCCAGGCAGCCGGCATGTCCTTGCAGGAAGTACGACAGATCCTCGCCGTCCACGACCAGGGCGAGAGTCCGTGCGGCCACGTCAGCCGGGTCCTGAGCGACCGGCTGAACAACGTACGCGCCCAGATCGCCGAACTCGTCACCCTCGAAGCCCACCTGGAAACTCTGCTCGCCCACGCCGACCAGGGACAGCCGACGGACCACGACAGCGCCGGCGTCTGCTGGATCCTCGAAACCGACCCCGCCGAGACCGAGGCCACCGGCTGACGGCGGGCCCCGCCTGTCCCGCCCGGACTCGGCGACAATGGCGAAGCCCTGACCGGTGGCGGGCCACCGGCCGAACTCGCCCGCGCACAGGGGGCGCAGCACATCCGGCGGCCGGCGGTAGCAGAAGACGACGCCTCCGCGCCGACGATGGCCCGAGTGTCAAGAAACAACGGCAGCTCCGCCAGGAAGTAGCGCACCTGCTCCGCGCCCGGTCGCTGCCCGGCAGGCAGATACCCGGCCAGCACCCAGCCGGTGGCCTCCCGGCACGGGTCCCAGAAATCCGTGAACTCGGCGTACCGCCGCAGTCCGAGCTCCTGAAGGCGTACGAACGCCGGATTGCCCTCCAAGCCCAGCCCAGCACCCGCGTCGCCGCGTCGGTCACACCGAGTGAGCCGAGGGCCGTGACGATCTTGTTGTGGGCCTACTGGCCCTGCCGCCGCGCCTTCCACGCGGCCTTCTCCGGCGCGTACCCCAGCGCCTCCAAGATGAACGCGCTCGGCGCGTCCCGCACGAAAAAGTCCACCCCCTCGAACCGGGCCAGCCCCAATCCGCCAGCCTCCGAATCAGCTCCCTGGAGAAATGGCTGTTGAACGGGCTAACCCCGAAGCACACGTTCTCAGCCCGCTCGAACACGGCCGCGCATCGGCTGCTCAAAGGCGCCACCGCCATCACGCCCATAGCGTCATCGCTCGTGTCTGTGCTCATAACCGGACGCTAGAACCTTCCCGCCAAGGGCGAGTGCAATCGCGAACCGATCGTCTCATCCGAAGCACCCCATGCCCGCCACCCTGACGCACCATCGCCCCTTCACGGGCGCCTCCGACCGTTCCAGAAAGCGAACCGGTTCTGATGGCACGTGAGTGGGCTGAGGCGGCCGCGGCCTGTGCGGGCGCTCGCAACGTCGGCCACACGGTTTGATGGTCCGCCTCGGCGCCGGCCAGGTATGCGACGTAGGCCACAGTCGCCCTCCAGACACACGCCGGACAGCGGTTCGGTGGATCGTGTTCAGACGGGAAGAGGGGCAAGTGGAGTGTGGGCTTCGTCACGGCTCACGATGGAGATAGCGACACGATGCGCCGCTGCTATCCCACCGGCCACAGCGCCGGCCATTTCGTGAAGGGACACGACCTGCGGGGGACACAGTCTCTGTGGAAACAAACCTGTTCCAGTCCCTCGCGATGAGCGTGACCGCCTTCGGTGTCGTTCTGGGACTCGGAGCCCTGGGGGCGGCGGCCGGCGCGCTGGCCGCGCCGTCACTCGCGGCGCGGTTCGGGCCCGGGCCCATGATGCTTGCCGCGCTCACCATCACCCCACTCACTCAGATTCCTCTCCTGCTCGCCTCACCCGGCCTGGCTTGGCAGTTCGCCATCAGTGGTGCCCTGTTCCTTCGACTAGCCTGTGCTGCGGCCGTAGGGACGCATCGACTCGGCTGATGCCCCTGCGCTCGCCGTGCCGCCAGGGGGCCGCACCCTGGACGGCACGGCGGACCCCAGGGGTGAGCCGCGTTCCACGTTTCGTCGATCGTAGAGTGGGTCATTCGGGTGGGCGAGCTTGGAAGCGCCGAGATCAGCTTCAGCCGGAGCCTCGTCCTTGACGCGAGACCCCTCGTCGCGGCGCTGGCAGTCGGCCGACGTTTCCGGACTGTCTGAGTTCCTCACGCGCCTGGTCGAGTTCCAGGCTCAGTTCGGCGATGATCCGTCGTAGCGTGGCACCAGCGGCCCGCTCGTTCGCGAGTTCCTCGTTGATGGCCGCCAGTTTCTCCTTCACCTCAGCGTACTTGTCGGCCAGTTTCTGCATGGCGTCTGGTGTGGCGCTCTGCGCCTTGACGCGTGCCTGGAACTCCTCGACGAGGTCCTTATGGTCGCCGTAGGCGACATCGCGTCGGAGCCCGGACTCACGAAGCAGCTCGGAGGCGGTGAGTCTCCCAGAGGACGAGCGCAGGGGCGTGCCGGCCAGGAGGCGGTCGGCTGCGGCCCGCAGCGCGGCGCGTTCGGCTTCCCGGTTCCGCGGGCGTCGGCTAGTCATACGGTCCTTTCCTCAGCACCAAAGACGTTCTGGCCTTGGTGGCGGTCGATGATTGCCGATAGTTGAGCGGCCTGCGCCGCCGCGCGGTCGCGCCGGGGTTTGGGGGACAGCGGATCGGCGGCGTCGGCCCGGTGCCGCTCGCGCCGGCGCTGCACGTCTTCGATGTCGCGGTCGGTGTAGGCGAGGTTGGTGCACGAGGACCGGCACTCCGACTCGTCCGGTGCGTCATCGTCTGGCAGCCCGAGTGCGAGCTTGGCCTTGCGGCAGGCGGCCGTGGCCGCACGCCATACGCACGTCATGCCCTGACCGTGATAGATCGCGGGATCCACCTGTTTCAGAAGGCGTTCCGCGCTGCCGGCGCTTGTCACCACTCGGCCCTCGAACGACGCGGTGCGCTCTACGCGGGCCCGGTACTCGTCGGCAGAGGGACCGCTGACGTGCTCACCGGCCGCGAGGTGCTGGCCGTCCTGTTCGGCCTGGTCGATGATGAGCTCGAGTTTCTCCACGGCGATGTCGTGCAGCCAGGAGGGGTCGGCATACCCGGCATAGCTCAGGGTAACTTTTGTGTGAACATGCCCATATTGTAGTGCGGCTGCGATCAGTCCCCGCGGCTTGCGGACGATGAAGCGGGCCAGGGTGCGGCGGTAGCGGTTGGCGTTGATGTGGCCGGCAAGGTCGGCTGGGATGGGGGCGCCGCTGTCTGCCCGGCGGTAGGTGGAGTTGATCCAGGAGATCAGGTCCTGGATGTCGTCGTTCATGGCTCGTCCTGTGCGGGCGTTGACCGTGGCGGGGCGCTGGCCGTGGGCGCTGATCAGGCTTGAGGGAAAGAGCAGCGGGAGATCGTGCAGGTCTTCCAGGAGGCCGATGGCCGCGTGCACCACGTCCACGACGACCCACGGGCGCAGGGGCTCGGAAGCGTCCGGCTGGTCGGGGACGCGGTCGAAGCCCTTGCCACGGAAGCCATGGACCAGGAGCTCACCTGTCTCTTCGTCGGTATCACGGCAGCCCCGGCGCAGATTGAGAACCTCGCCGGGGCGCATTCCGGAGAGGTAGCAGACCGCCGTGAACAGTGCGGCAGACAGCAGCCGTACCAGGGTGGGAAGTTCCCCGATAGCGATGGGGTGCTCACGCCAGGGACGACCATGGATCTGTCCGGTGATGCGGCCGACACCGGAGAAGTGAGCGACTGGCAGACCGCTGTCGACAAGGAGATCCAGCATGGCCGCGGACACTCCTTGGCGGTGCGCCTTCGGGATGCCCATGAGCCGTTTGACGTGCCCATAGTTGATACCTCCCCCCTCGTGGCCGGGCAGGGCGATGCCCTGTTGACGGCAGTACGAGAGGTATGTGCGAAGCCGTTCCTCCCGCGTGCCGGTGTACCGGACCTGCGAGATGTGCCTCCCGGTCTCCAGTTGCTGGTATTCGTGCCAGGCGTCGCGGATGTCGGGGCCGACTTCCTCAATCATCACGAGGACCCAGGCCAAGAGGGCTTCCATGGTGTCGTCGGCGATGCGGGGGGTCTTGTTCTCGCGTCCCGTCCCTGCCGGTGCTCCGACGACCTCTTTGGCGGTCTGGCCTGCCCAGGGGAAGTCGCAGTCGAGGCGGCACTGGGCGGGCATATGCTCGCTGAAGAGCCACAGCAGGCGTACCGCGGTAATCAGGTCTGACTTTCGGCGGCCGTCGCGGTCCAGGCCCAGAACGTAGGTGCGGAAGCTCTCCAGGTCGGCGTCGCGTATCTCGGAAAGGTCGCGGCACCCCTGCTCGTCCAGCCAGAGCGCCAGGGCTCGCATGTCGATGACCCAGTAGGGGAAGCTGCCGACGCTGGCCTGCTCGGCGGGGCGCTGCCGCCCGCCCGGCTCGACCGGGACCGGGTGGTCCAGGGCGGCCAGGAAGAACGTACGGAAATGCTGACGCAGCGCGGCGGGGAAGGTGGACCAGGAGATGGCCGAGATCTGCAGGTGCGCGTCACGGTGGGCCGGCTGGACATGCCATTGCTCGTCTCCGAATCGCGACATGCGCGAGGGCGGAGTACCGATCCGTACTGGTCGGTTGCGGAGGATGAGGACGTCGTCGGCAGGCCAGAGCGCCTGCCCCGGCAGGTTGCCGCCTCCTGGCGCTGGAGCGGCCGAGGGCACGGTCATCGAAGATCCAGCCTTCCGGCGAGCAAATCGTCGATCAGTTCGCTCTGCCCGTCGCTCAGCTTGGCGCGGGCCTGCTCGCGCTCGGCAGGGGTGTAGTGACGCAGAATGTCCTCCAGCCGGTCGGCAGCCGCTTGATATTTCGCGTGCCAGGTCGCGGGGTCGGAGTTGGGGCGGGTGGCGAGAAGACGGTCGCGAACAACGATCTGGACCGGCAACTGGTGTGGGAGAGCGCGAGCGTTCCCACAGCCAAGGCATGCGAAGAACGACGCCGTGCACGGTATCCCCGGCGGCGTGTCAGGCCCGGCGAGGTGATCGACGCATCCGCTCAGCACCGTGTCCTGGTCCCCGGCCAGCAGCCGCTTCAGGACTTCCGGGTCGAGCCCGGCCTCCGCCGCTGCCGCCTCCGGGTCCCGAGCCGCGCGGTCGAGGAAGGCCGGGGTGAACACCGGGACTTCCATCGCTGTGCGTGCCTTCGCGACCTGTTCGCGCAGCGCCTTGCCGACCACGGAACGGCTATACTCCTGCACCGTGCGGCTGCGCTTGAGGTAGTGGTCCCGCAACGTTTCGCGGCTGTGGGCGACCGGGCGTCGCTTCAGCTCCAGCGCACTCTGGCGAATCCGCCGCACCTGCACGACAGGGGGCCCTCCGGCGACAGCTTCGTGCATCGAGGGGAATCCCCTCGTCTGGCTCCAGTGCTTCACGTGCACCTCCGTGTTCCACATGTCCCTGCCGAACGCGGAACGACGCTTCGGGCTGTAGCTGACGAACGCGCGGGTTGCTCCGCTGAGGCGGCGAGCGGTCTGTGTCAGCTCCAGCAGCAGCTGGTACACCCGCAGCGGCGAGTGGAAGAGCCGGGGCTCGGTGTCCTCGGATTCGGCCAACTCGCGCACGGACGCGGGGAGATCCTCAAGTGCGGCGACCATGTGCTCACGTTCGGGGCCGCGGCGCGGTTTGGTCTCCTCGACCAGGGCCACCGCTTGCGCCGCCACCCCGCCGTCGGGCCGAGTGTGCAGAGCCGGCCACATCTTGACAGTGCCGAAGTTCTCCGCGGTCAGCGCGCTCAGCAGCAGCGCGAAGGCCGTCGACTCGTCACGGGTGAGGCTCAGCATGCCGCTGATGGCCATCGCACCACCGAGCCGGGACACCTCGTCCCGCAGGACACCGGACTCGTCCCGGGGCAGATCCCCCGTCGAGGCGAACTCCTCCAGCATCCTTCCCAGAGCCTCCTCTCGGCTGCCCGGTATGAGTTCACCCTGCCGGAAGCGGGCCAGAAGCCGCACCCCCGCACGGATACGGTCCCGGCTGATACGAACATCACGACGCACAGCAGTCATGATCTGCTGCCACTCGTGGTCGCTGTACGCCATGACCTGCGTTGCCTCCGCGGCGACGGGAAGCCGTGTACGCAGGAGATCTTGAAGGGCTTCTTCCGTCAGGTCGTCGCGCTTGCGCATGAGCCGCCGCAGCGCTTGCAGGTACATCCGCAGGCTCGTCGGATGGTCCTCGTACCGGTCGCGAAGGATCTGGAAGTGTTCCGGCGCCAATTCTCCCGGCGTCGACGGCACCCGGCCGGCGTCCGACAGCACCACCGTGAAGCGGCGCAGTACCCAGTGGTACTTCTTCGCCGTGGCCAGGCGCTTACTGCCGCCACGCGCACCGCACCGAGCGGCCAGCAACTCGGCCATCCACCGCTGCATCGCGAGCGGCGCCGGGAAGGACGAAAAGTCGAGGGTGTGACTCTTCCCGCTCTGTTCCTCGTAGAAGACCACCCTGGTGTGATCCCCGTCGGCAGGCAGCCGGGCAGGAGGCTGCCAGTCCGAGGGCGGCTGAGACGCTCGTTGGCCACCTCGCCTACTCACCGGGCGCCTCCTGGAGTGCCTGCCACGGCAACGGGCACGATCGTGGAACCGCCGTGCCGGGCGAAGATGCGCACCAGTGAGTCCACGCCAGCTTGCTCGTCATCATCGAGCAACGACATCAAGTAGGACAACTGCAGCCCCGTGAAGGGCTCCAGGTAGTGGCCCCGAGTGGTGTCCGGGTGCTTGTGGCCGAGCAAGATCGCCAGCTGTAGCCAGATATCCCCGAGTTGATCGCGGAAGTCTTCAACCTCCTCTGGGGTGAATCCCTCCAGCCGCCGCTCCTCCAGCAGGGAAAGGATTGAGAACCACTTCAGGGCGAAGGAATGCCGACACATATGGGCGGTCGCCCACAGTGAGCATTCACGACGGATCCGCTCGCGTTCCTCCTCGGTCAGGCGCCCGTCCGGGTCGGCTCTGCGCACCCACGCCTCCGCGACGCGTTTGTTCGCGTCGTCGAAGGTGTCCTCCCAGCTGTGGACCTTCTTCGGGAGTCCGTTCACCGACAGCCACAGGCAGAGGGGCTCCAGCCCGGCGGGGGTCCGGCGGAAGAGCATGCGGCGCTCGTCCGGCGAGAGCACGTCCAAGGCCAGCGCCGCCGGCCCGTTGCTGCCCTCGATATAGAGTTCGCCGGTCCTGGGGTTGTGGCCGGTGACGATGCGCACGCCGCGCAGCCGGTCGTAGCGGCCCCGCCGCTGAGCTCGGCGGATCACCTCCGCCCGCGACCCCTCCAGGGGATCCGCGTATCCTTCCACTGACTGCAGCACGCGTCGCGGGATCCAGTACTTTCGGCCTTCTTCGCCGCCCTTGATGCACTTCGCCGCCAGCCACGCCTCCGCCATCCGCTCGCCGCCCGAAGCGGGGAGTTCGACATCCAGGACACTGGCCCACTCCCGGACCCGCAGGCCGGTGCCGTAGAGCCCGTCGACGAAGGCGCAGTCACGGTCCTCGTTGAACCCCCGCCATCCGTCCCGGCGCAGACCATCGAAGTCGAAGCCGCGCAGACCGATATTCCGCCACTGCTCCAGCGCAGCCCGCAGCAACCACTTCACCTGGCGACGTCTCGAACCCGCTGGCCGCAACGGATCCCGGCGCTGCTGCATGTAACCCGGCCCCGGCGTCCAGGCGGCCTCGTCCGAGTCGTCCGCCTGGACGGTCGGCACCGGATTGAACACGCCGTAGCGCGAACTCGCCCAGGAATAGAAGGACTTCAATGCTGCACGGTCCGTATCGAAAGAGGTCGGCCGGATCCGTTCATCATTACGCAGATCCGTGATTCGCCAGTCCTTGAACGCTTCGACATCGCGTACGCTCGCGCAGTCCCACGACGTGCCGATGACATCCAAGAAGTCCAGCCACACGATCAGCGCATACGCGTACCGCCGCCAAGTGCTTGCTTCGTGTGCCGCCATGCGCCCCGTACGGAAGAACAGGTTGATGCGAGGGTCCGGCCGACCCGACGGAGCGGTGAGCACGGGGGTTCCGTGACGTGCGCCGTTGCGGGCCGCTCTGTCGAGCAGATCGCCGAACCTCAGAATGTCCGGATCAACAGTGAGTGGGGGCGGGACGGTGAAGTCATAGAAGTCCACACTCCAGTGCTCCAGTACGTTCACGAGCCCCTCCCGACACATCCTGAACCGACAACTCAGAGGAGCCTAGAGAATGGCCGGCCACTGCGAGCGGGAAGCCGCGATCGACTGCCTGGTCCGGGAAGCGAAGGAGGAAGCAGGCCTCACCATCGCGCCTGAGGACGTCGACCTTGTGCACACGGTGCACCACGTCGACTCGCCCAACGTGCGGCCCAGGATTGCGCTCGTCTTCCAGGCCCGGTCCTGGACCGGCGACCCGGAGGTCCTGGAGCCCGACCGGTGCGTGGAGTGGCACCTGCGCGAGCACGACGAGGCCCGCGTCTTGCCCCTGGCCGAGTGGGAGGCCTTGATGCCAGCCCGCGATTTCGCGCGGCTGCGCGCCGTGGAAGAGGCCCGCCGCACCGGCGTGGCCGCATACGTCGACACCTGGGGGAACGCATGACCACCAGCAGCATCGTCTTGATGTCCGACCGGAGAGTCGCCGCGATCCCTGTCCAGGAGCGCGGCGAGGTCCTCCTCGACGCCCGCGTGCACGGCCTGAGGGTCGACGACCGTAAACAGGACGCTGCGGGCGCATGGGCCCACGTCCGCGAGGGCGTGCTCACGCGGCTCCAGCAGGCGCAGGCGCTGCTCCCCGTCGGCGTGCAGTTGCTGTTCATCGAGGGCTACCGGCCCCCGTCCCTACAGCGCCGGTACTTCGAGGAGTACTCCGACGAGCTCGCCCGCGCCCACCCGGACTGGCAGGCCGCCGAGCTCCGGGAGGCCGCCAGCCGCTTCGTGTCACCGCCGGAGATCGCGCCGCACTCCGCCGGCGCGGCCGTCGACGTGACGCTGATCGACCACCAGGGCCGCGAGCTGGACATGGGCACGCGCGTCAACGCCTCCCCCGAGGAGTCCGAAGGCGCCTGCTACACCGACGCCCCCAACCTGAGCGCCCGGGCCCGCACGAACCGGGCCACACTGGGCGGCGCGCTGTCCACCGCAGGCTTGATCAACTACGGGACCGAGTGGTGGCACTGGTCGTTCGGCGACCGGTACTGGGCGCTGCAGACCCAGCAGCCAGCCGCCCTCTACGGCCCCATCGAACTGCCCTGACACCGCACCACCACCCCCGCCTTTCACGAAAACGAGGAGCGACCTGTGGGATACACCCGGACTGACTGGTCCGAGCACTACAACGGCGGGCGAGGCTTCCGGCGGCTCGGGGACGAGGAGAAGAGCCTGCTCGTAGAGCATACCCCGGCACTCGAGGGGGGTCGCGCGCTCGACATCGGCTGTGGGACCGGCGAGACGTCCGTCTACCTCGCCTCGCTCGGTTACACCGTCGACGGCGCGGACTTCGCCGAAGGCGCGCTCGAGCGGGCTCGCGCAGAGCACGCCGGGGTGGAGGGGGTGCGCTGGCTGAGCCTGGATGTCGAGCGCGACGACCTGGCCGCTCTCGCCGAGGACGGCTACGACCTGATCGTGCTGCGGCTGTGCATCGCGTTCATCCGCGATCGCGCCCGTGTCCTTCGCCGTCTGGCCGCCCGGCTGCACGAGGGTGGGGTGTTGGTCATCATCACGCCGATCGTGGAGAACACGCCGGAGGAGCGGCGCCACATCGCGCTGGACGAGAACGAACTCGCCGCGCTCACCGACGGGTTCGAGGACGTTGAGCAGTTTGACGCGGAGGGCCTGGCGGTGCTGGTCCTGCGCGGACCTGCTGGATCGTTCAGCGCGGAGGAGAAGCTGCGGCCCGAGCCGCAGGCCGTCTTCGGTGCCGCAGTGGTGGTCACCGACACGTTCGGCCGGGTCCTGCTGGGGCGCTCAACCCGGGGCATGTGGGAGCTACCGGGCGGCCGCATCGAGACATACGAGGCCGCACCAGCGGCCGCCGTGCGGGAGCTGAACGAGGAGACCGGGCTGACGGCGCGCGTGGAGGACGCTCACGTCATCACCGTGCTGCACGACGACCGCCTGGACGTGCGCCGCGTCACCGCCGTGGTCCGCATCTCCCGCTGGGACGGTGAACTCGCTCTGCCCGAGCCACACCGCTTCGTACGCTGGGAGTTCCACGACCTGAACACCTTGGTGACCCTCGGAAAGATCTTCGCGCCCAGTACCCTGGCTCTGACCGCGGTGTGGCCCGGGGTGCTGCCGGGGCTCCCGCCGGTCCATTCCTACGCGTGCTCCGCCGCCGTCCCTCCGGTGCCCGGGGAGCCAGCCGAGGCGGTCCGGCTGCGCGAGCGGATGGCGGACATCGTGATCAGCAAGGGCTGGGCGCCCTCGCCGCGGGTCCAGGCCGCGTTGCGTGAGGTGCCCCGGCACCGGTTCGTCCCGGAGACCCGGCTGGAGACGGCCTACCACGACGACCTCGCCGTGGTGACGGTCCGGGAGTCGCCCCAGACTGCGCTCAGCTCCGTCTCCGCGGCCTGGCTGCAGGCTGACATGATCGAGCAACTCCGGCTGGAGCCTGGGATGACCGTGCTGGAGGTCGGCTCTGGCGGATACAACGCGGAACTCCTGGCCCACGTCCTCGGGGAACGCGGGCGCGTGGTGACCGTGGAGGTCGACCCGTACGTGGTGCACCGGACGCAGCGGCTGTGCGCGGAGGCGGGCAGCGGTCGGGTCACCGCCGTCCTCGGCGACGGCCGGCTTGGCGCGCCGAGCCACGTCCCGGCCAACGGGTTCGACGGGATCGTGATCACGCACAACGCGTCCGACATCGCACCAGCATGGCGAGAGCAGCTTGCCGAGGGGGCCCGGTTGGTCGTGCCGCTGGAGATGGGCGGCTACACCCGCTCCCTCACCCTGGTCCGGCGCGGCGACGTGCTGCACTGTGAGCACTGGACGTACTGCGGTTTCGTGCGGGACCGCGGTGCCGCCGCTCGTACCGCCCCCGCCGTCCCTCTGGCCGACGGCAAGGTCACGGTGCGGTGGGAGGACGGGACGCCCGCCGACACCGCCGGTCTCGAGGAGGCTCTGCGCGGGCCCCGGGACGAGCGCTCCACGGGCCTGGTCGTCCGGGGGATCTTCAACTTCGAGACGTTGCAGGTCTATGCCGCGACGACCCTGCCGGGGTTCTGCCGTCTGTCCGCGCCGAAGGGGTCCACGTTCGTGGAGCAGCAGGACGCGGCCGCGATCCTGGCGGACGGCTCGCTCGCCTACTTGACCTACCGGAAGGTCAGGGATGCCCCGGAGCCGGCCGACCGCATGACGGAGTTCTTCATCCACGCCTACGGCCCAGCAGCGGAAGAGGTGGCAGAACGGCTTCGCCGAGTGCGTGCGCGTCTGGGACCGCCAGGTGCGCGAGAGCGGCTATCCGCCGATGACCGTCCACCCGGCCGCAACGCCCGACGACCAGCTGCCGCCCGGCGACGTGCTCGACAAGCCCAGCGCACGGCTTGTCCTCCAGTGGCCGGGCCGGACCCCCGCCGGCGCACTGAGCCTCTCGACCGCAGGGGGACAGCGTGCCTGACTACGACGAGTTGATCCCCGAGAAGGCGGCGTCCTCCACGATGCCGTCCCTGCTCGGCGTGTTCGCCCATCCCGACGACGAGAGCCTCCTCGCCGGCGGTGTCCTCGCCCAGCACGCCGCCGCGCACGCGCGCACCGCCGTCGTCACCATGACGTGGGCGCCCGACAGTCCGCGGGCTTCCGAACTCGCCGACGCCTTGCGGGCGCTCGGCGCGGGCGCCCCTCGCATGCTCGGATACGGCGATGCCCGCAACCCGCAGGCGGCTCCCGGCCGTCCCCGGCTCGTCGACGCGCCACTCGACGAGGTGGTCGCCGCCCTGGTCCAGCAGATCCGCTCGTTCCGCCCCGACATCGTGGTCACGCACGACGCCCTGGGCCAGCTGACCGGTCATCCGGACCACCGCCGCACCCACCAGGCCGCTCTCCTCGCCGCTCAGGAGGCGGGGCTCCCGCACCTTCACCCCGAGGCCGGCAAGCCCTGGCAACCGCGCGCCGTGTACTGCGCCACGCACCCCGAGTCCGGTGTCGGCGAACTCGGGCCGCTGCTGGAGTCCGTCGGCAAAGCCGCGCTCGCGGTGCCGGACGCGTACGCCACCACCACCGTCGACGTCTCCCCCTGGCTGGAGCAGAAGTGGCGCGCGATCCTCGCGCACCGCGGTGAGGTCGCACGCGAGCGGCCACTGCCCGGCATCCTCGCCCGCCTTCCCGAAGCCGACCGCACCCAGATCATCCAAACCGAGTACTTCACTCGCCTCACCCCCGGCCCCACAAAGGGCGACTCCGCCGCGCTATCCATCTGACACCGCAGCCCCGTGCCGACCACCCTTCACCGCCCACGAGCAAGCACTCACCGATCGGAGAGAGATGACGACGACTTCTGCACCCGACGAACGCCCCAGTGTGGCCAGGACATTGCGGCTGGCAGTCGCACAGAGCACGGTGCCGGAAGACCCCACTGATCGAGGAGCACTGCGGGCGGCCGGGCAGGAGATCCGGGCCCTGATGGTTGAGGCCGCCGAGGCTGGTGCGCGGTTGGTGCAGTTCCCCGAGGGGGCAGTCACCTATCCGAGCAAGCACGTGATGGCGGCGGGCCCGGCGGGCGAGCTGGTGCCGGCTGATTGGAGCCGTGCCGCGTGGGATGTCCTGCGCGAGGAAGCGGAGTCGATCACCGTCCTGGCGGGAAGGCTTGGCCTGTGGACGGTGTTCGGATCGATCCACCCGCTCACACCGCCGAACCGACCGCACAACAGCCTCTACATCGTCTCCGACCGCGGCCAGCTGGTCGCACGGTACGACAAGCGGTTCCTGTCGCACACCGAGGTGTCCTACTTGTACTCCCCTGGACATCAGCCGCTCGTCGTCGAGGTGGACGGGATTCGGTTCGGCTTCGCGCTGTGCATCGAGGCCAACTTCCCGGAGGTGTTTGCCGAGTACGAGCGCTTGGACGTCAACTGCGTCCTGCTGTCGGTGATGGTCGACGACGCGCCCCGTGCCCGTGTCGCCCAGGCGTACGGAACGCTCTACAACTACTGGGTCGGCTACTCCATCCCGTCCCAGTTCAGCGCCACGGTGCCGTCCGGGATCGTGGCGCCCGGCGGTCGGTGGCTGGCGCAGTGCCCCGCCGATGGGCAGCCTGCTCTGGCGGTCGCGGACATCGACCTCGACTCGGCCGACCCGGACATCGACGTGGCTCTTCGGTACGCCCGGCCCTGGCGCCGCCGGGCGCAGGAAGGGCTGTACGAGGACCGGCTGGTAGACGGGGACCCGCGCAGCGACATCCGCACGGCCTTCTGAGAACGCCCGCGCGCCTGACCCGCCAGAGCTTCTTGGTCGCGAGTATGTCGCGCCCGCCCACGGTCGGCCCCGCCTCCTTCTACTCGTACGACCAGGGTCGGCCAGTGGCCTCGGCCGTCCTGCGGTACTCCTCGACGGGGACCGGTCTCACGCCGGGCCGCATCCGGTCCATCAGCAGAAGTCCGTCGAGGTGATCAATTTCGTGCGCGATGAGCCGCGCGTCGCCCCGCTCGTAGACGGCCTTCTCGGTACTGCCCGCTGCTGCCATCGTTTCCACCGTGATCCGCAGGGGTCGGGGAACCTGTGCCCGTACGTCGAAGAACGACAGGCACCCTTCGAACCTCTCGTCCACGTCCTCGGAGGCGTCGGTGACACGGGGGTTGAGCAGAACGATTGGGTCGGATCCAGGAGGCTGGACGACGGCTGCGGACCGGCCGATGCCGATCTGCGGGGCAGCCAGGCCCAGGCCCTTGCCAGAGAAGTCGTGCGCGCGGCGGATGCGCTCCATGACCTCAAGGAGCTGACCGACGACTGTGTCGAGGGTTTCCCGCTCGTCGGGGAGTGCGAAGGGGAGGGCAGGGTCACGCAGGACAGGCGCGCCATACTGAACTATGCCGAGGTCGCGCATCTGCTGACTGGCTCGCATCGGACCATCTCCCCCTTCGCGAACGGTCATGGAGAGTCTGCCCCACGGCTTGTCACGGGGCGGCACGTTTCGCCCTCAATAGGGGCAGGGTGGTGGGTGACTGTCAGGTCAGCTCCGGGCTGTTCCCGCTCAGGAACTCGCGGGCGCCGCGGAGCCGGGTGCGCAGTTTCTGCTGGGTGGTGCGGCTGTCGAGTCGTACGTCGAGCCCGCCGGGCAGCCCCGTATCGGAGCGGCGTGCGGAGGGCAGCCGGGCGGGGTCGAGCCCGTCGCGGCGGGCGATGAGCTCGCCCAGCTCGTAGCGGCTGAGCGCGTCCGGCCCAGCGAGGTGGAACACGCCGGCGGCGTCGGACCGGGTGATCTCCCACAGAGCGACAGCCAGGTCTGTCACGTGGACGGGGCAACGGATGTCGTCGGTGAACAAGGCGCCCTGCCGGGTGCCGTCCGCCAGCGCATGCACCAGCCGCTCGTGCTCGGACCGGCCGTTGCCGATGATCAGGGAAGTACGGGCGACGGCCGCGGTGTTGGGGCATAGGAGGCGTACGGCGGTCTCGGCGGCTGCCTTCGCGGCCCCGTAGGGGGTGAGTGGGTCCGGAAGGCAGGACTCGTCGTAGCGGTCACGGCCCGTGCCGGAGAAGACGGCGTCGCTGGAGACGTGCACCAGGCGGATGCCGCGGCCGGCCGCAGCTTGGGCGAGGCGGATCCCGCCTTCGGCGGTGACTGCCCAGTCCGCTCCGCCGCTCGTCGCATTGATCACCACGGCCGGAGCCACCGTGTCGAGGACCTCCTCCAGGCGGAGGGGGTCGCGAAGGTCGAGGTGATGCCAGGTTGCCCCGTCGCCGCTGCCGGGTCGGGAGTGGAAGGTGGCGGCCGGGTGCAGGCCCGCGGACACCGCCTGGCGTACCAGCTCGGCGCCCAGGAAGCCGTTGCCGCCGATGATCAGCACAGTCATGCCGCCTCACGCTACGGGCGAGCGCCACCGCCCTGAGCTACTTCGGCAGAAATCACCGATCAGCCAGCCACGGAGGCATGAGCGCCGGCCCGAACCACGAATACCGCTCCGGCCGTCGGCCGACCTGGCCAGCCGGTCAGTGCTCTCTCCTCAGGCAAGAACGCCGCTGCGTTCGGCGAGGCCGCGGAGTTCCGTTGACGTGGGGCCAGAAACCAGCAGGCTGGAGATCAAGGCCTTCGTCGCAGGTCGGGCGTGGGTCTCCTGTGGAGCGCATCGCTCGGCGGCCAGCAGCGTGCGGACGCAGTCGCTGCGGCGGCCGAGGCGGTCGTAGGTGACGGCGATGTCCCCGAGGGCGCGGGAGCGGCGTTCGACGCTGGGCAGCGCCTTCAGCGAAATCGCGCGAGCGGCATCGAGCGCGGCCCGGGGATCGCCGGCGTGGTTCTCGGCGCTGATCCTGTGAAGTTGCACGGTGAGGGGGCTGAAGCCGCCGCCGTGGTCGCGCAGCAGGGTGACGCCGCCGAGTTCCTTGGCGATGGCGGCAGCTTCGTCGGTCAGGTCCCGCATTCCGTCCCGGTCGCCTCGGCGCGCGAGGGTGTACGACGCACAAGTCGCTGCTTAATGCTCGTGTCGCTTTGCGTCCGCGCAGGCCCGGGGTGAGTTGGACAGTCTGTTGCATCCAAGCGAGTCGGATACCTACTGTCCCGGCCCATGTACCTGATCAATTTCTTCCCCGCGGGGTGGGAGTCCTGGGACGTGGCGCATCAGCCGCTCATACGGGACCAGATGCCAGTCCTCGTTGACGAGGACCTGGTCTTCGAGAACGCTCCGGGATCCCCACGCCCCACGGTGTACGTGAACCAGTGGTTGCGGGAACTGCCTCTCAACGGAGCCCCTGCGCGGCGGACTTGGGAGAACAACGCCGGGTGTCTGCGCGGCTGGATGGTCTTCCTCAAGGGGCGGGGTGTTGACTTGCTGGACGACCGGAAGGTCCTTCGTGCGGCCTTGAGCATGTACGCGCAGTACCGGCTCGCCGGTCCACTGGAAGCGCGATGGGACCACACCACCTGGAACCTTCATGTTGGGATCCTGTCGTACTTCTACCGGTGGGCCCGGGACGAGGGACTCCCCGTGGCCGTGCCCTTCACCTACCAGGCCGGCAAGCGCATGGCGCAGGGGGTGCTGGTGGACGTGGAGCGCAACCTTGCGAAGGTGCGGCAACCGCGCCCGCACACGACCATCAAGCACCTGGAGCGGGACTTCTCGGAGCTGTTCGTTCGGGCTCTGGAGGGGCTGGGGCCGGATGGCGAGCCCGATGCCCGATACCGTCGGCCGCGCGAGGGCGCCCGGAATTCCGCGATGGGCGGGCTGGTCCTCTCCAGCGGGCTGCGGAAGAAGGAGTTCACCCACCTGACGATCTACGAGGTGCCTCCGCTGCCGCCTCGTCCGACGACGCTGCCGGTGCTGTTCCCCCTCGCGCGTGCGATCACCAAGGGCGAGAAGGACCGCACGACGTGGATCCACTACGACCGGCTCGCCGCGATGCACCAGTACATCGACCTGGACCGGGCGGCATCGGCAGAGGGCTTCAAGTGGCGCCCACCAGCGAAGTTGGGGCCGATGCTGCTGGTGGAGAACCCCGACTGGGAGGGGGCTCACTTCAATGGCGTGCGCCGGTCGTGGCGGAAGCTGCGGCCGCAGGAGCGCCTGTGCCTGGTGACGCCGGAGGGCCAGTCGCCGCTGGTCGGTCTGCAGTCGTCGGGCAAGCCGTTCGTGGACTGGGCAACGGTCTTCCGCCGCACGTCGGCCCGGATCCGCGAGCGCTACGAGCCGCGCTTCCCGACGGTCGCTCCGCACCGGCTCCGTCACACGATGGCCATGCAGACCTTGGAGTGGCTGCTGACCGGCCACTATCAGCGGGCCGCGGCGCTGGTCTCGGACACCGGCGACGACGCGGCGATGGCCCTGTACCTGCTGAAGAACGACCCCATGGTGATCTTGCGGGACCTGTTGGGGCACTGGAGCGTCACGTCCACGGAGTTTTACATCGCTCGACTCGACGTGAACCGGATTTTCCGTGACGCCTATAAGGCCACGGCCGTCGGCCCGGACCCGGCTGTAGCGCGCGAGGTGGCGGCCGAGTTCAGCGATGAGGAGACCGACTGATGCCCGCGACCGTCATCACGAACCCGTTGGCCGTCCACTTCATTCTGCCCGACGGCACCGAGTGGACGGCCAACCTGGAGGGCCTTCCGAATCCTCGGCTGGCCCGGGACCTCGCACTGGGGCTCGCGGAGAACACCCATCCCACCGGCGCCATCGGCAAGAAGCGGGTGGCCGAGTACCGGGCCGTCGCGCTTCGGCAGATGGTGAAGAAGCTGTCCGCAGCGGGATTCACCGGAGCGGCATCGGACCTGACCCGCCCCGTGCTGATGCGCTACTGGCTGGCCAGCACGCGTGCCCGGGAGTCGGAAACCCGGCTGCTGCTCAAGGGCTTCGACCAGGTAACCGGTGGGCTGCGCCCGGACGTTCGGACCTACCTCGAGGGAGCGCCGATCCAGGCCAACCAGGTCACCAAGGCCCACAAGGCGTACACCGACGGGGAGTGGGAGCGGCTGGAGGCGGCGTGCCGCAAGGCCGTGGACGACAGCTGGGCCCAGCACAAGCGCTTGCTGGCCGCGGCCAAGCAGGGCATGGACCCTCTGGTCAGCGGACGGCACAGCGAGGAGGACATCGCATGGTTGATGCTCCGTGATGGCCCGCTGTCGTTCGAGAACGGGTATCAGGAGTACGTGGGCGGATATGTTCCGAGGCGCGCCGCCGACCCCGTCCGTGCCACCGTGGGCAGGGTCCGGGAAGGACTCTTCCCCACCCGATCCGTCCAGATCGCCTACGCGCTCCTCTTCGGCGTCTGCTCCGGCGTCGTCCCCGACGGCATCGACGGCCTGGACCTCGCCGGCATCGACTGGGCCGGCGACACGACGGTCCTGCTGACGTACCTCAAGGGCCGGACCGCGAGGGAGAGCCTGAACCTTGCGGATCGTGCGGTGCGCCTTCTGGAACGGTGGCTGGAGTTCTCGGCGCCGCTGCGACGGTTTGCGCCCGCCGAGTACCGAGACCGCTTCTGGCTCGCCTTCGCTCTGCCCCAGGGCTTTGTCGGCACGGCTCCGACCGGTCGGCCGCAGCAGGTGCTCGTCCAGGACCTGGGCCTCGTGGACGACACTGGGAAGCCCTTCGCTGTCCACCGCGGCCGGATCCGGGCGACGTATGAGGAGCGGCTCGCCAGGAGAGGCTGGACCGGCCGGGCCACCATCGACCCGAACCACACGCCCCGAACCGAAGGTGACCACTACGTCACCCCGACCACTCCGCCCCAGATCGACGCCGTTGAGTCGATCATCGAAGACGGGATGTCGGACGTCCTGCGCAAGGCCCTGCCACCGGTCGTCCTGACGACCGAGAAGGCTGCGGCGTTCGCTGAGGACTTCCCCAACGAGGTGAGGCGGCTCGGACTGGATGCCGACGCGATCAGCGAACTGGTCGGTGGTGAACGGGACGTGTTCACCGCCGCCTGCGCGGACCAGCTGGCCGGCGTCCACGGACCGGCCGGACAGCCGTGCCCGGCACGCCCATGGGTCTGCCTGCTCTGCCCCCTGGCCGTCTTCCTGCCGCGCCACGCGGCGAATCTGCTGCGCCTGGACTCCTTCTTCGCCCGCCAGTTCCGGCAGATGCCCACCGAGAACTACCTGCGGGTCTTCGGCCCGTACGCCGACCGGCTGACCCGCGAGATCCTTCCCAAGCTGTCCGCCGAGGCGAAGGCGAAGGGTGAACAGGACGTTGCGAACGACGACGGCACCGAGCTGCCGCTCCGCCCCGAGGAGATCACCGCATGATGCCCAGTCCCCCAGCACCCGCCGCCCGGCCGCGACGCACGGTCTCGGCCTTCACCGGACTGGACGTGTGCGAGACCGCCGGACTGCGGCTCGCGCCCGGCGCGGCGCGTGTGCTGTTCGAGCAGGACCGATGGGTGCTCTCCGCTCTCATCGACGCCCACCGCATGGTCCTGGACCGCGAACTGATCTGGGAGTTCGCCGAGATCCTCAACCCGCGCTGGCGCACGGTGGCCAAGGAGATCCTGCTGGCGCTGCTCGCGCCGCAGCACGAAGCCGTCCTGGAGTGCGCACACGCGATCCGGTCGGTCCGCAGCCCACGCACCTGCTTCCGCTTCCTGCAGCAGTTCACCGACTGGTTCAACTGGCTGACGAACCAGGGCGTCACCCGCCTCGACGATGTCACCCAGCACATGTGCGAGCGCTACCTCGAAGAGCGTCACTGGAGCGTGCCGGTGCCCGGCGAACCGCGGCGCCGACTGGAACCGGACACCATGGCCGAGGTCGTCCGCGCCATGCAACTGCCGGTGCTTTATGGCGAGTTGCTGTCGAGCGACGGCTACGCCGAAGGCTTCGCCCCGTGGGAGGGCAGGTCGCCCTCCGCCGTGGTGGGCCTCAAGAAGGGCGGCCCCAACCGCGTCCCCCCGGTCCCCGATCTCGTTCTGCAGCCGCTGCTGGCCACCTGCCTGTACCTGGTCAACGTCGTGGGCCCGCACGTAGCCGGCCTCCTCGACGTGGTGCGGGCCGAGGCCGACTCCGGCCAGGATCTGCCCAGGGTCACCAAGGAGCGTGTGCCCGCCGTGCGCCAGGTCCTCGCACGGTTGAGAGCCGCCGGCGAACCGCTGCCCGCACTCTCCACCAGCGTGGTGGGCCGACGCGTCGGACGGTACGGAGCGGATCCGCTGACTCATCTGGCGTGGGGCCGACTCGCCCGCATGGCCGGGGCCAGCGCCTTCAACGAGTACGCGCGCGAGCAGGTACTCCCGGAGATCCAGGAGTTGGCCGCCGAGGTGGGGATCGAGCGGCCGTGGGCGCGTCAGGCCGCTCTCATCGCCCGGGCCGACAACGGCGAACAGGTCCCGTGGACCGACCCGGTGGGCGACGAAGACCTCCAGCTCATGGCGAACTACGTGGTCACCGCCTGCCTGGTGCTGACCTCGGCCCTCTCAGGGATGCGGACCAGTGAACTGCTGGAGCTCTCGGTGGGCTGCCGCCGGTCCCGCAGCGTGCCGGGCGGGGGCACCCGGTACGGGCTCGCAGGCCGCCTGATCAAGGGGAAGCGGTTTGGCGGCGTGCCGGACGAGTGGGTGGTCATCGAACAGGTCGACCGGGCCGTCGCGCTCGCCGAGCAGCTGGTGCGCCGTCCCCAGGGCGCCCCCCTGTTCGGCTCCGTCGGCCTGAGCAGCCGGGTGAAGAACCTGCGCGGCTGGCTGGAGCGCACCGGAAACCGGGAACACTGGGGACTGCCCGTGATTCCTCAAGGCCCGACAAGTCCAAGGATGCTGCGCCGTACGCTCGCCTTGTCGATAGCCGAGCGGCCGGGCGGGCTGCTGGCGGCGAAGATTGCGCTGAAGCACATTTCTGTGGCCACGACGGAGGGCTGTGCTGCCCGCCCCGGCGGTTCCCAGCGCCTGTTCCACGCCGAGGTGCACGCGGCCGAGGAAGAGCACCACATGAAGCTGACCGTGCAGGCGTTCCGCGACGCGCAGGCGGGCATCATGCCCGCCGGGCCCGGCGCCCGTGGTCTGATTGATGCGCTTCGCCATGTGGATGCCCAGCTCAAGGAAGCGGCTCGGACCGACCCGAAGGTCCTCACCGACGACCGCCACCTGGAGAGCCTCCTACGCAAACTGGCGAAGGCGCTGCACGTCGGTCCGGCCAACTTCTGCTGGTTCCGCGATCCGTCCAAGGCCCTGTGCCTGCGCCTCGCGGGGACCCCAGACGCGACGCGGCCCCTGGTGGGGCTGTGCGACTCGGCCCGCTGCCCGCAGGCCACCCACCACCGCAGCCAGCGGCCGGTGTGGATCGGAACGATCGCCACGATCGACGCCCTCCTCGACAGCCCCCGCATCGCCAAGGGAGAGAAGACCCGGCTGTTTCCCGAGCGTGAGCGTGCGGCGCGGGTCGTCGCAGAGATCGACGCCAATGCCGCAACCACCCTCGAGGAGGTGGCCTGAGATGGCCCGGCTCACCGAGGAAGACAAGGCCCGCAACGAGGCCGCGATCCGGACGGCGATGGAACAGATCCTGCGCGGGAATCTCCCGCCCGGCGGCAAGGCCGACCTCAAGACCCTCGCCGCGCTGGCCGGGGTCACCCGCACCGGCTTCTACCCCAAGAAGAACCGCGACGGCACCCCCAGGCCCGGCGCCTACGAGCACCTCGCCGAGGAGTTCGAGCGGCGGGTCAAGCAGCTCCAGGACGCCGGAGAGATCGTCGACCCCCGCGTCGCGCAGATCGAACGCCTCAAGGCACAGAACGCCGAGCTGAAAGAGCGGCTCACCAAACGCGACGCGAAGATCGAGGAACTGACCGCGTTCCAGAGCCTGGCGATCTCCCGACTGGCCGCCCAGCACGACGAGATCGAGCGCCTGCGCAAACAACTCGCCGCCGGTGGCAACGTCCGCAGCCTCCCCACCCCCGCCAGCAGCACGGCCCCATACGGGTCGTGCTGAGGCGATCCTGGCCCGGGTGTCCAAGTAGCCGATTGAGGCAAGACGCTCCGACCCGATCAATCATGATCGGGTCATGCCATCCGACTTCGTGACAGCCGCAGTGGGCATCGGTGGTGTCGTCGTCGGTGCTCTCGGCACCCTGCTCGGCGCCCGCATGCAGGCCCGCGGTGCCCACGCGCAGGCGGACGCCACCGCCAGCAGTGCGTGGGCCCAGGCTCGGAATACCGGCCAGAACTGGATGGCGTCCGCCTCGGCGCACGCGTACGCCAACCTGATCACCGATGCACTCGCACTCGAGGGCATGATCATGTTCATGGAGGCTGACTTCAACCGCAGCGGACACCCCTGGTGGCGGCGGACGTGGAAACCGCTCGGCTACGACGAACGCTGGGACAAGTACGCCGACCTCGCAGCGAACTTCGTCCACATCCGCTATGCCGCTTCCGTGATCGAGATGTACGGCGGCGACCCTGTGCGCGAGCGGCCCGCTGAACTCGTCGGTGAGGCGGATGAGATGCGCCTGCTGGCTCGTGCCTGGATCCTCGACCCGTCCGCCGACCCGCCTGCCAGAGATGAGCATGTCCAGCGCCTGCGTGAGGCCCGCAGCCGGTTCGCGGCCGCGGCACGCCAAGACCTGCACTCCGCAACCCGCCCGACATCGTGACGAAGCCGGGCGGGGTGCGGTCTGGTCCGGGATCGCTCCGTGGCGGCTGTTGTCTCGGTGAACAGGTATGACGGCCCTCGGCACCTAGCTCGTGGCCCTGGCCGTCGGCCCGGACCACGCGGGCAGGGAACGTGCCGTGGCATGCGGAGGCGCCGCAATGGTCCCCTGCCAGTAGCGGTCAAGCAGTGAGCGACCTCGGCGAAAGATCCGCCGCAGCAGCGAGGGCGCCGCCTCCTCACGCGGGCCAGGCACTACCGGGGCACGGGACGGGGAGGGTACTGCAGCCGGCGACGCCGGCCGGGGATCAGCAGGGGAGGGAGCGGGCAGGGCAATGCCGCATTCGACGACGATCCTCGCCGCGATCTCCCCCGGGTCGGCAGGAGCGGGAGCAGGCCGCGGGACGCCGCGTTCAGCGGCGAGCGTCGCCGCGGCGACCCCGGGACGCTCGGCCGCGCGGGGCGGCCGCTGGAGAGTGACCCCGGCGTCGGTGGGGATGCTCAGATCGAGCTTCCAGGCCGTGGCCGAACGCAGGTCCCACAGCGTGAACGCGGTATTGATGTGGCGGCGGGCCGCGGCACGGCTCATCCCCGTGACCTTGACCAGATGCGCGAACGCCTTCGCTTCCAGGCCACGGGCCTGGGCGTATCCGTAGTGGGTGACGGGGTGGCAGTCCGTGCACAAGCAGATCAACCGCTTCAGACGCTGGACGCGGGCCGCGTCGTCGTACACCCATCGCTCGTGGGCCTCCAGCCATCGCTTGGCGTTCCGGTCTTCGCCGGCGCCGCAGGCTTCGCACCGCATGCCGGCCCGACGGGTGATCATCTGGCGGAGTCGTCGACGGTGCCGGCCCTCGTATCCCACTCGCGCGGGCGGTAGCCGTTGCGGTGGTTGACGCGTTCGTTGCTGACCTGCCCGTATTCGGCGTTGCAGAGGGCGTCGGCCTCCGCGGACATGAGTGCGTCGGCGAACGTCTTGACCATCGCGCGCAGCAGATCGGGACTCGCCGCGGCGAGGTTGTCTTCCGCGAGGGCGTGCAGGGGCAGACTGTCCGGTGCGGTCATCGTGCTGATCTCCTTCGAGGCTTCGACACTTCGAAGATCAGCCGGTGGCCGTTCATCTATGCGGGCACCATCCCGACGACGCCGGAGCAAACCCCCGGATCAGGTCGAACCCGTACACCATCTCCATGGACGCAACCAACCCGGCTTGTGCCGAGCCAACGCTGATTCAGTGACTCCAAGCGATTCTCCTCCGCACAGGCGCATGGAGGCTTCATCGGAATGGCTTCGTTCACTGTCTGGCAGGAACCACTGCCAAGGGCGGCCGTCGGCCGCTTCCCGGCACCTCCGCCCGCCCCGCTGACAGCCTGTAGCGCCTTCGGTGTTGAGGCTGCCGGCCGCGGAGTGCCGGCCCGGCTCCATGCGACAGGGCCCGCGCAGACGGCGCGGGCCCCTGCTCGTTCCATGGTGACCACAAGCTGTGTGGCGGGCCAGCAAGCCAGGATGCCGCGGCTACTTGCGGTAGCCGAGGACCGTCATCATCCCGGATTCGGCGTGGTAGACGTTGTGGCAGTGGATCATCCACAGGCCCGGGTTGTCGGCGTCGAAGTCGACGTCCAGGGTCTTGCCGGGCAGGACGATCGCGGTGTCCTTGCGCGGGCCGCCGCCCGGCAGGGCGAAGGTGTGGCCGTGCAGGTGCATCGGGTGCCACATCTCGGTGCCGTTGACGAAGGACAGCCGCACACGCTCGCCCGAGCGGACCGGATACCGTTGCGCCGGGTCGTACTTCTTGCCGTTGATGGCCCAGTCGTACTTCGTCATCGAGCCGGTGAGTTTGAACGTGATCGTACGGTCGGGCTTGCCCGGCTTGAGCCGGACCGGCTCGGCCGCTCGAAGCTGGCCGGCCTGGAGCAGCTTCCCGCCCAGCTCCTTCGGGCGAACCGACGGCCCCGGCGCCGCGCCACTGCTGGTGCGCAGAAGTGCCAACCCGCTCTGCTTCTTGCCCTCGGCGAGCGCGGTGAGCGGGAAGACGCCGTCCTTGGCGGTGACCAGGACGTCGTAGCGTTCGCCCATGCCCAGCAGCAGAGCTTCGGTTTCCGCCTGCTCGACGGGGAAGCCGTCGGTGTGCGTGACGGTCATCGTGTGGCCGCCGAGGGCGACCCGGAAGGCCGTGTCCGCGCCGGCGTTGATGATGCGCAGCCGGATACGGTCGCCCGGCTTGGCCTGGAACGTCTGCGGATCATCCGGCGTGCGCCCGTTGACCAGGTAGTACGGGTAGGCGACATCGCCCGCGTCGCCGCCGAGGAGGGCGCTGGTGGCGCCCATCATCATCCGGGGCGGGCCGGACGGCTTCGGGGAAGGAGACTTCGTGCTCATCGACATGTTGGACATGTCGCCGTGGTCCATGCCGCCCGAGTCGCCCATGTCCATCCCGCCCATGCCGTTGCTGAGCTCCGCGAGGACGGCGTCCGGGGTGCTGCCGTCGATGCCGTCGACCCAGTCGTCGAGGACGACGACCCACTCCCTGTCGTACGTCAGCGGCTCCTTGGGGTCCTCGACGATCAGCGGGGCGTACAGGCCGCGGTCCTGCTGGACCCCGGAGTGCGGGTGGAACCAGTACGTGCCCGGGTTGGGGACCGCGAAGCGGTACTCGAAGGAGGCGCCCGGCTTGATCGCTCGCTGCGTCAGGCCGGGGACGCCGTCCATGTCGTTGCGCATCGCCAGGCCGTGCCAGTGGATGGAGGTGGACTGGGGCAGGTGGTTGGCGAGGGTGAGGGCGAGCGTGTCGCCTGCGGTGACACGGACCTCCTGGCCCGGCAGCCGGTCGCCGTACGCCCACGACCTGACGGTACGGCCGCCGAGGTCGAGCTGGGTCTCGACGGCGGTGAGCTTCACCTTCCGCTCGGGGCCGGGGTTGCGCTTGGCCTCGGCGGCGGCGACCTCCTGGCCGTCGGGGGACACATAGCCCTTCGGCGCCGGTGTGCCGTCGTTGCCCATGGTGGAGTGGTCCGTGCCGGAACTGGAGCAGGCCGCGAGCAGTCCGCTGCCGGCCACGGCGATTCCCGCGCCGAGCACGGCGCGGCGGTTGGGTATGCGCATGAGTGGGTGCACCTCGTATCGGTATTGATGCGTGAAGGGGCAGGCGGTACGCCGCTCCATGGCGGAGCGGCCGGGCGCCGCCCTATATGCGCAATACCGACAGCTGTGCGAGAAGGGTCCGGTGGCTGCCCGGCGGCGGGATCGGCCACAGCGCAGGCGACAGCCGCGCGAGAGCGGCCAGGCGGCCTGCGGGCCGGCGCGAGAGGGCTCCGGTGACAAGCAGTGCGATGGTCCACACGCTCAGTACGGCCAGGCAGACGGACATCGGATCCATCCCGCCGAGGGGCGGCGGGTCGTCGGCTCGGGACTCCTCGGTCGCCATCGGCTGCCTGGCGTGGCCGGTGGGCCCGGATGCGGTGGCCACGACGCTGCCGTCCGGCATGTGTGAGGATCCGTGCTCGGCGGGGTGGCCGAGGATGTGCATCGTGACGATGCCGAGCACGAGGGCGGCGAACAGCAGCAGCCTGCCGCACCAGGCGGCGGCCTTGCGCTGTCCGTTCATGGCATCCCTCTGGGGCTCTCGACCGATCAGTGCCGGACTATACCGCGAGGGGGTATCGGGCTTGTCCGACAGGGTCATACGGTCGCGGCTGTACGGTGGAGGCCGTGCCGTCGTCCACGGGCCAGGCGCCGGAGCGAAGGTCACATGGATGACCCATGACGCCTTCACGGCTCCTTCATATCCCTCGGCCACCATTTCCCGTGGCCAGGAGCGGCCACCCGCGCGTGCGTGTAAGCGGCCCGTCCCCGGCCGGCACCGGGCGGTAACCGACTGATCCGAACCCAGACGAGCGGGCGGCGCTTACGGGGGGCTGGGGCCGCCCAGTCATCACAAGGGATTCAGCGACGCGACGGCCATCGACAAGGAGACGTGAGTGCATCGCTTTTCGCGCATCGGTATGACCGCTGGCGCCGCGCCGACAGGTCGTGGCCGAATACGTACTGTCGCGCTCGCAGCCGGGGCGGCGGCAGGTCTCGGCTTCGGCGGGCTGTATCTGGTGGGGCTGCTGTCGTCCGGTGACGACATCCCCGCAGGCACCCGAGTGGGCGGTGTGGACATCGGGGGCCTGAACCGCACTCAGGCCCAGGAGAAGCTGGACAGGCAGCTGGGCGACGCCTGGTCATCGCCACTGAAGGTACGTATCGGCGACCGCACCGGCACCCTCGACGCGCGTGCGGCCGGCCTCGCTCTGGACAGCGAGGAGACCGTCGCACGTGCCGCGCGAGCGGGGAACGGACCGCTGACCGTGATCGGCCGCCTGTTCACATCCGGCGACCGCGACGTCGAACCGGTGATCCGCATGGACGAGGCGAAGGCCCGCGCGGTGCTGGCCAAGGCGGCGAAGTCGTACGACCACAAGGCCCGGGACGGCGGGATCACCTTCGACAAGGACAAGCCGGTGCCTGTGCAGCCACGCAGCGGTCAGTCACTGGACGTGGACCGCGCGCTGGTGGCCCTGAGCTCCGCTGTCCCTGGTGAGGGCACGGACCCGGTGCGGCTGCCGGTCCGGCAGACCGCACCCCGTGTCGATGCGGGGGAAGTGTCCCGCGCCATGAGGGAGTTCGCGACGCCCGCGATGTCGGCCCCGGTCACACTCACCACGGGCGGTCGGCACATCGAGATCGCCCCGGCGACGGTCGGTGAGCACCTCACGATGAAACCCGACAAGGCCAACAGGCTGACCCCCGGGCTCGACGGCGCGGGGCTCCTCAACGATCCGGCGGTCGCCCGGCCCCTGGCACAGGCCACAGACGAGGCGGTCGAGGCAAAACTGCGCCTGGACGGCGAGCGGGTGGTGGTGGCCTCGGACGGCAGACCCGGGCAGGAGGTCACCGCCAAGACGCTCAGACAAGCCGTACTGCCTGCGCTGACCAGGACCGGAGCGGCCCGCACCGCGGCGGTCGCCACCCAGGAGGTGCAGCCGAAGCTCACCAGCGAGACCGTCGGCCGACTCGGTATCAAGGAAAAGATGTCCACCTTCACGGTGAACTTCGAGCCCGCCCCGTACCGCACGACGAACATCGGCCGTGCCGCCGAATTGATCAACGGTTCGGTCGTGCTGCCGAACGAGACCTGGAGCCTGAACCGCACCGTGGGCGAGCGGACCAAGGCCAACGGTTTCGTGGACGGCACCATCATCCTGAACGACCAGTACGTCAAAGCGTCCGGCGGGGGCGTCTCCTCGGTCGCCACCACGGTCTTCAACGCCATCTTCTTCGCCGGGGTCAAACCGGTGGAGTACGGGGCCCATTCGTTCTACATCGAACGCTACCCGGAAGGCCGGGAAGCAACGGTGGCCTGGGGCAGTCTCGACCTGAAGTTCAAGAACGACTCGGGCAACGCCATCTACATCCAGGCGAGTGCAACAGACACCTCCGTCACCGTCACCTTCCTCGGCACCAAGAAATACGACTCGGTCGAAGCAGTCACAGGCCCTCGCACCAACGTGAAACAGCCGGGCACCCGCACAGAATCCGCAAAGAACTGCGTGCCGCAGACACCGCTCGAAGGCTTCGACGTCAAGGTGGACCGAGTCTTCAAGTCCGGCGGCCAGGAAGTCAAACGAGAGACCTTCGCAACCCATTACGTACCCCGCGACAGGGTGACCTGCGGCTGAGAGCAAGTCCCCCGGTTCCCGCAGCTGACATCGAGAACAGGGCCTGCGCGGTCCGACCGCGCCCGCCGCAGCCCAGCGGCAGGGAGCAGCCCCGCTGGACTTCAGCGGCGAGCCTCGGCGGCAACTCAACATGCTCACCGGACGCCGGGTCACCACTGCCCGGCCCCGTCAGGCGGCGAGATGCTGCGGGGGCTCCGGAAACGCCGGCATGTTCAGGCGGCCACGGACACCGCGAGAGCAGCGGCGACGACGACCGCGCAGATTGCCATGGTCAGCGCGCGGCCCCTGGGCGTACGGGATTCCGCGCGCAGCGGGAACAGCAGCTGCCGGATGAACGTGTAGGCGGCGACCGCACCTATGAAGACCGTTCCGCCGACCGGCACCTCGACCGTGAGCGTCAGCGCCAGCGCCCCGGCGCCGAGGACGAGGGCCACCGCCGCCTCGACGAGCTGGACCGGGTGGCGGCGGATGCCGAGGCGGCGGTCGGAGGACCACAGGCCCCATCGCGCGTCGGTGGGTCGTCCCGCGCAGCAGCCGCCGAAGAAGCACCCGGGCCGTCCGACGGCCATGCCGAAGAACAGTCCCGGGGTGGTGGCGTCCAGGAAGGTGCCCACAGGCAGCTGGAACACCGCAGCGGCGATCCCGAGCGTGCCGACCGCGCCCACCAGGAAACCCTGGATACAGGTGCCGGCGGTGACGAAGTGGCGGGGATGCTTGCGGTGCAGTGCCAGGTAATAGAACTTCGCGGCGAGGTAGCCCATGACGCAGGCGGCCAGCGAGATCAGGATCGCGGCCACCACGTTCACGTTCGTCCGGGCGAGCAGCGCGGCCTGGACCGCGATGGCGACCGCCACGCCCAGGCCGACCAGCGAGGGCCAGACGAACGGCCGCGCCCCGGGGCCGTGGACAAGGGGGAACAGCCGGGTCGTGGTGGTCGTCACGGTACGCGGCAGGGAGGCGGGCCTCGGAGCGGAGTCGGAGGCGGGGGTCCCCTCGCCGACCTGCACGGCAGGGGTCGCCGTGACACGCCACGTTCCGGCGTTGATGCCCTGCTGCACGCGGGCGGTGACCGCGATCCGTCCCATGCCCTCGGTGATGCCGGAGACCCGCTCGACCTGCTCGAAGCGGTCACCGGACCCGGGCTTCCCCTCGGTCCCTATGCGGGTCCCGGTGAACCGGATCGTCACCGAGTACGGGGCGGCGGACGGGGCGGCATCGAACCAGTAGGTGGCACCGAGACCCTGTGGCTCGGCCTCGGCGATCAGACCGGCGCATCCCCCGCCCGCGGCGCGTGCGCCGAGCACCTCCCGGCTCTGTTCCACGGACTCCGCAGGCTCGATGAACTCCGTGGGCTCCACGGACTTCCCCGACTCCGTGCGCTCCAAAGGCTTCCAGGGCTCCCCGGCCTTCCAATGCACTGTGGGCTTCCAGTTCTCCGCGCCCTTCCCGAACGCCGCGGACTCCGCGGATTTCCGGGACTTCCCGACCCCGGCCGTACCGGTCACCGCACGAGGCCCCGCAGCCGTCCCGCGCCCGAACGTGGCGGGAACGGAGGTACTGGTCTGCGGCGCCGCGGTCGTCGACGTACTCGACCGGCTCGCCGAGCCGCCCCTGGAAGCCGCAGCCCGGGAGTTTCCTGCCTCCGTCCGCTGCTTCCGGGCCTTGGCCGTCTGCTTGCACGATCTCTCAGCCATGGTCCTGGCCCTTTCTCGGTCGCGGATGCCTGCCGCACGGTGCCCTGGCCGGACACGGGCCATTGATCACGTACGGCACGGCGCCGATCCGGTGCCGCTCGCCCGGCAGTCGGCCGCGGCGACTGCCGGAGCAACCGTGCGCCGTGCACGGGTGGACGGGTGGACGGTCCAACGAGACCGGCCAGACGGGCCCATTCGAGGACGCCCTGTCCGATCCCGGGTTCCGCCGCCTTCAGCGAGCAGCGCCGACGCTAGGCCGCCGGTATGAAGAAGCCATGAAGCGCCCATGTGCCCGCTCTGTGCAACATTGGGGCCCATTGCCGGGCATCTGGACACCCAGCGCAGGGCCGCTGCCGTCGCACCGCTGGGCCGAGACAAGGAAGGTGATGATCACGTAGACCGGGCCCTACCGGCCTGGCAGTGGCTACCCGGACCGTGGCCACATCGACGCGGCTCCCCCTGCGAAGGCCATCCCGGCCGTAACGCGGTACGGGCTTCACCGCCCTCCCTGGTGTCGGCGCCGCGCCGACGGTCCGGCGACGCCGCGGAGGCTGTCGCCGAGGGCGTAGACCAGGGCAGCAGCGCAGCGAGGGCCTGGGCGGCCCACAGGCCCCAGGCGGTCGCCGGTCCCTGTCGTCGATCCTTGAGCCGTGGCTGGCCGCCACGCCGGCCAGCCACCGCACCCCCTCGCGCACCAGGACGGCTTCTTCCTCCTCGAAGGGCCGCAGCTTGCGCGGGTCGTACAGGTCGTAACCGATGTCCCGCAGCGTCGTCAGGATCTCGGCGCCACTGATCCGGTCGGGGTCGTAGTCCACCAGCGCCTGTTCATGGGTGAGGCTCACCGCGACCTTCGCCACCCGGGGCTGGCGCCCCAGCGCCTTCTCGATCGTGCCCGTGCACAGCGAGCAGTGCAGCCCCGCGATCCTGGCCCGCACCCGAGCGTGCCCGGGCAGGTTGCTCGGCTCGGCCGCCCAGTCCGGGGTGCGATCAATCAGCGTGGTCATGACCGCACCTCCTCCTCGGTGACCGTGTAGCCCGCCCCCGGCCACCCGCGCGGTCACCGCATCGCGATCCGCACCAGCAGCCAGCTCGACCTCCAACACCCCTGCCGTGTGATCGGCTGAGGACGCGCGCACTCCTCTACGCGCTGCACGGCGGCCGTCAGCCGCTGCTCGCACCCCGTGCAGTCCATGCCCTGTACCTTCAGCACCATCCGCTCGGTCATGACCGGCTCCTTCCTGCTCTGGTGCGGGAAGACCTCGCGCGTTCCCGCCTCACAGTGCGACGCTGGAACTTGGCCCCAAGGGCCAGGCCAAGACTGGGCAGGGAACCGAATCCCGCAGAACCGCCGGAGGGCGCCATGACCGCTGCTGACCAGCACCTCTACACGGTCGGCCAGGCCGCGGAGCAGGCCGGGGTGAGCCGTAAGGCGATCCGCATCTGGGAGGACAAGGGGCTGCTGCCGCCCGCTGAGCGCACCGACGCGGGCTACCGGCTGTTCACCGCCGACGACATCGCCGTGCTGCACTTCATCCGTCAGGCCAAGACCCTCGGCCTGACCCTCGCCGAAGTCGGCGACATCCTCGCCCTGCAGCGCGACGGCGCCCAGCCCTGCGGCCGGGTCACCCAGCTCCTCGACGCCCACATCACCCAGATCGACCGCACCCTGGCCGACCTGCGGCAGCTGCGCCGGTCCCTGCTGGCCGCCCGCCGCACCGCCGACCAGGTCCGCCGGGCCGGCGGCGACGCCGTGGTGTGCCAGATCATCGAGGCGAGCCCCGGACCGGAGACCGCTCCGTCGCCGGGAAACGGCGGAAGGGGCATGCCGTGATGGCACGCCCCTTCCGCGCCTGGTGGTGAGCGCCGCAATGCGGTCGTCGTAGCCAGGCAGGCTGCCGCGCAGGCCGGGCAGTAGTCAACGTCGCAGCGGTTCAACTCCAGAGCGCGCGGTCAGCGCCCGTACGCCCACAGGACGGGCTGTGCGGGGCCGGGTCATCCGGCGCCCAGGACCGTCAGGGCGGTGACACCGGTTGCGACCAGTAGCGCCGTGCCGTCACGGGCGGTCAGGTAGCGGCCGGCCGGTGCGTGGCGTGAGGCCGCTGTCAGGCTGATGTAAGCGGCCTGACCGAGGACGCCCGCCACGAGCGCGATCAGTATGGGGTCCGCTGCGGCGGGCAGGGGACGGAGGCCGGTGGCCCACGCCCCTGCGGCGGGGCTCAGGCACATCGCGGTCAGCCAGGCAGCGGTCCGCAGCCGCGGCTGGGAGCCCAGCAGGGCCCCGACCGCGAGTCCTTCGGCGAAGGCGTGGACCGCCAGGGCGGCGGCCACTGCCGGTGATCCGCCCAGGGCCAGGGCGGAGCCCTCCAGAAAGCGGTGGACGCCCACCGCCCCGGCGGTGCCCATGCCGCCCGCTGTCTCCGGCTCGCACGGGCAGCCCTTGCGCGCCACCAGGCCGCACAGCACGAAGGACGCGGCAGCAGCGGCCGGCACCGCCCAGAGGGGAATCCCGGCCGCACGCGCAGCGGTCCACGCGTCGGGCAGGAGGTGCAGGCCGGAGATCGCCAGGAGCGCGCCCGCGGCGACCGCCAGCCATAATCCCTCCCGCCCCGGACGCCGCCGGGCCAGCCACGCGCCTGCCAGCGTGGCCGCTGCCACGAGGACGGCCCCGGCGATGACCGGCACCGGCAGCGATTGCCCTTCGTCGGGTGCATGCGCCCAGTCCTGTATGAACAGCATGTCCACGCCCCTCATGGTCCCGGGTTCGCCGCCGGACCGAGCCGGGCGGCGGCATCCTCCGGGACTCTGCCCCGCCACCCCACACAGCATCCCTAAGTTTGTTAGGTGTGGGGTGTGTGCGGTGGCATGGACCGGCGCGCGGCGGTGCATCCAGGGCGCGAACCGCTATGGGTGCGCCGGCTCTTTGGAGCGGGCGGGGATGCGGGTGGTGAAGGTGGTGCCGTCACCGGGGGTGCTGGTGGCGGTGATGGTGCCGCTGTGGGCGGTGGCGAGTTCGGCGGCGACGGCGAGGCCGATGCCGGAGCCGTCGGCGCGGGCGGTGCGGCTGCGGAAGAAGCGGTCGAAGATCTTGGGGAGGTCTTCGGCGGGGATGCCGGGGCCGGTGTCGGCGACGCGTAGTTCGGCCCAGCCGTCGTCCCGGTGCAGGGTGATGGTGACGGTGCCTCCGCGGGGGACGAACTTGAGTGTGTTGGTGAGCTGGTTGGTGACGATCTGCCGCAGGCGGACCGGGTCGCCGTCGACGGTGACGTCCGTGACATCGGTGCGCAGGGTGATCCCGGCCTCGGAGAAGCGCCCGGCCAGGCTGGTGATGGTGTCGCGGACTACGGAGGCAAGGGACAGCGGGCGGCGTTCGAGGGTGAAGGCGGCGGCGTCCGCGGAGGCGAGGGTCTCCAGGTCGGCGATGAGCCGGCCCAGGCGCAGGGTTTCGTCGTGCAGGGAGGCGATGACCTTGGGCGTGGGTTCACGGACGCCGTCCTGGACGGCTTCCAGTTCGCTGCGCAGTATGGCCAGTGGGGTGCGCAGTTCGTGGGCGACGTCGGAGGCGAACAGGCGGCGCAGTTCGTCCTCCTTCTCGACCCGGTCGGCCATGGTGTTGAAGGCGCAGGCGAGCTGGCCGATCTCGTTGTCGGGGATCGTGGTGACCCGCCGGTCGCGCTGTCCGGCCGCCAGGTCCTTCGCGGCATGGGTGAGTTCGGCGATCGGGGCGGTGGCCCGGCGCGCGGTGAACAGGCCGACGGCGAGCGCGACCAGGCCGGCGGCGAGGCCCCCGGCGATCAGCAGCTGGTTGACGTCCGAGCGGAAGTCCCTGTCGACCGCGGGGATCACGCCCTGGGGGACGCGGGCCTGAAGGGTGCCCACTTGCTGTCCGTCCACGGCGATGGGCACGCTGCGCGGAGGGCCGAGGTCGCCGGTGCCCATCATCTCGCGGTGCATGGCGAGGGTGGCAGCGTCGACATCGGCGTCGGCGAGCGACCAGACACGCCGCCCGGCCGGATCGAGGAGCTCCACCTCGGAGCCGGTCATGGTGACCGTCGGCGCGAGCTGGTTCAGTGTCGCGGGATTCCAGCCGTCTTCCCGGACGTAGTCGGCGGCGAACCATCCGACGAGCTGCTGTTGCTGTGTCCGCTGCTGCGCGCCGAGGTAGTCATCGAAGCGGGCGTTGAAGGCGGTGTTGACGAGCAGGGCCGTCAACAGGGCCGCGCCGATGCCCAGGGCGGCGAAGGCCAGGGCGAGGCGGCGGGCGAAGCGGCCCCGCAGCAGGTCACGCATCACGGTCGATCCCGAATTTGTAGCCGATGCCGGGCACGGTGACGACCACGCGGGAGGGCGGGGTGTCGCCGAGCTTGCGGCGCAGGTTCTTCACATGCACGTCAATGGTGCGCTCGTACGCCTCGAAGGTGTGGCCCTGGATCCGGCCGACCAGCTCCATGCGGGTCCAGGCGCGCCCGGGCCGCGAGGCCAGGGCGGCCAGGAGATCGAACTCCGTGCGGGTCAGTTCCACTGGTTGGCCGTCGGCGTGCACCTCACGGCGCTCGGTGTCGATCCGCAGCCGTCCGCTTCCGTAGGAGACGGCGGCGGTCTCCTGCGCTGCGGCGCGCCCGGTCCCGGCGCGGCGCAGCACCGCCTCGACCCGGGCGACCAGCTCGCGGGGGCTGAACGGCTTGACCACGTAGTCGTCGGCGCCGGTGCGCAGCCCCATCACCCGGTCGTTTTCGCCGGCCTTGGCGGTGAGCATCACGATCGGCACATCGCTGTCCTTGCGCAGCAGCCGGGCCACCTCCTCGCCGGGCAGTCCGGGCAGGCCCAGGTCGAGGATGATCAGATCGGGGTGGGCGCCGCGGGCGAGGTCGAGTGCCCGGCGGCCGTCCCCGGCCTCGAGCACGGTGTAGCCGTCGCGCTCCAGGTAGTCGCGTACCAGAGCGCGCAGCTTCGCCTCGTCGTCGACGACCAGCACGGTCGCGGTCACGTGTGCTCCTCCTTCTTCTTTTGTTGTCCTTGTTGCCCGGCTGCGGGCTTGGCTGCTCACGCCGCCGCTCCTGCTGCGGCGGGCTCGGCCCGCCGCGGGTGCGGGGCGGTGGGAAGCGGCCTGGGGGTGAAGGTGCGCAGGCGGTTGGCGTTGCCCACCACGGACAGCGACGAGGCGGCCATCGCGGCGGCGGCGATGATCGGGCTGAGCAGCCAGCCGGTCAGCGGGTAGAGGGCGCCGGCCGCGAGCGGGATGCCGGCGGTGTTGTAGACGAAGGCCAGGACGAGGTTCTGGCGGATGTTGCGCATGGTGGCCCGGCTCAAGGTTACGGCGGTGACGACCCCGCCCAGCGCGCCGGAGATGAGGGTGATGTCGGACGCTTCGATGGCGACGTCGGTGCCGGTGCCGATGGCGAAGCCGACATCGGCCTGGGCGAGGGCCGGGGCATCGTTGATGCCGTCGCCCACCATGCCGACCCTCTTGCCCTCGTCCTGAAGGCGGCGCACCTCCTGGGCCTTGTGCTCGGGCAGCACCTCGGCGAGCACCCGCTGGATGCCGACCTGGCGGGCGATGGCCTCGGCGGTGCGCCGGTTGTCGCCGGTGATCATGATGACCTCGAGGCCGAGGCGCTTGAGCTCGGCCACGGCAGCCGCCGAGTCCTCCTTGACCGTGTCCGCGACCGCCACCACTCCGGCGAGTTGTCCGTCGATGGCGGCGAAGACGGGGGTCTTGCCTTCGGCGGAGAGCCGGTCGGCGTCGGCCTGCAGCGGCGCGGTGTCGATGCCCGTCTCGCTGAGCAAGGCGGCCTTGCCCACCAGCAGGCTGCGCCCTTCGACGGTGGCGGTGATGCCCTTGCCGGTGACCGAGTCGAACTCGCTCACCCGGGCCAGATCGATGCCGTGCTCGGTGGCGCCCTGCACGATTGCCTGGCCGAGGGGGTGCTCGGAGGAGTTCTCGGCGGAGGCGACCAGGCGTACGAGTTCGTCCTCGGCGAACCCGTTCACTGGCACGACGTCGGTCAGCACAGGCCGGCCCTGGGTGATGGTGCCGGTCTTGTCCAGCACGATCGTGCCCAGCCGGTGCGCGGTCTCCAGGGCCTCGGCGGAGCGGATCAGGATGCCCGCCTGGGCGCCCTTGCCGGTGCCCACCATGATCGACAGGGGTGTCGCCAGGCCCAGCGCGCACGGGCAGGCGATGATCAGCACGGCCACGGCGGCCACCAGCCCCAGCGTCAGGGCCGGCGCGGGCCCGACCAGGTACCACAGCGCGAACGAGGCGATCGCGATGAACACCACCGCGGGCACGAAGTAACCGGAGACGAGGTCGGCGATCCGCTGGATGGGCGCCTTGGACGCCTGCGCCTGCTGCACCATCCGCACGATCTGCGCGAGCACCGTGTCCGCACCGACCCGGGTGGCCTCCAGACGGAAGGCCCCGGTCTGGTTCACGGTCGCTCCCACGACCTCGTCCCCGACCGTCTTGCTCACCGGGATCGACTCCCCGGTCACCATGGACTCGTCCAGCGTGGAGCGGCCTTCGACGATGACCCCGTCCACGGGAACCTTCTCCCCCGGGCGGACCACCACGATGTCACCCGGGGTGACCTCCTCGACCGGCACCTCGATCTCCGTGCCGTCCCGCATCACCCGCGCCGTCCTGGCCTGCAGGCCCAGCAGCTCACGGATGGCCTGCCCTGTGCCGGCCTTCGCCTTCGACTCGAACAGGCGGCCCAGCAGGATCAGGGTGAGGATCACGCCGACCGCCTCGTAGTACACCTCGCGCACGCCGGCCGGCAGCAGGCCGGGCACAGCGGTGGCCACGAGGCTGTAGCCATAGGCCGCGGTCGTCCCCAGTGTGATCAAGGTGTTCATCTCGGCGCTGCGATTGCGCAGCGCGAGCCACCCGGTGCGGTGGATCGGCCAGCCCGTGTAGAACATCACCGGCGTGATGAGCGCGAACTGGAACCAGCGGTTGAGCAGCAAGTCCGGTACGCCGACGCCGAAGAACTCGTGCAGCATGACGGCCACGGCGACCGGAGCGGACAAGAGCGCCCCGATCAGCACCCGCCGGGAAAGATCCCGGATCTCCGCCTGCCGCGCCGCGGCTTCGGCGTCCTCCGTTCCAGCGGCCTCCTCAGCACCCGTGACGGGAGTGGGCGGTACGCGTAGCACCTCCTCCGTCGCAGGGCCCGGCGCCGCCTCGCCGTCGCCGGAGCCGGTCTCGACCAGCAGCTCGCCGTGCACCATGTTCATTCCGCAGGCGAAGCCGAACCGGCCGGCCTTGTCGGGAACGAGCTCGACGACGGCCTGGCCGAACGCCGGAAGCGACTTCGACACGGCGAAGTCGGGGAAGACCACGCGCGAGGTGCACTCCCCGCTCTCCTGCCGGTCGAAGACCAGACGTACCGGAACCCCCTGGCGGACCCGGATGACATCCGGGGAGTAACCGCCCTTCACCGTGATCCCGATCTCCTGGACGCCGCCCACCACCTGGGCCAGCTGTGTCCTCCTGGGTCCGAAGAAGAACCAGGCGAGCAGCGCGATCAGCCCGCCGGCCCCCACCAGGACCCCGATGTCCGCGGCGCTCATGCCACGCTCCTTTCCGTCTGGTGCCCGACCCGGTATCCGGCGATGGCATAACCGGCGTCCTCCACCGCGGACACGATGCCGGACAGGGCCGTGGCCCGTTCGTAGGCGGCGGTCACCGTCTTGCCCTCCAGATCCACTCGCACGGGTGACACGCCAGGCAGGGTGCCGACCGCGCCGCGGATGGCCTGGCGGCAGCCCCCGCAGAAGACTCCTGGGACGGACAACGTGATCACACTGGACATGGACCTCACTCCTTGTTCTGATCCCGGCAGCGGTCAGCGGTGCCTGAACAGCACCGTCATCAGCTCGTCGAAGATGCGCGGGTCGTTTCCCCCGTCCGTGGCAGCCTCGGCGACGGTGTGCTCCAGGTAGTGGCGCACCACCTGGCGCGACGCCGCGTCCAGGGCCTTTTGGGCCGAGGCCAGCTGGTCGAGGACCTCGACGCAGTGCCGGCCCTCCCTCACCATCCGGGAGATGCCCTGCACCTGCCCGGAGACCCGGGCCAGGCGGCGCAGCACATCGTCCGCGGCGTCCCCCGTCAGGGGCCCGCGTGTGAACTCTGTCCCGTCCACCACGCCTCCTAAATTGCTTAAGAGATTAGCTCCGCTGTCGGCGAGCCGATTCCGGCGCTGCCGGATGTATGGGGGGTTTCATGGGTTGCCGCGCTGGCGGCTTCGACACCAGTAAAGACGGCCACGACAGCCATGGGATTCCGGAAAACGGCAGCGCACAGAGCCCGCACATGGCGGCTTCATCGGCTCTTCACAGCGCCTGCCTAGCGTCGAAGCCGTACCACCGCTGCACGGACCGAGGAGCAGTGATGATCAAGCGCAGGACGATCGGCCTGGCCGCGGCGACAGCCGTCCTCGGCGGGCTGGGTGCGTACGGCGCCACGACCGCGTTCGCCACGCCGTCAGCCGAACCCACGCCCTCCCCCACCCAGACCTCCGAGACGGGCAGGCATGCCGACATCGACACAGACTCGATGATCCGTCACTGCACGGACCAGCTCCCTGCCGCCGACCGCGCCGAGGCGCGACAGCTCATGGAGAACATGATGTCCAACGGCATGATGTCCGGCGACATGATGCCTGGCACCGGCGACGGCGGGCAGCCGGAGACTGACAGCCCCTCCGGCACGGGCTGAGCGCTGCCGGCGATGGCCGGCAGCGGCCAGTGACCACACCGCCTGACGCATCCGCGCCGGGCAGGCTCCCCCCGGGGGCGGAGTTTCCGCACCCGGGGCCCGACCCGCCCAGGCACCAGCACCCCTTTGCCTGCGTGCCCCACCGTCCTCATCTGCTGAAGTGAAGAGCCCTGATGACCCTGGCGTTCATTCCGAGCCCGTCCAGTCCCTACCTGTACCTCGGGCCGCTCATGATCCACTGGTACGCGGTCATGGTGATCCTTGGTGTGCTCGCCGCCGTCGCGAT
>NZ_JBEXQG010000060.1:0-55578 GCF_040612485.1 Streptomyces sp. NPDC006385
GGCCGGTCCGTTCGCACGGACCGGCCCCCGCGAGGAGCCACGGCCTTCGAGGCCGGGAGGTCACCGACTGGTGGTGTGGTCGATTACTGCATGACCGCCATGGCGAGCGCACGGCGGGCGCGCATCGAAGCGCGCTCGGCCCGGCGCTGCATGCGGCGAGCGGACGCCAGGCGCACGGCCCGGCGTTCCCGATCGGCCTCATGCTGTCGCTCGTGCATATGCGCACGTGCCAGGGCTTCTTGGATGAGTTGCATCTCTCGGTTCCTGTTCTGACGCGAGTCGTTCGCGCCACTGCTGGTGAAGTCTTCGGGCGCGGAGCCTGCTGGTTCGTGGGTGGACGGCTTCATCGGGGCCTGCTTCTGGGGGTCGTGCGTGAGGGGACGGTCGATCGTGCCTGCGGTGTTCATGCCGTGACCGGGTTCTTGCGCGGGCGGCCACGCGGCCGCTTCCGGGCGACGACAACACCCTGGACGAACAGCTCGCCACCCCAGACGCCCCAGGGCTCACGCCGCTCCTTGGCGCCGGCGAGGCAAGCCTCCATCAGCGGGCAGGTGCGGCAGAGGGACTTGGCGTACTCGACGTCCGCCGGCGACTCGGCGAAGAAGACCTCCGGGTCGTAGGAACGGCAGGGGACGGGTACGCCGAGGTTCTCGATGGCGTCGTCGAGCGCGGTGAGCGCGGTGAGCGGGGTCAAGGTGGAGTCCTCCGTGGGGCCGGGCTTGGGGATCGTGTCTGAAGGCGGTACGGACGGGGCGTGCGCTTCGAGTTGCACGGATCGTCTTCCTCGTCTGGTCGTTCCGGCCCTGTTGGACCGGGTGGCGGCTGGTACCGGGTCTTTTTTTGTCCCGGGGCCCCTTCGCTCCGTCATCCCCGTTGGAGGACAAACAGAAGGGCCGCGGATCCCGGATGGGGTTCCGCGGCCCTGAAGGCGCCGGCCTGATCGACGATCAGGCTGGATCACTCCAGGGTTCTGGCCCACGGAAGGCCCACATCAGGTGGTGCTGCGTCGTCTGCTTCCGGAATCCGGCACCGGTCGCCGTAAAGGCATAGGCCTGCGCCTTTGCCACTACTGCCGCTTCCAGTGCCTTGGTCGGTCGCTCATTGCGCTCACGGACGGGAAGGCCCGCGAGGGACACGGAGGACGCCGGACGGACGGCACGAATGCCGGACAGACCGGTGCCCTGGTCCGAGGCGCTGAGCATGCACAGGGAGGCGACGACCGAGCGATCGGTCATTTTGACGGTGCTGATGAAGCTGCTGTTGATGCTGATCACTGGACTCGCCTCCTCTCGGCGTCTCGGGGGACTGGGGTGAACCAGTCCGACGGGTATGCAAGTACATCACGGAATTGGGGCCTTGGAGAAGGCCTCCGTTCCCGTGGCTAAGAACCTATGGGGATTGCTGGGGCATGCGCAAACTATTTTTTCGACGAGTTCGCGTCATTCCCCGACAGCGCGGTCCTCAAGCTCCTGGCCTGCGCAGATGGCCAGCACATCGGCTCCGTAGCGGTCCAGCTTCCGTTTGAGGACACCGGGGATGCCGGACAGCTCGACCGGAGTGGTCGGCTCCGCCTCGGCGATGGCCATCAGGGTCCTGTCCGTGAAGACGCAGAAGTCCGGCTGCCCGCTGAGCCGGGCCTGGACCGCGCGCCACTCGCGGAGGCGCTCGTAGAGACCTTCGTCCATGTCGGAGGGGCAGTCCTCACAACGCATCAGCTTCATCTCGCCGGCGTCGGTGAGGGTGCGCCCGCAGACGCGGCAGCGGGCCGGGGTGCGCTGGGTTCGTCGCGGGGCGACGTCCGGCCTGCTCGTGAAGCCGCGCTCGACACCGCCGGCGCCGCCGGAGGCGGTGCGACCGGTGGTGGCGGTCGAACCGGGCCGCAAGCCGTCGAGAAAGCGACTCGGGCGCCGGTGGGGCCGGCCCCCGGGTGCGCGGGTGAGCGCCCAGGAGACATGGAGGTGCTGCCGGGCACGGGTGACACCTACGTAGAGGAGGCGGCGTTCCTCCTCGATCTGCTCGTCGGTCTTCGCGTAGGTGATCGGCATCATGCCCTCGGCGACACCGACCAGGAAGACGACGTCCCACTCCAGGCCCTTGGCCGAGTGCAGGGAGGCAAGGGTGACGCCCTGGACGGTCGGGGCGTGCTGGGCGTTGGCCCGTTCGTCGAGTTCCGCGACGAGGTCGGCGAGGGTGGCGCCCGGTCTGGCCGCGGCGAAGTCCTGGGCGAGGTTCACCAGGGCGGCCAGCGACTCCCAGCGCTCTCTGACGGCGCCGGAGCCGGCCGGGGGCTCGGTCGTCCAGCCCTCCCCCGACAGCACGGCACGTACCTGGGAGGGAAGGTCGACGGCGTCGTCGAGAAGCGAGTCGTTGCCGCCGAAGCGGGCCGCGCCGCGCAGGGCGATGCCCGCCTTGCGCACCTCGGGACGGTCGAAGAAGCGCTCGGCGCCCCGCAGCTGGTAGGGGACGCCCGCGTCGGCGAGGGCCTGTTCGTAGGTCTCGGACTGGGAGTTCGTGCGGAACAGGACGGCGATCTCGCTGGCCGGGACGCCCGCGTCCATGAGTTCCCGGATGCGACGGGCGGCGCCCTCGGCCTCGGCGGGCTCGTCGGTGTACTCGGTGTAGACGGGTTCGGGGCCCGGGTCTCGCTGGGAGACCAGTTCCAGGCGGTGGTCGGCGGCCCGGCCCCGGGCCTGGGCCAGCAGGCCGTTGGCGAGGTGGACGACCTGCGGGGTGGAGCGGTAGTCGCGGACCAGCTTGACGACGGTGGCACCGGGGTGGCGGGTGCGGAAGTCGAGCAGGTGGTCGGGGGTTGCTCCCGTGAAGGAGTAGATCGTCTGGCTGGCGTCGCCGACCACGCACAGGTTGTCGCGGTCGCCGAGCCACAGCTCCAACAGGCGCTGCTGGAGCGGGCTGACGTCCTGGTACTCGTCGACCACGAAGTGCTGGTACTGGGAGCGGACCTGGTCGGCGATGTCGTGCCGGTCCTGGAGGATGCCGACGGTGAGCAGCAGGACGTCCTCGAAGTCGATGAGCGAGCGGTCCCGCTTGAGGTCCTCGTAGACGTTGTAGAGCTGGGCGATCTCGGCCGGGTCGCGTGAGGCGACGCGGTCCGCCTTGGCGGCGGCCGACGCGTAGTCGGCGGGGACGGTCTGAGTGACCTTGGACCACTCGATCTCGGCGGTGACGTCCCGCAGCTCGTTCCGGTCCAGGCGGATGCGGCAGGCGGCGGCCGCGTCGGCGACGAGCTGGATCTTGCGGTCGACGAGCCGGGGCATGGAGCCGCCGATCGCTTTCGGCCAGAAGTACTGGAGCTGACGGATGGCCGCCGAGTGGAAGGTGCGGGCCTGGACGCCGGCGGCTCCGAGCTGGCGCAGCCGGCCGCGCATCTCTCCGGCGGCGCGGTTGGTGAAGGTGACGGCGAGCACGCTGGACGGCTGGAGGATCCCCGCGCGTACCCCGTAGGCGATGCGGTGGGTGATCGCCCGGGTCTTGCCCGTGCCGGCGCCCGCGAGCACGCACACCGGGCCGTGCAGGGCGGTGGCGACCTCGCGCTGCTCGGGGTCGAGCCCTTCGAGCACCGCGTCGGCAGATTCCGGTGCCTGCGGGAAGAGGGGGGAGTGCGTTGCTGCTGTCACACGGCCATGCTGCCAGGTCGCCGGAGACGGCTGTGCCGGTTGTCCACAGGCAGGCACCGATAGTCATATGAATGCGGCAGGCATCACGTGGCAGGCCATACCCCGGGCGGGAATGGCGCCCCGGTCGCGTACGTTCCCTCTCCGGACGACCTGTTCCCCCGAGCCACCCGAGGAGCGCGCGAGACATGCAGGGCACTGTGACGATGTACAGCACCACCTGGTGCGGCTACTGCCAGCGGCTGAAGAAGCAGCTGGAACGCGAGGGCATCGCGTACACCGAGATCAACATCGAGCAGGACCCCGCGTCCGCGGCGTTCGTCGAGAAGGCGAATGGCGGAAACCAGACGGTCCCGACCGTGCTGTTCGCGGACGGTTCGACGCTGACGAACCCGTCGCTGGCTCAGGTGAAGCAGAAGATCGGCGCGTAAGCGCTCCGCTGTTGCGCGGAAGGCGGTCCCTGGGTGCGCTCAGGGGCCGCCTTCTTGTGGTTTGTCCCACACGACGGTGTAGCGCCACAGCAGCCGCCGACGGAACCGGCAGCCGGGCAGGAGCCGCAGTGCCGTCCGCCGGGCTTCGCCCCAGTGCACGCTCGCGTCCTCGACGGGCATGCCGACCGGGCCTGCCTTGCCGCCGCGGAAACGGGCGTTCAGCAGGCTCGCGGGTACGCCGCAGCCGCTGATCACCCAGTCCAGCGGCGTCTTGTTGTACGCCATGCCGACGATCACCAGGCGTCCACCGGGGGCCAGCAGTCGTACCAGGCGGCCGACGGCCTTCTCGAACGGCGCGTGGTGGACCACGGCCACCGCGCTGACGAAGTCGTATGTGCCGTCGGGAAGGGTGGCGTCCTCAAGGTAGTCACCCTCCAGGTACGTGACGTTGCCGACGGGGTCCTTGGTCGCCAGCCGGATCATCTGCGGCGAACGGTCGACGCCGGTCACCGAGGCCGCCTTGGTCGCCAGCTTCCGTGCGAGCAGCCCGTCCCCGCACCCGACGTCCAGGGCCGCGCCGCAGCCTTCGGGGACGGCGGCCAGCACCACCGGGTGGTAGTGGACGTTGTGGTTCCAGTACGGGTCGGGCATGGGCGGGGCTGCCTCAGACGCTCCTCGTGGGCAGCGGCTTGCCGTACCAGAGCTCGATCAGGCGGGCCGCGATCGAGATGCCGTAGGGCGGCATGACATCGCCGGAGTCGAAGGCGGCGCGCAGTTCCTCGCGGGAGAACCAGCGAGCCTCGTGGATCTCGTCGCCGTCGACGTCGACCTCGGTGGTGGTGGCGCGGGCCATGAAGCCCAGCATCAGGCTGGACGGGAAGGGCCAGGGCTGGCTGGCGACGTACTCGACCTGGCCGACGGTGATACCGGCCTCCTCGTAGACCTCGCGCCGCACCGTCTGCTCGATGGACTCGCCGGGCTCGACGAAGCCGGCGAGCGTCGAGAAGCGCCCCTCGGGCCAGTGGACCTGGCGGCCGAGGAGGATGCGGTCGTCCTCGTCGGTGACGGCCATGATCACGGCGGGGTCGGTGCGCGGGTAGTGCTCGGCGCCGCAGGCGGGGCAGCGGCGGATGTGGCCGGCCGCGGCGATCACGGTGCGTTCGCCGCAGCGGGAGCAGAAGCGGTGGGTGCGCTGCCAGTTCTCCAGGCCGACGGCGTGCACCATCAGGCCGGCGTCGCGCGGCGACAGCAGCAGGCCCGCCTCGCGCAGACCGGCCGGGCGCGCGGACTGGTCGATGCGGCCGGGCAGCGCGTCCTTCTGGAGGGCGAAGTAGCTGACGCCGTCCTCGTCGATGCCGAGGAAATAGCGGTGCGCCTCGGTCAGGGGTGCCTCGAAGGAGGGGGTCATGACGAGTTCGGTGCACCCGTCCGCCGTCTCGTCGATGAGGACCTGGCCGCCGGAGACCACGAAGCAGCGGGTCGTGGGGTGGCTCCACGCCGCCGCGAGCCATGCCTCGTCGAGCCGGTGGTGGGCCGCGCGATCGATGCCGCTGGGGGCGGTGAGCGAGATGGGTCGGTCGGCGGTGTGGTCGGTCCAGGTGGTCACGGGTGCTTCCAACTCCCCCAGTGGAACGGTCTGCTTCGGTGGGTGGATCGGCGGGACGTACGACGGGCGGGGACCGGATGCGGCAGGGTTCGGTGGTGCGGGACGGCCTCTTCAGTGTGCCCCGCGCGCGACGCCGCTCCGGACGGCCGGGGGCGCTCAGGGCGCATGGCGCCAGTTCGCGGCGAGGTCGTCCCACAGGTGGGCGGTGGTCTCGACGCCTTTGAGGAGCAGGGCGAGCTCGACCTTCTCGTTCGGGGCGTGCCAGCCGTCGGAAGGCACGGAGATGCCGAGGAAGAGTACGGGTGCGCCGAGGACGTCCTGGAGGTCGGCGGCGGGTCCCGAGCCGCCTTCGCGGGTGAAACGGACGGGCCCCTCGAAGGCGCGGCCCATGGCGCGTACGACCGACTGCAAGGCCGGGTGGTCCAGCGGCGTCAGGCACGGGCGCGTGCCCGCCGAGAACGTGATCTCGCATCGGATGCCGTCGGGTGTCTGCTCGGTGACCCAGGCGCGGACCACCTTCTCGATGTGGTCGAGGTCCTGTCCGGCGACCAACCGGAAGGAGAGCTTCACCATGGCGGAGGACGGGATGATCGTCTTGCTCCCGGGGCCTTGGTAGCCACCGCCGATGCCGTTGACCTCGGCGGTGGGGCGGGCCCAGATGCGCTCCAGGGTGGTGTGGCCGGCCTCGCCGTGGGTGGCGTAGGACTTGGCGGTACGCAGCCACTGCTGCTCGTCGAAGGGCAGCTCGGCGAGGAGCTCGCGCTCGCGATCGGTCAGTTCGACGACTCCGTCGTAGAAGCCGGGGATCGCCACGCGCGCGTGCTCGTCGTGCAGGGCGGCGACCAGGCGGGCGGCGGCGGTCGCCGGGTTGGGTACGGCGCCGCCGAAGGAGCCGGAGTGGATGTCCTGGTCGGGGCCGTACAGCCGGATCTCGCACTCGGCGAGGCCGCGCATGCCGGTGCACACGGTGGGGGTGTCCTCGGACCACATGCCGGTGTCGGACACGATCACGGCGTCGGCCGCGAGGCGTTGGGCCTGTTCCTCGACGAGTGCGCGGAAGTGCGGGGAGCCGGACTCCTCCTCGCCCTCGACCAGCAGCTTCAGGTTGACGGCCGGGGTGGCGCGGCCCGTGGTGGCGACGTGGGCGCGGACGCCGAGTGTGTGGAAGAACACCTGGCCCTTGTCGTCGGCCGCCCCGCGGGCGTAGAGGCGGCCTTCCCGGATGACGGGCTCGAAGGGCTCGCTGTCCCAGCCGTCCTCACGGGCGGCGGGCTGCACGTCGTGGTGGCCGTAGACGAGGACCGTGGGCGCCTGCGGGTCGTCCGAGGGCCACTCGGCGAAGACGGCGGGCGCGCCCGGGGTCTGCCAGACCTCGGCGGTCGGGAAGCCGGTCTCCTTGAGCTTGGCGGCGAGCCAGTCGGCGCTGCGGTGTACGTCGGGCGCGTGGTCGGGCTGGGCCGACACGGACGGGATGCGCAGCCACTCGGCGAGGTCGTCGAGGAAGGCGGCACGGTGCTGCTCGATGTACGTACGGACGGCGCTGTCCGGGGTCTGGCTCATGGTCACGAGCCTATCGGCCCGCACCGACATCCTCGGTGGGCGGTTCCTCACAGTCCGCCCGCCCGACCGGCTCCTCGGTCAGCAGTCGCTCCAGTGCGGCCCGGTCCGGCAGGTCGTCCGGGCGTACGACCGCGCCGCTGCGGACGTACAGGAACGCGGCGTCGACCGACTCCAGCGGGACACCCTGCTGCTCGGCCCAGGCGAGCCGGTACAGGGCGAGCTGGAGCGGATCGGCGGTGCGGGTGCGGTTGGTCTTCCAGTCGACGATCTCGTACGTCGCCCCGTCGCCGTCGCCCTCCTTGTAGACGGCGTCTATACGGCCCCGTACGACGCGGCCGGCGAGCGTGAGCTGGAACGGGGCCTCGACCCGGTACGGCGTGCGGTGCGCGTACTCGGTGCGCTCGAAGGCGTCCTTGAGGGCTTCCAGGTCGCGCTCGTCGGCGATCTCGGCCTCGCTGCCGGGCAGGTCCTCCGGCTCCAGCATGGGCAGCGTCAGCTCCTCGAAGCGGGCCTCGACCCAGGCGTGGAACCGGGTGCCTCGGCGCGCGGCGGGTTGTGGGGGGCGCGGCATGGGGCGCGCGAGTTCCTGCGCGAACCCGTCCGGGTCGGCGGCCAGACGCAGTAGCTGGGACGCGGTGAGCGACGCGGGCAGGGGTACGTCCGTGACGCTCGCGCGGGCACGCAGGAGCTCCCCGGTGAGCGCGTCGAGGTCGCGGTCCCAGGAGGCGATGGTGCGGGCCTCCTCCGGGGTGAGGCGGGTGTGGGCAGGCTCGGGCTCGGGGGGGTGCGGGGGTGCGGGAGGTTGTTCAGGGGCGCGAGGGTGCGCCGGGGGCGGACCGGGCTCCGACGGGTGGGCGCGCGCGCCGTCAGCCGCGCCGGGCGCCTCGGTCGCTTCCGGTCCGGTCGCCTGGTGGGGGACGGTCGGGCGGTCCGCGGTCCAGGAATCCCAGGCGCCGGAGTCCTCCTCGAAGAAGGGATCGTCTTCGAAGGAGTAGTCCTCGGCGGCCGGGTCCCCGGAGAGCGCTTCGTCGTCCTCCGGCGGCAGCGGCCAGTCCGGATCCTCGTAAGCATCCGCGTTGTGCGTAGCGGCGAGGTCGCTGCCCTCGCCGGAGGCGAGGCTCTCCAGGTGGGCCAGGACCGTCTCGGCGGCCGCGCGGCGTCTGGCCAGGGCGGCCTCGTCCAGGGGCAGGGGCCACACCTGGTCGGCGCTCTCCCGGTGCAGGGCCGGGTTTTCCTCGTCCTCGGCCGGCTCGTCCGCCCACGCCTCGATCTCGCCGTAGCCGGCCGCGCAGTGGTCGTACAGAGCCTGCAGGAAGTCGGAGGGTCCGCGCGGCTTCTTCTGGGTGGGACCCCACCAGTGGCCGGAGCCGAGGAGCAGGGAACGGGGGCGGGTGAAGGTGACGTAGCCGAGGCGGAGTTCCTCGGTGTGCTGGTGGTCCTTCATGGCCTCGTGGAAGGCCTTCAGGCCGCGGGAGTCCCAGGAGGCGACGTCGGGGAGTGTGTCGGCGTCGCCGCGCAGCTCGTGCGGGAGGACCTTGCCCTGAGCGGTCCACTTCTCGCGGCCCTGGGTGCTGGGGAAGGTACCGGTGACCAGGCCGGGAACGGCCACGACGTCCCACTCCAGGCCCTTGGACTTGTGCGCGGTGAGCACCTTGACGGTGTTCTCGCCGCCGGGCAGGGCGTTGTCGAGCCCCTTCTCGTACTGGGCGGCGGTGCGCAGGAAGCCGAGGAAGGCGAGCAGGGTCGCCTCGTTGTCACCGGCCGCGAACGAGGCGGCGACGTCCAGGAAGTTGGACAGGGTCTCGCGGCGACGCGCGGCCAGGGCGTGCGGGGACGCCGAGAGCTCCACTTCCAGGCCGGTGACGGCGAGGACACGGTGGAGGACGTCCATCAGCGGGTCGGACAGGGAGCGGCGCAGGTCGCGCAGTTCGGTGGCCAGGCGCGCGAACCGCACGCGCGCGTCCGGCGAGAAGGGCAGGCCGTCGTCGTCCCCGTCGCCGTCCAGCGGCGTCTCCAGGAACGTGTCGAGGGCGTCCGCGAGCGAGATCACCTCGGCGGGGTCGACGCCCTCGACGGCCTCGGCGAGCCGGCGGTCCGGGTCGTCGCCGTCCACGCGCGTGTGGGACACCAGCAGCCGTGCGCGGCGCCCCAGGAGGGCGAGGTCGCGGGGGCCGATGCGCCAACGCGGGCCGGTGAGCAGGCGGACCAGGGAGGCGTTGGCGCCCGGGTCCTGGAGGACCTCGCAGACGGCGACCAGGTCGGCGATCTCCGGCAGATGGAGCAGCCCGGACAGGCCGACGACCTCGACGGGGACGTCCCGGGCGACGAGCGCGCCCTGGATCTCGGCGAAGTCGGTCGCCGTGCGGCACAGGACGGCGATCTCGCCGGGCGCCTTACCCGTCCGTACGAGATGGGCGACGGAGTCGGCGATCCAGTCGATCTCCTCGGCGTGGGTGGGCAGGAGCGCACAGCGGACCATGCCGTCGCGCTCGGCTCCGGGGGCCGGGCGCAGCGCCTCCACGCCCGCGTGCATGGCGCGCAGTGGCTCGGCGAGGCCATTGGCGAGGTCGAGGAGGCGGCCGCCGCTACGGCGGTTCTCGCTGAGCGCCTGGCGGGTCGCGGGGCGGCCGTCGGCGCGGGCGAAGTGCTCGGGGAAGTCGTCGAGGTTGGCGACGGAGGCGCCGCGCCAGCCGTAGATCGCCTGGCAGGGGTCACCGACGGCGGTCACGGGGTGGCCGGTGCCGCCCCCGAACAGGCCCGCCAGGAGGACGCGTTGGGCGACGGACGTGTCCTGGTACTCGTCCAGCAGGACCACGCGGAACTCGTCGCGCAGGATGCGGCCCACCTCGGGGATCCCCGCCAGCTGTGCCGACAGGGCGATCTGGTCGCCGAAGTCGAGCAGGTCCCGCTCCCGCTTGGCGGCCCGGTAGCGGACCACGAGGTCGGCGAGTTCGCGGCGTGCCGCGGCCGCCTCGGGGACCTTGCGCAGCTCGGCGTTGGTGAGCTTGGCGCTCTCGAGGCCGAGCAGGAGCTGGGCGTCGTACGCGCGCAGGGCCTCGGGGCGTACGAGGTGCTCGGCCAGTTCGGCGTCGAGGGTGAGGAGGTCGCTCACCAGGTCGGCGAAGGAGCGGGTGAGGGCCGGATACGGCCCCGGGGCCTCGCGCAGCACGCGGGCGGCGAGCTGGTAGCGGGTGGCGTCGGCGAGCAGGCGGGAGGTCGGTTCCAGGCCGATGCGCAGGCCGTGGTCGGTCAGCAGGCGGCCGGCGAAGGCGTGGTACGTCGAGATCACCGGCTCGCCCGGCGGGTTGTCCGGGTCGATGACGTCGGGGTCGGTGACGCCGGCCTTGATGAGCGCCTTGCGGACGCGCTCGGCGAGTTCACCGGCGGCCTTGTTGGTGAAGGTCAGGCCGAGGACCTGTTCGGGAGCGACCTGGCCGGTGCCGACCAGCCACACCACGCGCGCCGCCATCACCGTGGTCTTGCCCGATCCGGCTCCGGCCACGATCACCTGCGGGGCGGGCGGCGCGGTGATGCAGGCCGTCTGCTCCGGAGTGAACGGGATGCCGAGGAGCTCCTTGAGCTGCTCGGGATCGGTGATACGGGCGGACACCTCAGAGAGGCTAGCGGCGGCCACTGACAGTGGATGCCGGATCGGCGCCCGGGCCTGGATATGCCCAGGTCAGCACAGGAGGTGCGATCGATCACCCTGGTCGCGCGCCCACCCCGGTGGCCCGATCACGCCGTTCGGTCGATCACGCCATCCGCGATCACGCCGTCCGCTCGATCACGCCGTCCGCGATCACGCCGTCCGCTCGGCCAGGCGTCACTCGATCACGTGTCGTCCCTCGGGCCGGGCGCTGCAGGACGCCCGGAACGCACAGTGGGTGCAGTGCTGGCCCGCGCTTGGCGTGAACCGCTCGTCGAGGACCTTGCCCGCCGCCGTGGCGAGCAGTTCGCCGACCCACTCCCCCTCCGGGCCTGCCAGGGGCTCCTGTCCCTGCACCTTCGGCAGCGTCTCGCCGCCGTCCCGCTTGGCGGCACCCTGGCGCAGCTGGACGAGTTCCGCGCCGCCCGGCTCGGGACGTATGCCGTCGAAGGCCTCGTCGACGGCGCCCTCGCGGACGGCGAGCTGGTAGACCGCGAGCTGTGGGTGGCGGGCCACCTCGGCCGAGCTCGGTGCCTGCTTGCCGGTCTTGAAGTCGACGACGTAGGCGCGGCCCTCGCCGTCGGCCTCGACGCGGTCCATCTGGCCGCGGATGCGCACCTCGAAGTCGCCCGCTTCGAGGGTGACGTCGAAGTCGTGCTCACTGGTCACCGGTGTGCGTCCGGAGCGGTCCGTCACATGCCACTTCAGGAAGCGTTCGAGCGCCACGCGCGCGTTGTCCTTCTCCTGCGCCGACTTCCACGGCGCGTCGAAGGCGAGCGCGTTCCACACGGAGTCGAGGCGCTCCATGAGGACGGCGAGGTCGGCCGGGGTGTGTCCGGAGGCGACCTCGTCGGCGAGGACATGCACCACGTTGCCGAAGCCCTGGGCGGCGGTGGCCGGTGCGTCGGCCTTCACCTCGCGGCCCAGGAACCATTGCAGCGCACAGGTGTTGGCGAGCTGGTCGAGGGCGCTTCCGGAGAGCACGACGGGCTGGTCGCGGTTGCGCAGCGGCACCTTGGACGCGGTCGGCTCGAACATGCCCCACCAGCGGTAGGGGTGGGCGGAGGGGACCAGCGGGCGGCCGTCCTCGTCGGCGAGTGCGGCGAGCCGGGCCAGTCGGCGGGCGGCGGCCTGCCTGAGGGTGTCCGACGCGCGCGGGTCGACCGTGGTCGCCCGGAGCTCGGCGACGAGCGCGGCGACGGACAGGGGGCGGCGGGGGCGGCCCGTCACGTCCTTCGGCTCGACGCCGAGTTCGGTCAGGAAGCGGGAGGGCTGGTCGCCGTCGTCGGCCGGGGCCTTCACGGCCGTGACGACGAGGCGTTCACACGCGCGCGTGGCGGCCACGTAGAACAGGCGGCGCTCCTCCGCCAGCAGCGCGCCCGGGGTGAGCGGTTCGGCGAGGCCGTCGCGGCCGATGCGGTCGGCCTCCAGGAGGGAGCCGCGGCGGCGCAGATCCGGCCACAGGCCCTCCTGGACGCCGGCGACGACAACCAGGCGCCACTCCAGGCCCTTGGAGCGGTGCGCGGTCATCAGGCGCACGGCGTCCGGGCGTACGGCACGCCGCGTGAGGGTGTCGGCGGCGATGTCCTCGGCCTCGATCTCCGCCAGGAAGTTCAGGGCACCCCGGCCGCCGGTGCGCTCCTCCGCGCGGGCCGCGGTCGCGAACAGGGCGCATACGGCGTCGAGGTCACGGTCGGCGTTGCGTCCTGCCGCGCCGCCGCGCCGGGCAGCCCGCTCCAGCCGCCCGGGCCACGGCGTGCCCTCCCACAGGTCCCACAGCGCCTCCTCGGCGGTACCGCCGCCCGCGAGGCGCTCACGGGCCTTGCGGAGCAGCGCGCCGAGACGCTGGGCTCCCCGCGCGTACGTGGGGTCGTGCACCGCGAGCCGCTCCGGCTCGGCCAGTGCCCGCGCGAGCAGCTCGTCCGAGGGCGGTGGCAGCGGGTTGCCCGCGGCCCGCTCCTCGTCGCGCAGGGCTCGCCCCAGGCGGCGCAGGTCGGCCGCGTCCATGCCGGCGAGGGGGGAGGCGAGCAGAGTGAGGGCGGTCTCGGTGTCGAGCCAGCAGCCGTCCGGCTCCGGCTCGTCGGGGACCGGCCTTCCCTCCTCGTCGGAGACTGGTTCTCCCTCCTCCGCCACGCCGGAGGAGACCTCCCGCACCGCCGCCTCCGCGTTGGCCACCGCCCGCAATGCCGTCAGCAAGGGCGCTACGGCGGGCTCATGGCGCAGCGGCAGGTCGTCGCCGTCGATGTCCAAGGGCACCCCGGCGGCCGTCAGCGCCCGGCGCACCGTCGGGATCATGCGCGACCCCGCACGCACCAGGACGGCCATCTCGTTCCAGGGCACACCGTCCTCCAGGTGCGCCCTGCGCAGGATGTCGGCGATGTTGTCCAGTTCGGTACCGGGTGTCGGAAATGTGAAGACTTCGACGCGGCCGCCCTCGCGGACCGGGGCCAGCTCTCGGTGGGCGCGTACCTTCTCAGCCGGGAGCCGGGTGAGCGGCATGCGCTGGGTCAGCAGCCGCGTCGCGGCCAGCACGGCGGCGCCGGAGCGGCGGGAGGTGCGCAGCACCTCCACGCGCGCGGGACGGCCGTCCGCGCGGGGGAATGCCTGGGGGAACTCCAGGATGCCGTTCACGTCGGCGCCCCGGAAGGCGTAGATCGACTGGTCGGGGTCGCCGAAGGCGACAAGGGTGCGGCCGCCGCCGGCGAGGGCGCGCAGCAGCCGTACCTGGGCAGGATCGGTGTCCTGGTACTCGTCGACATACACGGCGTCGTACTGCGCGGCGAGCCGCTCGGCGGCCCCTGAACGGCGAGCGAGGAGCACCGCGCGGTGGACGAGTTCGGCGTAGTCGAGCACGCCCTGCATGTCGAGCACGTCGAGGTACTCGGCGAGGAAGGCGGCCGCGGCGCGCCAGTCGGGGCGGCCGATGCGGCGCGCGAAGGCGTCCAGGGCATCGGGGCCGAGACCCAGTTCGCGGCTGCGGGCGAGGACCGCGCGGACCTCGTCGGCGAAGCCGCGGGTGGTCAGGCAGGCGCGCAGTTCGTCCGGCCAGCGTACGTGCGCCAGCCCGAGCCGTTCCAGGTCCGGTTGACCCGCGAGCAGTTCCCGTACGGTCACGTCCTGCTCGGGGCCGGACAGCAGCCGCAGCGGCTCCACGAACAGGTCGCTGTCCTGGTGAGCGCGGACCAGGGCGTAACAGAACGAGTGGAACGTGGTCGCCTGGGGCGCGCGTGCCGCCCCCATGCGCAGCGCCATGCGGTCCCGCAGCTCCACGGCGGCCTTGCGGCTGAACGTCAGCACCAGGATGCGCTCGGGGTCTCCGCCGCGGGCGATGCGCGCCGCCACCGACTCGACGAGCGTGGTGGTCTTCCCGGTGCCCGGGCCTGCGAGAACGAGCAGCGGGCCGGCCGCATGGTCAACCACGGCGCGCTGTGCGGCGTCAAGACGAGGGGGAGCCACCTGGACCGGAGGGGTACGCACCAGCCGGTAAGCGCCACGGGTCCCCTGTCGCACCTGGGGGTGCGACAGGCGCCTGGTGGAGGAAGAGGAGCTCACGTGGTTCGCCGGTCCTGGTGGGTGTGCTGGTGGGTCGCCCCTCGCGTGTGGAGGGTGGTGGCCGCGGGATGAGGGCGACACGTGCAGCCGACGCTACGCCGACGGATGGTGCGGAAGCAGGGCTTCCGATTTATCCCTCAGGACACTCCTGGCACGTGGGTCCCTCGACTCACGAACGTACGTCATGCCACGGATGTGCCCTCTTTCCCTCGTACGGATCAGAGGTCACACGGAGGGCCGCCCGATGGCGGAAGCTTTCAAGTGTGACCCTGTGCACGCTCGCCGTCCCACCGCGCCCGCTTCATGTCCAGACGCGGCAGGTGGCCCTCGGCGGCCCTGCTCGCCTCCTTCAGAGGCGTGCCCTCCGTCCGGTAGTGGTCCAGCGCTCTCAGCTCGTGACCCGGCAGCAGGGCCCCGTCCGCGCGGACCACGCGCCACCACGCCACGGCTCCCCCATACAGCGCCATCACCCGGCCGACCTGGCGCGGGCCGCCCTCCTCCAGCCACTCCGCGACGTCCCCGTACGTCATGACGCGCCCCGGCGGGATCAGTTCGGCGACCTCGAGCACCCGCTCGGCGTACTCCGGCAGCGCGTCCGCGTACTCCGAGCGGGCGTAGTCGTACTCCGGGCGGGCGTCGTCCGGCAGGCTCTCCTCGCTCATCCGCCCCATCCTGCCCCACGCCACCGACAATGTGACGCGCTCGCCACTGTGCGTATCCCTCGCCCCGGGGCGACGCTTCGGGCAGACTGTCCGCCCCCGCATTGCACCCTGACGCCCAAGTGTGTCGGTGGGGCATGCCACCATCGTGCGGGCGGTGACTGGTGATACGAGATCAAGAAGAGACGATGAAGCAACAGGGTGTGCACCCGGAGGACGCGGAGAGCACCTCTGACGCTTCGTCGCGTCCGGGCACCGCGAACGCCGACAAGAAGGACGCCGGCGAGAGCAGCGACGTCGAGAACGAGAAGGACGAGAAGGACGACGTCAAGAAGGCCGAGGAGAAGGCCAAGGTCGAGAAGGCCGAGGTCGACAAGGACGCCGGACTGAACGACGTCGGCCGGAAGGCCGTCGAAGGCAAGGCCGCGTACGACCTGGACGACGAGGCGCACGTCGACGAGGTCGAGGGCGACGAACCGCTGCTCCCCGCGCGCGTGCACCGTCCGTCCGACCTGATGCGGCTCCTGGTGGGTGTGCTGGGCATCGCCCTGCTCCTCGCGATCGCCGCGTTCGCGCACGGCACCACCTCAGGTCTCGAACAGGACATCAACAAGGGCACCGGACAGGCGCCCGACGTGTTCAGCAAGCTGGCCGGGCTCGTGTCCAGCATCGCGATCCTCCTGGTGCCCGTCGCCTTCGCGATCGAGCGGCTGATCAAGCGGGACGGGCTGCGCATCGCCGACGGCGTCCTCGCGGCGGTCCTCGCGCACGGTGTGACGCTCGCCACCGACCTGTGGGTCGCGCGGGCAGCCCCGGAGTCCATCCGGGACGCACTCACCCAGCCCTCGCCCGGCGACGTCGGCTCCCTCACCGACCCGGTGCACGGGTATCTCGCGCCGGTCATCGCATACATGACAGCCGTGGGCATGTCCCGCAGACCGCGCTGGCGTGCGGTCCTCTGGGCCGTCCTGGTCCTCTACGCCTTCTCCATGCTGGTCACCGGCTACACCACGCCGTTCTCGATCCTCCTGACGCTGCTGATCGGCTGGACCGTCGCCTACGGCACGCTGTACGCGGTCGGCTCACCCAACGTCCGTCCCACCGGACGGACCCTGATGGCGGGCCTCAGGCACGTCGGCTTCCGCCCGGTGAGCGCGGCCCGCGAGGAGGTCTCCGACACCCAGGAGACCACCACCGACCGCGGTCGGCGCTACTTCGTCACCCTTGAGGACGGCCCACCGCTGGACGTGACGGTCGTCGACCGCGAGCAGCAGGCGCAGGGCTTCTTCTATCGCGCGTGGCGCAATCTGACGCTGCGCGGGTTCGCCACCCGCAGCAGCCTCCAGTCGCTGCGCCAGGCCCTGGAGCAGGAGGCACTGCTCGCCTACGCCGCCATCGCCGCCGGCGCCAACGCGCCCAAGCTGATCGCCACCTCGGAGCTCGGCCCGGACGCCGTGATGCTCGTCTACGAGCACACCGGCGGGCGCACCTTGGACTCGCTGCCGGACTTCGAGATCACGGACGACTTGCTGCGCGGCACCTGGCACCAGGTCAAGGCGCTCCAGTCCCGGCGCATCGCGCACCGCAGGCTGGTCGGTGACGCGATTCTGGTGGATCGTTCCGGCAAAGTGATCATCACAGATCTGCGCATCGGTGAGATCGCGGCCAACAACCTGCTGCTGCGCATGGACATCTCCCAGCTACTGGTGACGCTGGGCCTGCGGGTGGGCGCCGAGCGCGCGGTGGCCACGGCGGTGAGCGTGCTCGGCCCCGACGCCGTGGCCGACTGCCTGCCGATGCTGCAGCCGATCGCGCTGAGCCGCTCCACGCGCGCGACGCTGCGCAGACTCGCCCGGGAGCGTGCCCAGCGCGAGCGCGAGGCGGTACTGGAGGCGTCCCGGCACGCCAAGCACGCCCGCGGCGAGGAGGAGGCCACGGGCGACGCCGGAGCCGTACCCGACAAACTGGACAAGAAGACCGTACGGGCGCAGGCGCGGGCCGAGAAGCGGGCCATCGACGAGGCGCTGGACGAGGCGCGCGAGGAGGATCTGCTCACGCAGATCCGCCACGAGGTGCTGCGGATCAGGCCGCAGGCGCCGGTCGAGCCGGCCAGGCTGGAGCGGGTGCGGCCGCGCACGCTGATCAGCTTCATCGCCGGTGCCATCGGCGCGTACTTCCTGCTGACGCAGCTCACGCACATCGAGTTCGGCCCGCTCATCTCCAACGCGCAGTGGGGCTGGGTGGCCGCGGCCGTGCTGTTCTCGGCGGCCAGCTACTTCGCGGCGGCGATGGCGCTGCTGGGGTTCGTGCCCGAGCGCGTGCCGTTCCTCCGGACGGTGGCGGCGCAGGTCGCCGGGTCGTTCGTGAAGATCGTCGCCCCGCCGGCGGTGGGCGGTGTGGCCCTCAACACGCGCTTCCTCCAGCGCGCGGGCGTGCGGCCGGGGCTCGCGGTGGCGAGCGTCGGCGCCTCGCAGCTGTTCGGGCTCGGCTGCCACATCCTGATGCTGCTGTCTTTCGGCTATCTGACCGGCACCGAGAAGACTCCGTCGCTGTCGCCGTCCCGGACGGTCATCGCGGGCCTGCTGACGGTGGCGGTGCTGGTGCTCGTGGTGACCTCCGTGCCGTTCCTGCGGAAATTCGTCGTCACGCGCGTGAGGTCGCTGTTCGCGGGGGTCGTGCCGCGCATGCTGGACGTGCTCCAGCGGCCGCAGAAGCTGGTCACCGGCATCGGCGGCATGCTGCTGCTGACCGCCTGCTTCGTGATGTGCCTTGACGCGTCGATCCGGGCCTTCGGCAGCGAGGGAACGTCGATCAGCATCGCCAGCGTGGCCGTCGTCTTCCTCGCGGGCAACGCGCTCGGCTCGGCGGCACCGACCCCGGGCGGCGTAGGCGCCGTGGAGGCGACCTTGACGGTCGGTCTGATCGCCGTCGGCCTGGAAAGCGAGGTCGCCGCGCCCGCGGTGCTGCTGTTCCGACTGCTGACGCTGTGGCTGCCGGTGCTGCCCGGATGGCTGGCCTTCAACCACCTGACGCGTAAGGGCGCGCTGTAGCGGGCGGCGTCCTACGTTGGAGGGCACGGAAGAGATGGTGCGTCGCGGTAGCTCGTACGGCCCGCGCCCCGAGCGCCCCACCACGTACGACCGCAGGATGGGACCATGCCGAACCCTCCCCGGATCCGCGTCGCTGCCCTGACCGCCACCGCCCTGCTGCTGTCCTCCCTGCTGGCGGGCTGCAGCGACGACGGCTCCGGGGGACAGGATCTGACGGCCCAGGAACTGAACTGGGAGGACTGCCCGCCCCCCTCCCAGGCGCAGGGCGGCGGGGGCAGCCCGTCGCCCCTGCCGGACGGCGGCACATGGCAGTGCGCCACGATGAAGGCGCCCCTCGACTGGGACGAACCCAAGGGCGACACGATCGACATCGCGCTGATCCGGGCACAGAGCACCGGCGACGAGAGGCGGCGCATCGGCTCGTTGATCTTCAACTTCGGCGGCCCGGGCAGCTCGGGCGTCACCAGCCTGCCTTCCGTCGGCGAACGCTATGGGACGTTGCTCACCCGCTACGACCTGGTGAGCTTCGATCCGCGCGGGGTCGGCCGCAGCGCGCCCGTGCTGTGCGAGAACGACCAGCAGCTCGACGCCCACTTCCAGCAGGACGCGACACCGGACGACGCCACCGAGCGCACCGAACTGCTGGACACCAACAAGGAGTTCACCAGGGCCTGCGAGAAGAACTCCAAGAAGGTGCTGCCTCATGTGCGCACCACCGACGCGGCCCGCGACCTGGACCTGATGCGCCAGCTCCTCGGCGACCGGAAGTTGCACTACTTCGGCATCTCCTACGGCACCGAACTCGGCGGCGTCTACGCCCACTTGTTCCCCGAGAACGTGGGCCGCGCGGTCTTCGACGCGGTGGTCGACCCGACGGAGAACCCCGAGCAGAGCGCGCTGGGGCAGGCCGAGGGCTTTCAGCTCGCGCTCGACAACTTCGCCGCGGACTGCGCCGCCAAGAGCGAGGGCTGCCCGATCGGGAACACCGCCCAGGACATCAAGGACCGCATCGCCAAGCTGCTGAAGGACCTCGACAGCAAGCCGATCCCGGGCGTCTTCCCGCGCGAGCTGACCCAGACGGCCGCCACCTCCGGCATCCTGCAGGCGCTGTACTCGAAGGACTTCTGGGAGTACCTCACCCAGGGCCTGGTCCAGGCATACGACGGTGACGGCAGGCTCCTGCTGCTGCTGGCCGACTCGATGAACGGACGCCGCGAGAACGGCGAGTACAGCAATATCACCGCGGCCAACGTGTCGATCAACTGTGCCGACGACAAGCCCCGCTACACCGCCGCGTACGTGGAGCAAAGGCTGCCCGAGTTCCGGGCCGCCTCGAACCTCTTCGGCGACTCCCTGGCCTGGGCCATGCTCACCTGCACCGACTGGCCCGTACCGGGCGCCGCCGAACATCCCGACGTCAGCGCGCCCGGCTCGGGGCCGATCCTCGTCGTGGGCAACACGGGCGACCCGGCCACGCCCTACGAGGGCGCGCGGAGGATGGCGGAGGCGTTGGGCAAAGGCGTGGGTGTCGAGCTGACGTACGAGGGTCAGGGGCACGGCGCGTACAACACCGGGAACAAGTGCGTGCAGGACGCGGTGAACGGCTATCTGCTCGACGGGAAGGTACCGGCGGCGGGGACCGTCTGCTCCTGAGACCGAGCAGGGAAGCTGAAACCGCAGGTCAGAGAGTTATCCACAGGCCACCGCAACCCATTCGCGGTATGCCTACCATGGCCTGACCGCCATCCGCGGCACAGTGCGGACGGCCTGCGAGGGGGAAGTGACATGGCACGTTTTGTACAGTGGACGGCCCTGACGGCCGCCGCCGCGCTGCTGGTGACGGGCTGCGGCGGCGGCTCGTCCGACGGCGGCGAGGCCGGCCGGGAGACCGACGGAGCGAGCTCTCCGGCCACGTCCGCCGGCCCGGCGACCCCACTGCCATCGTCGCTGACCTCGCAGAAGCTCGACTGGGGACGTTGCAGGGCCACGGCCGACTCCCCCGAACCGGGCGGCGCATGGCAATGCGCGACACTCAAGGCGCCGCTGGACTGGGCGCAACCGGACGGCGAGACGATCGACCTCGCGCTGATCCGTTCCAAGGCCGGCGGCGACGACCGCATCGGCTCACTCCTGTTCAACTTCGGCGGCCCCGGCAGCTCAGGGGTGTCCACGCTGCCGTGGTACGCCTCCTCCGCGCCCGAGCTGAGCGAGCGGTACGACCTGGTGAGCTGGGACCCTCGCGGGGTGGGCGCCAGTGAGGGGGTGCGCTGCCGCAGCGACAAGGAGATCGAGAACTCCGAGTCCGTCGACATCACACCCGACACCCCCGCCGAGGAGACGGCCTACTTCCGGGACGCCGCCGCCTTCGGCAAGGGCTGCCAGAAGTCCGCCGGGACGTTGCTGGCGCATGTGTCGACCACCGACACCGCCCGCGACATGGACCTCATGCGCCAGATACTCGGCGACACGAAGATGCACTACTTCGGCATCTCCTACGGCACCGAACTCGGCGGCGTCTACGCCCACTTGTTCCCCAGAAAGGTGGGCCGGCTGATCCTGGACGCGGTCACCGACCCGAGCGCCGACTCGGAAGGCCACGCCGAGAACCAGACCAGAGGCTTCCAGCGCGCCCTGAACAACTACCTCGAGTCCACCGGCCAGGGCGCCGAGGACGGCACCCAGAAGATCGTCGGCCTGCTGAAGCGGACAGACGCGAATCCGCTGCCGACGTCCTCCGGGCGCAAGCTCACCGAGACACTGGCGCTCACCGGCCTCCTCGGGTCGCTGTACAGCGAGACGAGCTGGCCCACCCTGACCAGCGCCCTGAAGGCGGCCGAGCAGGGAGACGGCACAGAACTGCTGGCACTCGCCGACGGCTACAACGACCGCGACTCCTCGGGGCACTACCTGACGGGGACCCACTCGCAGCGGGTCATATCGTGCCTGGACGACAAGCAGCGGCCGACGGTCGCGCAGACGAAGAAGCTGCTGCCGCGGTTCAAGAAGATCTCGCCCGTCTTCGGACCCATGCTGGGCTGGGACACGGCCGGCTGGTGCCACGACTGGCCGGTGGCCGGGCAGTACGACACTCCGGAGGTGAGTGCGCCGGGCGCGGCACCGATCCTGCTGGTCGGCAACACCGGCGACCCTGCCACGCCCTACGAGGGCACCCGGCGGATGGCGGACGAGCTGGGCAAGGGCGTCGGCGTGATGATCACCTGGAAGGGCGAGGGACACGCCTCGTACGGGAAGGGGAGCGACTGCGTCGACTCCACGGTGAACGCGTATCTGCTGCAGGGGACGGTGCCCAGGGACGGCAAGGTCTGCTCATGACGAGGGCCGTGGGCGGCGGGCAGACTCCTGGATGAAACTTTGTGTGCAGATGTGTTGACCCCTGTTCGGATCATCTTCTAGTTTGCGGGAGCCATCGAGCCGCCGGCCCCGTGTCTGCGGTTCGTCGCGAACGCAACCGCTCAGAAGGGGACGCCGTGCCACGAAAGAACCATCGCCGGACAGCTTGCCTCGGCGCATTGCTGGCCTGCGTCACGGCATTCGGGGGAGCACTCGCCTCCCCCGCATCCGCCTCCCCCGCACCCGGCAAGGCGGCCGTGCCGCCCGTCAGCGACTTCCAAGGGGTCAACTGGGCCGACCCGCGCGACAACTACGCCGATGACGCGGTCGTGCCCTCGGGCCTGTCCACCTCCGACAGCTACGACACCACCTACGCCAAGTCCAAGGCGATCATCGCCGGGTTCGCCAAGCTGGGCGCCAACACCGTCCGGCTGCCGGTCAACCCCACCTCCGTCAACGGCCCGTTCTGGAAGTCCTACAGGGGCGCGATCGACGCCGCCACCGGCCAGGGGTTCAAGGTCATCCTGGGCTACTGGGAGGCCGACAACGCCAAGGACGGCAAGATCGACAACCAGGCCGCCTACGACCAGATGTGGGCGCGGATCACCTCCGCCTACGTGGGCGACTCCCGGGTGTACTTCGAGCCGATGAACGAGCCGTTCGGCTACACCTCCCAGGAGTGGCGCGACATCGCCGCCCGCTGGCTGACGACCCACCGCTCCATCCCCCGCGACCGGATCCTCATCGGAGGGGTCAAGTACAGCGAGGACGTCAAGCCCGTGTGCGCCGACAGCCGGCTGAACGGCACCCGGCTCGCCCTGCACAACTACGGCTTCTGGCACACCGACTGGACCAGCTACGACCAGTGGAAGCAGGACTTCCGGCAGCGCATAGGCACCTGCGCCTCGCGCACCATCCTGGACGAGTTCGGCGCCACCATGACGTCGGGCCTGAACTACAACGGGCCGATCAACGGTTCCCACGAGATCGCCTACATCCAGGCGGCGACCGACACCATCCGTGAACTGGGCCTGGGTTCGGTCTACTGGCCCGGCCTGCGCAACGGGGACACCTACTCCCTCACCACGCTGCAGGGCACGGGCACCAACCTCAGCCTGAAGGTGAACAACCAGAGCGGGCTGGACCGCCTGCACTGGGCCTGGCGGAAGTAGCGACAGGAGCAAGCGACCAGAAACGCGAGAAGCCCACGGCGTCTGAACCGGTCAGAGCCGTGGGCTTCTTGCGTTCGTTCCGCTGGGCGGCGCAGGGGCCGTCTAGTAGACCGGCTTGTGCGGTTCGATCTGGTTGACCCAGCCGATCACGCCACCGCCGACGTGGACGGCGTCGGCGAAGCCCGCGGACTTCAGGACCGCGAGGACTTCCGCACTGCGGACACCCGTCTTGCAGTGCAAGACGATCTTCTTGTCCTGCGGGAGGGTCTCCAGGGCGGTGCCCATCAGGAACTCGTTCTTCGGGATCAGCCGGGCGCCGGGGATCGAGACGATCTCGTACTCGTTGATCTCGCGGACGTCGATGATCTCGATGTTCTCGCCGTCGTCGATCCACTCCTTGAGCTGCTTGGGAGTGATCGTCGAGCCGGCGGCCGCCTCCTGGGCCTCCTCGGAGACGACGCCGCAGAAGGCCTCGTAGTCGATGAGCTCGGTGACGGTCGGGTTCTCGCCGCAGACCGCGCAGTTCGGGTCCTTGCGGACCTTGACCTGGCGGTACTGCATCTCCAGGGCGTCGTAGATCATCAGGCGGCCGACCAGCGGCTCACCGATGCCGGCGAGGAGCTTGATGGCCTCGTTGACCTGGATGGAGCCGATGGACGCGCACAGCACGCCCAGCACGCCGCCCTCGGCGCAGGACGGAACCATGCCGGGGGGCGGGGGCTCCGGGTAGAGGCAGCGGTAGCAAGGGCCGTGCTCGGACCAGAAGACCGAGGCCTGACCGTCGAAGCGGTAGATCGAGCCCCATACGTACGGCTTGTTCAGCAGCACACAGGCGTCGTTGACCAGGTAGCGGGTCGCGAAGTTGTCCGTGCCGTCGACGATCAGGTCGTACTGGCTGAAGATGTCCATCACGTTGTCGGCCTCGAGCCGCTCCTCGTGAAGGACCACGTTCACGTACGGGTTGATGCCGAGGACGGAGTCGCGCGCGGACTCGGCCTTGGAGCGCCCGATGTCGGACTGGCTGTGGATGATCTGGCGCTGCAGGTTCGACTCGTCGACCTCGTCGAACTCCACGATGCCGAGCGTGCCGACGCCCGCGGCGGCGAGGTACATCAGCGCCGGCGAGCCCAGGCCGCCGGCGCCCACACAGAGCACCTTGGCGTTCTTCAGCCGCTTCTGCCCGTCCATCCCGACATCCGGGATGATCAGGTGGCGGGAGTACCTGCGAACCTCGTCTACGGTGAGCTCGGGGGCCGGCTCGACCAGGGGTGGCAGCGACACGGGGACTCCGTTGGTCGGTCGATCACTATGGTTGTACTTGCCGTAACACTGCCATGGGCTTTTTCATTCCGAGACACCTGTTCCGATCCGCGAGACGATTTCGTCCCAGTAGCCGGGCATGGTCTCCCAGGGGCCGGTGCGGCCGCCGCGGTCCGTGTGGTCGGTGAACCAGATCGTCGCGGCGCCCTGCCAGCGGGCGATGCGCAGTGCCTCGTCGAGGTGGCCGAGGGGCACCCCCTGGACGAAGTGGCAGAAGCGGTCGGGCGGGTAGTCGGCCGTCCACTCCGCCACCTGCGACCAGCGGTACTCGCTCCACGACCCCCGGAAGGTGACCAGCTGGTCGGCGCACTCGGCGTAGCCGGGGTGGGGATGGGTGCCGTGACCGAGGACGATGTGGGCCTTGTCACGCAGCGCACGGAGCGTGGTGACCGTGCGGCGGATCCCGGGCAGGGCGGCGCGTTCGCTCGGGCAGCGGTCCAGGAGGAAGCCGTCGACGCGGTACCAGTCGACGTACCGGTGCGCCTCGGAGATCATCTCGCCGAAGCCGCCGCCGCCCTGTGCCGTGCCGCCCTGTGCCGTGCCGACCTGTGCCGCGTCCAAGTGGCCGAGGACACGGATCCCCGCGTTGCGCAGCCGTCCGGCGGCCTCCAGGCAGTGCGGGTCGGGGCGGGTGCCGGGGCCGTCGGCGACGTTGAGGACGACCCAGTGCACGGGGGTGCCCGGGCGGGTGAGTTCGCCCCATTCGGTGGGTGCGAGCAGGGGGTGGGCGTAGCCGGGGACGCCGAGGCCGGTGCGGAGGTCCGTGCTCGACGTGGTCGGTTTGGTGCCGGTCAGATACGGCATGCGGCCTCCATCCAGATGTCGCCGAGGGACTCTTCGAGGTTGATCCGGGGACGCCAGCCGAGCCGGTCGCGTGCGGTGCGCACGTCGGCCTGCTGCCAGCTTCCGCAACCGTCCGGATACGGGTAGGCGACCGGGGCGGCGTGGCCGGCGTGGGCCGCGTGGTCCGAGTCGGCGCGGGGGTGGCCGATGGACGGCCGCAACGGGCCGGGCGGGCCGTCGAGTTCGTGCAGGGCGCCGCCGTAGCCGGCCACGCGGGCGAGGACGGCGGCGGCGTCGCGGAGGCGGACGGCGCGGCCGGAGCCGATGTTGATCACGCCCTGCGCCGCGGAGAGGGAGGCGGCGTGCACGGCACGGGCCACGTCCCGGACGTCGACGAAGTCGCGCTGGGCGCCGAGGCCGGTGAGCTTGAGCTCGCCGTCGCCCGACTGCATGGCGCGGCGCATGGCCTCGGCGAGGCGGCCGAGCGGGGAGCCGGCGGGGGTGCCGGGGCCCGCGGGTGAGAAGACGCGCAGAACCACGGCGTCCAGGCCGGAGCCCAGGACGAGTTCGGTGGCGGCGAGTTTGCTGACGCCGTAGGGGCCGCCGGGGCGGGGGACGGCGTCCTCGGCCGTCGACGAGCCGGGCTGGCTCGGGCCGTACTCGGCGCCGCAGCCGATCTGGACGAGCCGGGCGCCGCAGCCGCTGCGGCGCAGGGCCTCGCAGACGGTGGCGACGGCGACGGTGTTGTGGCGGGTGAGTTCGCGGGCGCCGCCTCGGGTGGCGCCGGCGCAGTTGATGACGACACCGGGGTGGACCGCGTCCAGGAAGCGGGTGAGGGCGCCTGGGCTGCCGGACGCGAGGTCGAAGCGGACGTCGGCGTCGTCGCCGCGGCCCAGGGCGGTGAGTTGGACGGCGGGGTCGGCGAGGAGGCGGTCCGCCACGAAGCGGCCGAGGTAGCCGTTGGCTCCGATCAGCAGGACTCTCATCGGGCGGCTCCCGGGGCCGAGCGGTGGTCGGGTCGGGAGGTGATCATTTGGGGGTCTCCTTCGGAGGGCTTCAGACAGGGGGACTTTCGGGGAGAAGGGCTTCAGCGGGTTTCTGGGCGCGGTATGCCTGCGGCAGCCGGTGCCGCGGGGTGGAGGCGCCGGTGCCGCAGGCTGGGGCGCGTGGAATGCCTGTGGCGCGTTGCGGTGCCGGGCCGCGCCGGTTGCCGCCGGGTCACCACGGCTGGTCCCGCGGTGCGTGTGCCGATGCCCTCGTGAGGGTGCGCATCGCGTGGAGCAGGAGCGTCAGGGCGCCCGCGCCGCAGGCCGCTGTCGGGACGGCACCCGGACCCCAGGTGTCGACGAGGGTCTGGAACGGCGTCGCCAGCCAGCCGCAGCCGGGGAGGCGGGAGGCGAAGACGGTGGCCAGGGCCGTGGCCTCGGCTGTTGCTGTGGCGGTGAGGACCAGGGCGGGGGCGTGGGTGAAGCCGTGGGTCGTCAGGAGGCGGCTGAGGAGCAGGAGGGCGCCGAGGGTGAGGGTCTGGGGGTAGGCGGCGGGCTCCTCCAGGACCGTGGCGGTCAGGAGCAGCAGGGCCGTCAGGGCGCCGAGGTGGAGGGCGAAGATGCCGAGGAGCAGAGGCTTCACGGCGGCGGCGAACTCCTCCAGGGCTCGGCTGGCCGACAGTTTGCGGCGCGCTCGTGCGGCGAGGAGGTGGGCGCACCAGGCCGCCGGGGCGACGGACAGGGTGAGGGCCAGGACGGGGGCGGCGGCGAGCGGCCAGGAGCCGTCGGCGGTGCCGGTGGGGAGGGCGTCGGGGCCCGCGGCGACGGCTTCCCTGAGGAGTCCGTCGCCGAGGAGGGCGTAGGCGATGAGCCAGCACATCCGGGTGGCGGTCGGGTGCCTGCGGTCCTTGGCGGCGAGGGGGCCGCGGGCCACGGCCGCGCGCAGGGCGAGGGCGACGGCGAGGGCTCCCGCGGTGGCCGTGATCAGGCGGGACTGGCCGTGGGTGAGGTGCAGGCCGGTCACCGTCGCCGCGCAGAGCGCTCCGGGCAGGAGGGTGAGCACCAGCCAGTCGGCTCGCGCGCGGGGCGTCGTGACGGCCGGGGAGTTGGGGGGCGTGTCCTCGTCGCGGGGTGCTCGGGCGTACATCTCCTCCGCGAGGGAGAAGACGTCCCGGTGCAGGAAGCGTGCCGCGGTGCGGTCGGTGACGCCGTGGGCTTCCAGGCCGGCGGCGATCTCCAGCGGGTCCACCGCGCGTGCGCACAGGTCGCGGTGGCGGTGCATGAGCGCCTTCACGGGGTCGCCGCCGGCGCGGCGGGGGGAGGGCTGTCGGCGGGCGGGGGCGCGGGGGGCGGTCCGTTCGCCGCTGCCGGTCGCAGGCGCGTCGGCGCTCTCTTCCTCGGGTGCGTCCTGTACGTCCGTCTCTGCCACGGGCCACTCCTGCGACCGCTCGTCCCGCGCCCCGGGAGTGGTGGGGGCCCCTGGGCGGTCCAGTCCTCCCAGGCCGCTCATCGCGCCGCCTCCGTCGCCCGCAGCGCGGTGGCGCGCGCGGGGCGTGCCGTCGGCAGGTCCGGGCCGCCGCGGCCCACCAGGTGCGCCGTGCGCCCGGTCCAGCGGCCGGGGACACGGGCCTCGGCGGGGAAGGCGAAGGGCAGCGGGTCCCCGGCCTCGTCGAGGACGACGCGGCGGACCGGTGTGCGCGAGACGATCTCCAGGTAAATGCTGTGAAATGCTGCGACGTTCTGCTCGACGGTGAACAGTTCGAGCGCACGCGCGCGTGCCGCGGCGCCCAGGCGTGCCCGGCGCTCGGGGTCGCGCAACAGCGCGACACAGGCTTCCGCGAGCGCCCGTGGGTTGCGTGGCGGGACGACGAGACCGGTGCCGCCGATGACCTCCACCACCGCGCCGACGTCCGTGGACACCGTCGCGCGGCCGCAGAACATGGCCTCGATCAGGCTGATCGGGAAACCCTCGACGACGCTGGACAGGACGGCGACGGCACCTGAGGCGTACGCCTCGGCGAGGGTCGGGAGCTCCGGACCGCCGAGCTCCTCGAAGGAGACCGGGTTGTCGCCGACCGTGTGCGGGCCCTCCGCCTCGTCGGGGAAGAGTTGCGCGGCCAGCGCCTGGCAATGGCCGAGGTAGGCGGCGCCCTCGGACCCCGAGGGGCTGCCGATGACACGCAGGCGGGTCTTCGGCTGCTCCTTGCGGACCTCGGCGAAGGCGTGCAGCAACGACACCAGGTCCCTGGCCGGTTCGATACGGCCGACCCAGACGAGCGTGTCCGGGTCCGCGCCCTCTGGTGCCTCGCCGACCTCCGCGAAGCGGGTGGCGTCCATGCCGGGGTAGACCGTGCGGAGCTTGGCGCGGTCGGCGCCGCAGCGCTCCTGCCAGCGGCGGGCGTGGGAATTGCCGGGCGTGACGAGGGCGGCCCGGGCGTAGGTCTCGGCGGCGAGCCTGCCGTGGAAGGCGGCGAGCAGGGCGCGTACGGCGGGCGAGGGCTCGGTGGTGTCCAGATAGTGCGTGCGGAGCCGGACTCCGTACTCGGTCAGCAGCAGGGGTACGCCGCAGAAGTGGCGGGCGAGCAGGCCGGGCAGGGCAGCAGAGCCGCCGGACGTGGCGTGGCACACGTCGGCCGAGCCCAGTCCGTCGTCCTCGTACCAGTCGAGCGAGAGGGGGCGCAGGGCGCGTTCGAGGTGCGCGGCGACGGCCAGCAGATCAGGTACGCGCGCCTCACGCGCCGTGCGCAGGGCGCCCCGCGCCCGGCACGCGCGCTCAAGGGTGCGTACGGCGGCCTCGGAGCGGAGCGCGCCCACGAGTCCGCCCTCTTCGCGGGCGAGTTCGGCGAGCCCGTACAGCGCGTTGCCGAAACGGTCCGCCTCAGTGGCGGCCGTGTCCTCCGACGCTTCGGAGGAGTCCCTGGCGCCCCCCGCACAGAGCACGGCCGCCAGCTCGCCGTAGCACTCGGCGAACCGCCGGCGCGCGCGGCGGCCGTAGGCCACCCCGTCCTCCTCGGCCGTCCACAGCGGAGCCGTGCGCACCCGGCTGACCTGCGGCGGCAGTGGCACCCAGCCCTCGTTGTCCTGGTGCTCGCCGCGGCTGAACGCGTAGATGTCGAACTCGTGCTGTCCGAGCCCGCGCACGAGCCGGTCGCACCAGAGCCTGGCGTCACCGCTCACATACGGATAGCCACCCTCCGCAATCAGTCCGATGCGCACGTGTGCACCCCCGATCTCCCTTAAGGGGAGCCGCCGTTCCCCGGGCGGCTCGCAGCGGGACGAACGTATGCGGACAAGGCGGTGGTGCGACGGACGGTTGTCCATCGCACCACCAAAAGGGGTGAACGGTCGTAACTTTCCCGTGCAGGTCGCGTTCCGTCGCGCTAGGAGATCAAGCGCGCACGGATCGTCACGTCTGAACGGCTCGGACGGCCGGTGCGGTCACGGTCACACTGCGGCCAACTCCCGTCGCCCGGCGCGACGCTGGGCCGCGACCCGCGGATCGAGTGCCGGTACGGCGGCCAGGAGCTGCTTGGTGTACGGGTCCTGCGGGTTGTCGTACACCTCGTCGACGGCGCCCTCCTCGACGATCCGCCCGCGCCGCATCACCGCCACCCGGTCGCTGACCTGGCGGACGACGGCGAGGTCGTGCGCGACGAAGACGAGCGCGAGCCCGAGTTCGCGCTGCAACTCGCCGAGCAGGGCGACCACCTGGGCCTGGGTGGTGACGTCGAGCGCGGAGACGGGTTCGTCGCAGACGATGAGGCGCGGATCGGCCGCGAGCGCCCGCGCGATGCCCACGCGCTGGCGCTGACCGCCGCTGAACTCGTGCGGGTAGCGGTCGTAGTGCGCCGCTTCGAGCCCCACGCGCTCCAGCAGTTCCCGCACGCGCCCCCGGATGCGGCCCTCGTCGCCCTCGCCCCGCGCGCGGAGCGGGTCGGCGATCGACTCGCCGACGCTGCGGCGGGGGTTGAGGGAGGAGACGGGGTCCTGGAAGACCATCTGCACGGACGGATCGACGCCCACGCGTGCGTGCCCCTCGTAGCGGACCTCTCCCGCCGTCGGTTCCAGGAGGCCGACCAGCATGCGCCCGAGCGTCGTCTTGCCGCTGCCGCTCTCGCCCACGATCCCGACGGTCTCGCCTCTGTGGATCGTCAGCGACACGTCGTCCACCGCGGCGAACGCCCGCTTTCCGCGTCCGAACTCACGCCGCAGGCCGCTCGCCTCCAGGACGACGTCCGCCGCCCGGTCCCCTGGCGGCTCAGGCGACGCCTCGGCGGTGGCGCGCGGCGCGTCCACCCGCGGGACCGCACCGAGAAGTTCGCGTGTGTACGGCTGCGCGGGCGATCCCAGTACGGCGGTGACCGGCCCGTGTTCGACGGCACGCCCGTGCCGCATGACGAGCACCTCGTCGACGCTCTCGGCGGCGACGCCGACGTCGTGCGTGACGAGGAGGAGCCCCGTGCCGGTCTCCTCGCGGAGTGTGTGCAGCAGGTCGAGGATCTGCGCCTGGACGGTCACGTCGAGCGCGGTCGTCGGCTCGTCGGCGATCAGCAGGTCGGGCTCGCAGGCCAGCGCCATGGCGATGAGGGCGCGCTGGCGCATGCCGCCGCTGAACTCGTGCGGGCGCGAACGGGACCGCCGTACCGCGTCCGGGATGCCGACCCGGTCCAGCACCTGAACGGCACGCGCGCGTGCCGCTCGTCGCGAGGCACGCGTGTGCACGCGGTACACCTCGGCGATCTGGTCCCCGATGGCGTAGTACGGGTCCAGGGACGACAGCGGGTCCTGGAAGACCATCGCGGCCTTCCCGCCGCGCAGCCGCCGCAGTGCCTCCTCCGGCGCCTTCCGTACGTCCACACCGGCCACCTCGACGGCGCCGCCGACCCGCGCGCCCGTGCCGCGGTGCAGGCCGAGCAGGGCCGCGGCGACCGTGGACTTGCCGGAGCCGGACTCACCGACGAGGGCGAGGGCGGCGCCGCGCTCCAGCCGGAAGGAGAGCCCGTCGACGGCGCGCAGGTCGCCGAACTCGACCGTCAGGCCGGTCACTTCGACGAGGCCGGTGGGCGAGCCCTTGCCGGCGTCCTGTGCGGGGATCTTCTCGGCGTCGCTCACGCCGGCACCACCCGTCGGTCGGCCACCGCGTACAGGACGTCCGCGACGGCATTGGCGAGAACAACGAAAAAGCCGGTCACCAGGACCATGCCGACGACCACCGGCAGGTCGACGACCTTGACCGCCTCGACCATCTCCCGGCCGATGCCGGGCAGGCCGAACAGCGTCTCGGTGAGCACGGCACCGCCGAACAGGACGCCGATGTTGTTGGCGTTCACGGCGATGAGCGGGGCCACCGCACCGCGCAGGGCGTGCCGCCAGATGATCGCCCGCTCCCCGACGCCGTAGGCCCGGAAGGTGCGGACGTGGTCCTCGGCGAGCGTCTCCAGCATCGAGGCCCGGGTCAGCCTGGCGTACGTCGCGGACTCGATGAGCGCGAGCGACAGCCAGGGCAGCAGCAGGTTCCAGGCCCACTGCTCGGGGTCGTCGGTGAAGGCGACGTACTGCGGGAAGGGCAGCAGCTCCAACTGCCCGCAGACGACGATCATCAGGACGAGGCCGATGACGAAGACGGGAGTGGCCATGCCCGCGAGGGTCAGCGTGGTCAGCAGCCGCTCGGTGAGCCGCCCGCGCCGCCACACCGACAGCACACCCGTGCCGACGCCGATGACCAGCCACAGCGCCATCGCGCCGAGCGCGAGGGAAGCCGTGACCGGCAGCTTCGCGAGGATCAGCGCGGTGACCTCCTGGTCGCTCTGGTACGACAGCCCGAGGCAGGGCGCCGAGCAGTGCTGGACCGAGGTGCCGGTGGAGTGATCCTGACCGGCGACGAGGCCCTCCAGGAAGTGCCAGTAGCGCGCGTACAGGGGGTCGTTCAGGTGCAGTTGCTCGGCCACCTGCTGCACCTGGGCGGGCGAGCAGCGCGGGCCGCAGGTGATCTGGGCGACGTTGCCGGGAGTGACGTAGAAGACGACGTAGATGATCACCGAGAGGGCGAACAGGGTGACCAGGGCGCCGACGGCACGGCGCAGGACGAAACCGCCGAGTCCACTGAGGCCGGTCACAGGGCACCTCCCTGGGTCTCCCGCTTGCGGCCCGTCCCGACGCGCAGCCGGGAGGCCGCGCGCGGGTCGAGTGCGGTGCGCACGCCGTCGCCGAGCACGGTGAGGGCGAGGACGGTCACGAACAGCGCGCCCGCGGGCAGCAGCAGATACTGCGGTGCCGCCTGGTACCAGACGTCCGCGGAGGTCAGCATCTGCCCCCAGGAGGGCGTCGGCGGCTTCACTCCCACGCCGAGGAAGGACAGGGCCGCCTCGACGGTGATGTTCGTCGGTACGAGGATCGCCGCGAAGGTGATGACGGGGGCCGCGAGCCCGGGAAGCAGCTCGCGGCGGGCGATCCGGACCGTGCTCCAGCCACTGAGCCGGGCGGCGGCGACGTAGTCGAGCTCCTTGAGGGTGAGCGTCTGCGCGCGCACCATCTTGGCGAGCGTGCCCCAGCCGGAGACCAGGCCCACGACCAGCGCCACCAGGACGGGGCGCGGGAAGGCCGTGGGCACGACGGCGAGCAGGGCGAGCGCGACGACCATCAGCGGCATGGCCACGAAGATGTCGGCGACCCGGGTCAGGAGCAGGTCCACCCAGCGGTTGCCGAGCCCGGCCGCGACGCCCACGACGACGCCCAGCACGAGCTGTACGACCGTGGCCGCGAGCGCGACGCCGAGCGACACGCGCGCGCCGTACACCAGCCGCGCGAACAGGTCCCGGCCGGTCTGCGGCTCGACGCCGAGCCAGTGGTCGGCGCTCATTCCGCCGAACGAACCGACGGGCACGCCCCCGCGCGCGGAGTCCACCAGGGAGGGGTGGTACGTGGTCGGGTCCTGGCCCTCGATCGCGGTGAGCAGGGGTGCGGCGAGCGCGACCAGGACGAGCAGCGCGACGACGACCGCCGCGACGAGGGCGGCACGCTGCGTCCGCAGCCGCCGCCAGAACTGACGAGCCCCCGAGGCCCCCGGGACGGCGGTGTCCGCCCCGGGGGTCCGGGAGGCCAACAAGGTCTCACTCATGATGACTTGACCAGATCCATTGACTGTCTGGACTACTTGACCGCGACCTGGGAGATGTCCAGAACACCGGTCCAGTCACTGATCACGATGTTCTTGACGTCCTTGCCGTACAGCCGCTTGTAGACCGGGTGGAACAGCGGCACGGTCAGCGCCCGCTCGCCGATCTTCTTGTCCAGCGCACCCCACCTCTTGGCGGCGGCGTCAAGATCGGTCAACTTGTTGATCGCGTCAATCTCCGCATTGACCGACTTGTCATCCAGCAGGCCCGTGTTGAAGTTGGCGCCGTCCTTGACGATCTGCCGGCCGTCGAAGATGGGGGCGAGGAACGGGCCTCCGGAGGGCCAGTCGGCACCCCAGTGGGCGAGGAAGAAACCGGGCTCGGTCTTCACGTCGTGGATCTTGTCGGAGTAGTCGTTCTCCTCCAGACCCTCCAGCTCGACCGTGATGCCCGCCTTCTTCAGCGCGTCCTGCACGGCGGTCGCGATCTCGGGGCTGGTCTCGAAGTCCTTGGCGTTGGAGTGGGTCAGGGTGACGGTCAGCCCGTTCCCGTAACCGGCCTCCTTCAGCAGCTTCTTGGCCTTGGCCGGGTCACCGGCCTTGCCCGCCGGGAAGTGGTCGTAGGGCGTGTGGCCGAAGGACTTCTGGTCCGGCAGGAAGGTGGTGGCGGGCTCGGCCAGCGCGGAACCGCCGGCCGCGTTGACCACGGACGACCGGTCGATGGCGTACGAGATCGCCTGCCGCACCTTGACGTTGTCGAACGGCTTGATCGTCGGGTTGAACGCGAGGTAGTTGGTGTAGCCGAAGTGTCCGGTGCCGACGCGAGCAGCGAGTTCCTTGTCGCCGGTCACCTTGGCCAGTTCGGCAGGGCCGAGGTTGGTGTCCGTGGTGACCGCGGCCGCGTCCGCTCCCTGGGACGAGGACAGCCGCTGGTTGATCACGGAGGAGTCGAGCCCGGACCGTACGTCGATCCTGTCCGGGTACGCCTTGCGCTCGGCGTCCGTCGAGGCGGACCAGTGCGGGTTGCGCTCCAGGACGAGCCGCTCCCCGTCGTTCTCGTTCCTGACGACCTTGTACGGCCCGGACGAGATCGGGTGCTGCTCGTACTTCGTGCCGGTGTCCTTGCCCTTGGGGACGGGCGTGAACTGTGTCTGCGTGGCCAGGTACGGGAACTCGCCCTCGGGCTTGTTCAGGTGGAAGACGATGGTCCGCTGGTCCGGCGTCTCGATCGAGTCGAGCCCGCCCTTGTCCTTGTACGGCCCCTGGTAGTCGGCGCCGCCGACCAGCCAGTCCCTCAGGTACGGGGCGCCACCGGACAGTTCCGGGGCGAAGGAGCGCTCGATGCCGTACTTGATGTCGGCCGAGGTGATCGGGGTGCCGTCCTCGTACTTGAGGCCCTCCTTCAGCGTGTACGTCCACACGGTCGCGTCCTTGTTGGGGCGCCCGGTGTCGGTGGCGAGGTCGGGGACGACCTTGGCGCCGGCCTCGCCGTTCTCGCGGTTGCGGGTGGTGAGGGTGCGGAAGACGAGGGAGGGGACGTTGCCCCCGCCGGAGGTGTACAGGCGGGCCGGGTCGAAGTCCTGCTGCGGGCGGGAGTTCAGGACCGTGAGCGTGCCGCCCTTGTGGGGCGTCGAGTCGCCGCCGGCGCCCTTGGCACCGTTGTCCTCGGGCCCGCAGGCGGCCGCACCCGCTGCCACGACCAGGCTGACGGATGCCGCGGCCAGGCGGCGCGCTATGACGGACGGTTGACGCATCGGAGACGACCTCTCGGAGTGATGAGTCTCGAAGGGCGAGACAGTTTGACGCAGAGTGAGACGGAAGTGGACAGACGTCTGCCTCGGCGCCGGGTCGTCGGAAGCACATGAGAAGGCCGGGGATCGGAAACCCGGAGACTCACGCAAGAAGGGAAAAGCAATCGCGACGCGAACGCCTGAAGGCGGGCGTCAGCGACAGTGAATGTCGGCCACGCACAGAGCGGTCACACCGAGGAGCGCCAGCTCGATGGCGGCGCGGGAGGAGGTGTGACGGGACGACATGTGCAGAAATATGTACGAAGTCGCTGCACATGTCAATGTGACGCATACCCCACCCGTCAACTCCCGGGATACGGCCAGGGGTTGGGCCGACAGCGGATCCCGTCGTGTTCGAGGAACTTGGTCTGCTGCTGCATGACCGGGGCGAGGTCGCCGTCCTTGTCGCAGGTGACGTGGTTGAAGCCGAGCCGGTGGCCGATCTCGTGGTTGATCAGCATCTGCCGGTACGCGTGCATCCGATCACCGTAGGTCTCCGCCCCCTGAGCCCATCTGTACGCGTTGATCATCACGCGCTCGGTGGCGGCCGAGTCGCACGAGACGTTGTCCTCGGTGGTGTCGAGTCCGGACTTGGCGCACCAGACGGCGGTGGTGCCGGGGCTGGCCAGGGTGATGACGAAGTCGGGCTTGCCGGTGTAGATCCGCTCGAAGGTGCGGGCGCCGCTGTGGGACCAGCTCCGGTCGTCGTTGAGCGTCTTCTGCACCGCTTCGGCGAAGAGTTCGCCGTCGAGCCCGAGCCCCTGCTCCACGTCCACGCGATAGGTGAACTTCTGTCCCGTGCCGGGCGCCTTGTCGATCCCCGGGATCGCGTCGAACTTCCCCGAGCCCTTGAGCGTCGCGCTCAGCGCGTACGTCCGGTCCATCTTCTGCTCGTACGTCAGCGGCGCCACGCTCGGCGAACCCGAGGGCGTCGGCCGCCCGTCCCCGCGCGTGGCCGAGTCGCGGGCGTCCCGCGCCTGATCGTCGGCGGACTGCGACTGCACGTCGCCGTCGTCCCGCCCCTGCGCGACCTGTCCGGCGACGACGACGGCCAGCACGGTGACGACGGCGGCCGCCGCGATGCCGGTGAACGTCCGGCTCTTGCCGCCCTTCCCCGCCACGGGTTCGCCGGTCGGCGGGGCGTCGCCGTCGAGGCCGGTGCCGTTCCCCACTCCGTTGCCGGAACCGGTGTCCCAGTCGGTGACGGAGGCGTACGGGCCTGAGGCGTGCGCGGAGTCGGACCTGTGGGGCGCGACGACGTCGGCATCCTCGTCGAAGGCGTCGAGGTAGTCCTGCCGGGGCCCCTCGGACGGGGACGCCCGCCGGGGGCGCGGCAGGGGTGCGCCGGTGGTGGGCGGAGCGCCGGCCGCGCCGGGAGCGCCGTACGCGGCCCCCGGCCGCCCCCTCAACTCGCCCCAGCCGCCCCCGGTTTCCCGCTGCTCGGGGTGCCCGGCACGGGTGTGGGGGACGCCGTGCGCGGGCGTGCCGTCGGGGAGCCTCGGGAAGCCGTGCGCGGGCGTGCCGTCGGGGAGCCTCGCGACCCCCTGCGCGGGCGTGCCGTCCGAAGGGCCTCGTCGTCCGTAAGTCGGCGTCCCACCCGTCGGCATCCCCTGCCAGCCAGGCGGCGGCACCGGCACCCGGCGACCACCGGGACCACCGCGACCGTCACCGCCGGGATCACCAGGACCCCCACCGCCAGGGCCACCGGGGCCGCCGGGACCACCAGGACCACCGGACTGCGGCCAACCGCTCTGGCCCGCGCCCGGCGCCGTCCCCGGACGTGCGGCCGGGGCCCTGCCCGGTCCCTGCCCCGGCACGGACGGCCCCCGTTGGGCGGAGCCCGCCTCGGGCTGCGCTCCGCGGGAACCCTGTCGTGCGGTTGTGTCCGCGGTGTCGCGCTTGGCGGGCCCGCGGCGGCTGTGGCGTCCCACGTCGCGCCTCAGCTCCCCGCGTTCTCGGTCACGGCCTCGCCCTTGCCCGCGCTCCCGGTCGTGCCCTCGCCGACAACGCGTCCGGCCGTCGCCGGCTCCCCCGCCTCCGCGACCAGTTCACGGAACGCGCGGGCGACCACCTCGGGGTACTCCATCATCGCCACGTGCCCGGCCTCCGGCAGGGTCAGCAGACGGGAGTCACGGAAGCTGCGCGCGGCCTTCCGGCACATGCGGTAGCCCACGAGCTGGTCCCGGCCGCCGTAGATGAGCAGCGTCGGCGCCAGCACCCGCTCGGCCTGGCGCCACAGCGCGTGCTGGCCGCCCAGGGTGTAGGCGTTGACCAGCCCGCGCGCGGAACGCGTCATCGCGTCCCAGAAGTACGGCAGTTGGAGCCGGCGCTCCATCTCTTCGACCGCGTTGCGGAATCCTTCCGGAGTCACCCGCTCGGGGTCGCCGTAGCACAGGTGCATCACGCCACGGACCCGCTGCTCCGCCGTCCACTGCCTGGTCATCCGTGTGAAGAGCGCGGTCACCCCGGGCACCGCCAGCAGCCCGGTGGGCACGGCGGTGCGCTGGACTCGGAGTTCTGGCAGCGCGGGCGACACGAGGGTGAGGGTACGGACCAGGTCGGGGCGCACCGCGGCGACGCGCGTGGTGACCGCGCCGCCGAGCGAGTTGCCGAAGAGGTGTACGGGGCCGCGGTCCGAGGCGTCGAGATAGCGGATCACCGCGCGTGCGTGCGCGGTGATCGAGTAGTCGCCGTCGTCCGGTGGTGGCGAGTCGCCGAAGCCCGGCAGGTCGACGGCCTCGCAGTCGACGTCACCCTCGAGTTGCTCCATCAGCGCCGACCAGTTCTGCGAGGAACCGCCGAGTCCGTGGACGTACAGCGCGGGCGGCAGCCCCTCGCGCGCGGGCGGCCTCGACCGCACCGTCAGCGTGATCCCCGGCAGTCCCACCGACCGCAGCCGCTCGCCCTCCGCGACCCTGACGGTCGCCACCTTGGGGAGCACATTGGCGGCCGGCGCGGACGGGAGCTCGGTCGAAGACATGCGGCAATGTTACGAGACGATCACGCCATGGTTCATGTGTTCGCCGTCACAAGTCGACACGTACATGGCAGATATCCGGACAGGGAACCGGCCACGGGCGCCGCGCTCACAGAAGCCGCCCGGCGCATGTCCGAATCACCCACGGATCCCCCGCACATCGCATAGCGTCCGGAACCGGTGTTCCCTAGGCTCATACGCAGGGCACCCGTAGGAGGACCCCTGCTCACCCAGGGACGTTGTGCCCCCGGGGGACGTTCTAGGAAGGGAGCCCGCCATGGCCGTCGATCCCACCGACCCCGAGACGTTCGCGGACGACGACACCGAGGAAGCCCAGGAGTTCGACGTCGAGGCCCCTGCGGCCGACGCGGCCGAACAGCACGCCGACGTCCGACCGGACCGCGATGACCCGCTGACGGGCGTGAACCCGGACCGGGCCAACGAGGCCGATCTTGTCGAACAGACACGCGTCGTCTCCATCGACGAGGACGACTACCGGTGACATGGGCCCGCTCAGGGAGCCGATGAGCCGATGAGCCGAACGAAGGTGCAACCGGGCGCGAAAGCACGAAAACGCGCAAGGACGGAAGCACAGTGGCACGGAATCGAGTGCCACTGAACAGGAGAGAGGCCACTTCTTGCCCGTTCCACCCCGGTTTCAAACCTTCTGTGCGACTTTCATCACTGTCCGGTACGTGAAATTCTGCGCTCACACCGCGCACACCCGGGTTACCGAAAAGTACGATGGCGGCGCGGCGCACACCGCATGTGGACGATCTTGGGAGGCGGCGTGACAGCCATCGAGCAGACAGAGGCGGCGCGCCCGCGGGGCACTCGCCTGCCGCGCCGTGCCCGACGGAACCAGCTTCTGGGCGCGGCCCAGGAGGTCTTCGTCGCGCAGGGCTACCACGCTGCCGCGATGGACGACATCGCCGAGCGCGCCGGCGTCAGCAAGCCGGTGCTCTACCAGCACTTCCCCGGCAAGCTCGACCTCTACCTCGCCCTGCTGGACCAGCACTGCGAGTCGCTGATCCAGGCCGTACGCAACGCGCTCGCGTCGACGACCGACAACAAGCAGCGCGTCCGGGCGACGATGGACGCGTACTTCGCGTACGTCGAGGACGACGGCGGCGCCTTCCGTCTGGTCTTCGAGTCGGACCTGACGAACGAGCCGGCCGTACGCGAGCGCGTCGACAAGGTCACGAACGAATGCGCCGAGGCGATCTGCGACGTCATCGCCGAGGACACCGGCCTCTCGCGCGCGGAGTCGATGCTGCTCGCCTCCGGTCTCGGCGGCCTCGCCCAGGTCGTGGCCCGCTCCTGGCTGCACAGCGACCGCAGCGTTCCGCGCGACCAGGCGGTGCAGCTGATCACCTCCCTGGCATGGCGTGGCATCGCGGGCTTCCCGCTGCACGGCTCCGAGCACCACTGACGTCACACGTTCGCGACACGTTCGCGCGCGTCACGCCTTACCGGCACGCACGCGCGTGTGCGGGGCGTTTGTTCCCGTCCGCTGTTCGCTCCTGGCGTTCTCGGGCGGAGCATGTACGTCCCCTCACCGGGCTAATGTGTGCTGGGTACGGCGCGGAAGGTCGCGCACTTCACTGACCGTCGGAGGGACATAGCCGTGGAGGTCAAGATCGGCGTGCAGCACGCGCCCCGCGAGATCGTTCTGGAGAGCGGTCAGAGTGCCGAGGAGGTCGAGCGGGCGGTGTCCGACGCGCTGGCCGGGAAGTCGGCGCTGCTGAGCCTCGTGGACGAGCACGGCCGCAAGGTCCTGGTCCCGGCCGACCGACTCGCGTACGTGGAGCTCGGTGAGCCGGCCCCGCGCAAGGTGGGCTTCGGCGCGCTGTAGGCAGACGCCGACAGACAGGCGTGACAGGAGGGGCCCGGCGACTGCGTTCGCCGGGCCCCTCCTTCTTCTCCCTCATGGGCCTTCTCCCTCATGGGCGCGCTCCGCTGGATCTCCTCCACGGATGGAGCACAGGTCGATCACGGGGGGAGGATTGCATTCCGCAGGTCAGGGGTATGACGGGCTACGACTGTTTCGAGCAGGCCGGCCATGTGGGAGGGACCCCAACATGCTCATGGAAGCGCTCAGCTCCGCGATCCTCGGCCTGGCCTTGGCGTGGGCTGCCGCCCACCGCCTGCCACACCGTCTGCCCGCCCGTTCCCTGGTCCTGCCGACGGGTGTCGCCGGTGGCCTCTTCGGCGCCTTCATCACGCACACCGCGCTGGACTTCGGCAACCTCTTCGTGGTCCTCGTCGGCGCCGCGATCGTCTCCGCCGCGTCGCTCTCCCTGCTGGTACGCCCCTCGGGAAGACTCCGCCGCCACTCGGCGACCGCGTGAACCCCGAGGAGGAGCGGCCGCCGGACCCCTGACCGCCTGGCACGGGCGAGGCGGCCGAAGCGGAGTCCGGGGGCCACGGACCCAGGCCCCCAGTACCGGGCGCGGCGCTAAGCCGCCAGCCCCAGCGCAGCCATCCGCTTCGTGTGAGCCTCGGTGATCCGCGAGAACATCTTCCCGACCTCCGCGAGATCGAAGCCGTCCGCGACCCCGCCCACGAGCATCGTCGACAGGGCGTCCCGGTCGGCGACCACCCGCTGCGACTGGGACAGCGCCTCCCCCATCAGCCGCCGAGCCCACAACGCGAGCCGCCCACCCACGCGCGGGTCGGCATCGATCGCGGCCCGCACCTTCTCCACGGCGAACGACGCATGCCCGGTGTCATCGAGGACGGCCAGCACCAGTCCCCGGGTGTCCGAGTCGAGCCGAGCCGCGACCTCCCGGTAGAAGTCACTGGCGATCGAGTCACCGACGTACGCCTTGACCAGCCCTTCCAGCCAGTCCGACGGCGCCGTCTGCTTGTGGAACCCGTCCAGCGCGGCGACGAACGGCTCCATGGCCTGCGTCGGCTCGGCGCCGATCTCGGTGAGCCGGTCCCGCAGCTTCTCGTAGTGGTGGAACTCGGCCGACGCCATCTTCGCCAGCTCCGCCTTGTCCGCCAGCGTCGGCGCCAGCTTGGCGTCCTCCGCCAGCCGCTCGAACGCCGCGAGCTCCCCGTAGGCCAGCGCGCCGAGCAGGTCCACGACAGCGGCCCGGTACTGCGGATCGGCGGAGGCCTGCGCCCAGTCCTGGGCGGCTACCCCGGTGTGTTCGACGGTGGAGTCAGCGGTGTCGGAGGCGTCAGGGGTGTTGTCAGGCGTCGTCATGAAGCGCACAATAGCCCGCTCACCGCGTCACGGAAGGCCCTGGTCAATCAGTGTGACGCCGACTACGTGACCAATTCGGCCATCGCATGTGCGCGTTTCCGGGGTATGGTGGTAATGCGCCCGCTGAGTACTCTGACGTATTCGACGGGCCGCACGTTATGAGGATGCCCGGTCGGTGGCCCGATCGGCTCCGACCCGACAGCCCTCCACGGCCGTACGGCACTCTGCGTACGGAGCCCGGAGGGGGACACCCTCAGCGGTACGAGCGCTAGAGCGTCGGCAGTGGTCCCGTGCCTTACGGCCCCGACCGTACGGCAGCCGACGTCCCCCGGCACGGTCCGTCAACGACCCCCGCGCTCGCCTCGCACCGCGCACACAGAAGAGGCAGCACCCTGACTACGACTTTCCGAGAGCTCGGAATCCTTCCCGAGACCGCCGAGGCCCTTGAGGCCGTCGGCATCGTCAACCCCTTCCCCATCCAGGAGATGACCCTCCCCGTCGCCCTCTCCGGCACGGACGTCATCGGCCAGGCCAAGACCGGCACCGGCAAGACGCTGGGCTTCGGTCTCCCGCTCCTGGAGCGCGTCACCGTCCCCGCCGACGTGGAGGCCGGGCGCGCCAAGCCCGAGGACCTCACCGACGCCCCGCAGGCGCTCGTCGTCGTCCCCACCCGCGAGCTGTGCACGCAGGTGACGAACGACCTGCTGACCGCGGGCAAGGTGCGCAACGTCCGCGTCCTCGCCATCTACGGCGGCCGGGCCTACGAGCCCCAGGTCGAGGCCCTCAAGAAGGGCGTCGACGTGATCGTGGGCACCCCGGGCCGACTGCTGGACCTCGCCGGCCAGAAGAAGCTCAACCTCAAGCACATCAAGGCGCTCGTCCTCGACGAGGCCGACGAGATGCTCGACCTGGGCTTCCTCCCCGACGTCGAGAAGATCATCGACATGCTGCCGGCCAGGCGCCAGACCATGCTGTTCTCGGCGACCATGCCGGGCGCGGTCATCGGCCTCGCGCGCCGTTACATGTCGCAGCCCACCCACATCCGCGCCACCGCGCCGGACGACGAGGGCGCGACGGTCGCGAACACCGCGCAGTTCGTCTACCGCGCGCACAACATGGACAAGCCGGAGATGGTCGCGCGCATACTGCAGGCCGACGGCCGGGGACTGGCCATGGTCTTCTGCCGGACGAAGCGCACCGCGGCCGACCTCGCCGACCAGCTCCAGCAGCGCGGTTTCGCCGCCGGCGCGGTCCACGGCGACCTCGGCCAGGGCGCCCGTGAGCAGGCGCTGCGTGCCTTCCGCAACGGCAAGGTGGACGTCCTCGTCTGCACCGACGTCGCCGCCCGCGGCATCGACGTCGAGGGCGTGACGCACGTCATCAACTACCAGTCGCCGGAAGAGGAGAAGACGTACCTGCACCGCATCGGCCGCACCGGCCGCGCGGGCGCCAAGGGCATCGCGATCACTCTCGTCGACTGGGACGACATCCCGCGCTGGCAGCTGATCAACAAGGCGCTGGAACTGAACTTCAACGACCCGCCGGAGACGTACTCCACCTCCCCGCACCTCTTCGAGGAGCTGAACATCCCCGCGGGCACCAAGGGTGTCCTGCCGCGTTCGGAGCGCACGCGCGCCGGGCTCGGGGCGGAGGAACTGGAGGACCTCGGCGAGACCGGCGGACGCGGTGCGCGCGGTCGCGGTGGCCGAGGCGGCCGGGACGAGTCCCGCTCGTCCTCCTCGTCCTCGGAGCGTGAGCGCCCGGCGCGTACGCCGCGTCGCCGTCGCCGTACGCGTGGCGGTGCACCGCTGGACGCGACGCCGGCACCCGCCGCCGGTTCCGGCGTGCCGCAGGAGACCGAGACCGCCGAGGCGACCACGGCCGAGTCGGTCACCGCACCGCGCACCCCGCGCCGCCGTCGCCGCACGCGCGGCGGGGCGTCGGCGGAGCCGACTCCGGCCGTGACGGCCACGTCCCCCGAGCCCGCCGACGCCGCCGAGGCGGCCGTCACGACGGCCGAGGGCCCGGACCTGGACACCACCGGGGAGACCCCGGCCCAGCCGCGCCGCCGCCGGACGCGCAAGTCGGCGGAGCCGAAGGCGACTTCGGCCGAGGCGGTGGCGGCGCCTGAGGCTGTGACGGCGCCCGAGGTTGTGACGGCGCCCGAGGTTGTGACGGCGCCTGCGGCCGAGGCCACGCAGGTCTCGGAGCCCGAGGAGGCTCCCGCCACCAAGCCGCGCCGCCGCACCCGTAAGGCGACGACCCCGGCGGAGACGACTGTCGACACGGCCGAGGCCACCGAGGCCAAGCCCAAGGCACGCCGCACCCGCAAGACCGCGGCCACCGCCGAAGCCGCCGCCGACACGGCCGAAGGCACAGAAGCCAAGCCGCGCCGCACCCGCAAGACCGCGGCGTCCGCCGAAGCCGCCGCCCCGGCCCAGCCGGCCCAGGAGCCGGAAGCCGAGGAGGCCAAGCCGAAGACGCGCCGCACGCGCAAGGCGACCGCCGCCGCGGAGACGGCCGTCGACACAGCCGAGGCCACCGAGGCCAAGCCCAAGGCACGCCGCACCCGCAAGACCGCGGCCACCGCCGAAGCCACCGCCGACACGGCCGAAGGCACAGAAGCCAAGCCGCGCCGCACCCGCAAGACCGCGGCATCCGCCGCCGAGCCGGAGGCCACCGAGGCCAAGCCCAAGGCACGCCGCACCCGCAAGACCGCGGCCACCGCCGAAGCCGCCGCCGACACGGCCGAAGGCACGGAAACCAAGCCGCGCCGCACCCGCAAGACCGCAGCGTCCGCCGCTCCGGTCGCCGTTCCTGCCGCGGACATCCCGGCCCAGGCCGCGCAGGAGCCCACGGCCACGCAGGCGCCCGCGCCGCGCCGCCGTACCCGCAAGGCCACGGCCGCCGCGGAGCCCGCGGAGAGCTGATCCCCGTACGACGGCCCGGTCCCCCACGCGAGGGGGGACCGGGCCGTCGGCATTCCCGCCCACCCCGACGCCCGCCCCAGCGCACCCGCTACCCTCCCCCCGTGACCACCCAACCCGCCTTCACGCCGCCCCCTAGCGCCCGCGCCTACCCGCTCCACACCTCCCGCGGCACCTTCGCGGTCGTCGACTGCCCCGTCGCCCCCGGCGTCGAACCCCGGGGCGTCGCCCTGCTGCTCCCCGGCTTCACCGGCAGCAAGGAGGACTTCACGCTCATGCACCAGCCGCTCGCGGCGCGCGGGTACCGGACGATCGCCGTGGACGGTCGGGGGCAGCACGAGTCGGACGGACCCGAGCACGACGAGTCCCCGTACGCGCAGGGCGAGTTGGCCCGGGACGTCCTCGCTCAGGCGGCAGCCGTGGGCGGCCCCCTCCACCTCCTCGGCCACTCCCTCGGCGGCCAGATCTCCCGGGCCGCCGTTCTCCTCGACCACTCCCCGTTCCGCTCGCTCACCCTCATGGCGTCGGGCCCCGCCCAGATCTCCGAGTCCCAGCAGCAACGCGTGAAGCTGCTGCGGGACGCGCTCTCGGTGATGAGCATGGCGGAGACGTGGGAGGCCATCCGCGCCATGGGTCCGCCCGAGGAGGTCGGCGGACCGGCCCGCGGCATCGGTGGCCAGGACCTGCTGCGCCGCCGCTGGCTCGGCACGAAGCCCGCCCAGCTCCTCGCCACGGGGCGTCAGTTGTGCACGGAACCGGACCGCGTCGAGGAACTCGCCGCCGTCCCGCTCCCGTTCCACGTCCTGTCGGGCGCCAGCGACGACACCTGGCCGATCCCGGTCCTCGACGACATGGCCGCACGACTGAACGCCCGCCGGACGATCATCCCCGGCGCCGAGCACTCTCCCAACGCCGATCAGCCCCTGCGCACGGCCCAGGCCGTCGCCGACTTCTGGGACGGCGTCGACGGCACCGACGACGGACCACAGCCCTCGGACGCCTAGCGGCCCCCGCTAGTACTGCGCCTGCAAGTGCTCCCAGAACCCGTCCCGCAGCGCCCGCCGCAGATCCGCCTGCCCGCGCAGCGAGTACTGCAGCAGCCCCTCCGCCTCCACCAGCAGATCCTGGTCCACCGAGCCGGGCAGGTACGGGTGCCCGGGCAGCAGTTCCACGAGCGACTCCCGCCCCCGCGCCGCGAGCCACTTCGCCGCGATCTGCGCGCCGACGAACCGGACGTCCTCCCGGGTCGGCCGAGCGCCCGCCGTCTCGTACGCGGCGGCGGTGCGCCGGGAGACGTACGGCTTGAAGAAGTCGAGGTCGAACGTGCGCTGGCTGTCGACCTCCCAGAGCAGCGGCTCGGCCTGGTTGCGGCCCTCCGGCGCCTCGATGCCCCACAGGTGCACCCGCGCCCCGTACCCCTGCGCCGCCTCGACCGCCGACACCAGGTCCTCGTCGCCGCCGAGCAGTGCCGCGTCGCTGATGGCACGGTGTCTGGCCAGGGACTCCAGGTCGGTCCGGATCAGTGAATCGACGCCCTTTTGCTGGTTGTTGGCGTTGAGGTTCCCCAGCCGCACCTTCACGTCGGGGAGCTCGGCGATCGACTGCTGTTCCGCCGTGTGGATGCGGCGGCGGGCGCCGTCGTACCAGTAGACCCGCAGCAGCCTGCTGTCCGCGAAGATCGTGCGCGCCCTGTCGATGAGCGCCTCGATCAGCCCCTCGGCATCGAGGTCGAAGGCCCGGCGGTCCTCCGTACCGGCGACCAGGCGTCCCGCGGCGGCGTACAGATAGCCCGCGTCGACGAAGATCGCATGGGTGGAGGGCGTCTTCGCCACCTCGGCGAGCATGCGTTGCAGCAGCTCGTTGGTGCGGTCGATGCGGGCGGCGAGCGCCGCGAGGTCGTCGTTCATCGATTCCATTGTCCCGGCGGTCACGCTGCGAACACAACCGGTCCCGGTCGGTCTCGGACTGATAACTCAACGACCGCTTACCGGTCAGTAGTTAGTCGTTCGAAAATTTTCTTTAGCGTAGGGAATGTTTGTCACAGGCAGACCGTTGCATACGTGTGTAACGCAGTAGTTCTCCTCAGGAGGATGACCAGACGAAGGGAGAAGCCCATGCGCTTCGAGATCATGCGACTCGACGAGGTCGACGGCACGGCCGTGGACAGCACCGTCGTGGACGCCGCCTCCGTCAACCGGATCGTTCAGCAGGCCGCCGCGATCGGCCAGCGACTTTGGATCCGCCCGACCGAACCCACGGCCTCGTAATTTCGTTGATGCCTCCGGGCCCCGTACGGCAGCGACGCCGTACGGGGCCCTTGTGCATGAGAGAGGCGACCTCAGCTTCCCTTGATCACCTGGGTGACGCCGTTGATGATCTGCTGCACGGCGATCGCCGACAGCATCATGCCGGCGAGCCTCGTCACCAGGACCACACCGCCGTCCTTGATGACCCGGATGATCAGCAGCGAGTACCGCATCACGAGCCACAGCACGACATGGATGGCGAGGATCGCCGACCACACCGACACCTGCGTGCCGACGCTGTCGGCCTTCTCCACGGCGAGGATGACCGACACGATCGCACCCGGCCCGGCCAGCAGCGGCATGCCCAGCGGTACGAGGGCGACGTTGACGTCCTTGGTCTGCTTCGGCTCGTCCGTCTTGCCGGTGAGCAGGTCGAGCGCGATCAGCAGGAGCAGCAGCCCGCCCGCGATCATCAGCGCGGGGACGGAGACGTGCAGGTAATCGAGGATCTGGTGGCCGAGGAGCCCGAAGACCGCGATCACGCCGCCCGCCACACAGACGGCCTGGAAGGCCATCCGCTTCTGCACCTTGGCGGGCCGGCCGGCGGTGAGCGCGAGGAAGATCGGGGTGATCCCGGGGGGATCCATGATGACGAAGAGGGTCAGGAACAGGGAGCCGAAGACGGCGAGGTCGAACATGAGTGCCTTGCGGAGAAACGAAACGAACGGAACGGGGCCCGGAGCATGAGGTGCCGGGGGGGTGTGCTGGATGTGGAGGGTGTGAACCTCAGACCCCGCCGGTCCCGGGCACGGGGAACGCCCCGGTCGCCCGGCGCGTGATCTCGCCGTACACCTCGGGATCCGTCGTGTACTCGCCGAGCACGCACGTCTTCCGGCTGCCGTGGTAGTCGCTGGACCCGGTCGTCAGCAGCCCGAGCTCCTTGGCGAGCCCGCGCAGTCGCGCGCGTGCGTCGGGATCGTGGTCCATGTGGTCGACCTCGATGCCGTCGAGCCCCGCCGCGGCCATCGCCGCGATCGCGGACTCCGGCACCGTGCGGCCCCGCTTGCTCGCGGCCGGGTGCGCGAAGACGGCGACGCCGCCCGCGGCCTTGATCAGCCGGATCGCTTCGAACGGGTCGGTCTCGTGCTTCTCCACGAAGGCCCGGCCGCCGTCGGCCAGCCAGTCCTGTGTGAAGGCGTCGCCCACGGTCGGTACGACACCGAGCTCGACCAGCGCGGAGGCGACGTGCGGCCGGCCGACCGAGCCGTCGCCGGCGATCCGCAGCACCTGTTCCCAGGTGACGGGGACGCCCAGCGCGTTGAGCTTGGCGATCATTCCCTTGGCCCGGGGCACCCGGTCGTCGCGCACCAGCTCCCGCTCGGCGAGCAGCGCCGGCTCCTCGGGATCGAAGAGGTAGGCCAGCATGTGCATGCTGATGCCGTCGATACGGCAGGAGAGCTCGGCGCCGGTGACGAGGGTGAGCCCGTCCGGCAGCGCGGCGATCGCCTCGGCGTGGCCACGGGTGGTGTCGTGGTCGGTGAGCGCGACGACGTCCAGTCCGGCCGCGGCGGCGCGCCGCACCAGCTCGGCGGGGGTGTCGGTGCCGTCGGAAGCGGTGGAGTGGGTGTGCAGATCGATACGCACGACGCGGACTCCAGTCGATGACGGCACGGAAGGGGACGCTCAAGGATAACCAGGTTTTCAACGACCCCTGTCACACCCGTACCGCCGAGCGCCCCTTACACCGACCGACCTACCGGGGCGCGGGACTCCAGCGGCACCCAAGCGGCACTCCATAGGCACTCCATAGGCGCCTGCGCCCACCCAGCGGAGCGCTACGGCTCCAGCAGGCGCGGCGACAACGCCCCGCACGGCACCAGGTCCACCTCGGCCCCCGCGTCCCGCAGATCCGTCAGCACCAGCTCGTCGTACATCAGCAGCCCCGACTGCTCGGGCCACACGACCGCCCAGAGCCACATCCCGAGCGCCTCCCCCGCGAAGACGGCACGGTCGTCGGGGGTGCCGGAGACATGCCACAGCGGGGTCGGGCGGCCGGCGGCGAGGACCTTGACCTGGGGTGGCTTCTCGACGTTCATGTACGGACCCGGGTCCGGACCGTCCATGCCCGCATAGCGCGCGCCGAGCCCTACGCCGAGTTCCTCCGCGACCAGGATCAGCTCGCCCATGCCACCGAGCGGCCCGGGTCCGGAGCAGGCCACGGCCGCCGCACGGCCGCCGCTGCGGTCGTCGCCCGCGCTGGCGACGCCGGTGAACAGCCAGCCGATCGGCAGCGGCCATGGCATCCACACCGGCACCTGCGTGCGGTGCACCACGACACCGAGGGCCTCGACGCTGGGCGGGATCACGGGCTGCACCGGATGCACGGTGCCGTGCACATCACACTGCCAGGTGTCGGCGAAGAGTCCGGGAGCCCTGACCCGGCCACCACACTTCGGGCAACTGGGTTCGCCCCTCATAGGGCTCCACGGTCCTACCCCTTCCGCGTCACGTCAAGGACGATCACCCGTCCGGACGGAACCCTTCACCACTCAGTTTTAGATGTAGCCGACATTGATCAGATGGGCCAACACGCTCGTCGACCCGATCCGGAACCCGGACGCGATCGAGGACGGTGTCACCGCGTTCGCCAACTGACGCGTTTCGGCCAGCGGTTGGTGAGGTTGCTCACGCCAGCGGGACGGAGGTGCGGGCGGGATCCCGAAGGTCCGTTCCGCTCGTCAGCCAGCGCTCCTGGAGGGCCTGGGCGCCGTGGACGCGCTTCCAGGCGGCCTCGTTCGGAGTCATGGGCAGCAAGGGCAGGAAGTGCACGGGGTCGGCGGGCTCGTCGAGTTCCAGGTCCTCGACCAGGCCGCCCGGCTCGGCGACCAGCACCGAGGTGAAGGGGGCGCCGGGCCACAGCGGTTCGCCCACGTCCAAGGAGGCGCCGGGGGCCACGATCACACCCTCGACCTGCGGGGACGCGGCGAGCACGGCGAGCGGGCGGAGCACCTTGTCGGTGTCGGCGAGTCCGGATCGGACCGAGAGGACCAGCTCGGCGCGGGGGCCCTTGACCGGGTCGGCGACCATCGCCGTGGGGTCGTTCATGGGCTGTGCGGACATCCCGAGCGTGGCGTAGCGGACGATGTCGCCCTGCTGGAAACGGAGCACCTCGATGCGTTCCGTACCGAGGAAGGTGACCGCCGCGCGCGCGTCCGGCTCACCCAGCGCGGTACGCAACCGGGCCTCGACCAGAGGAAGAACATCAGCCATGCGGCGAGCATAGAACTCGTCAGCGCCAGGCAAAGCAGCGCCTTGACACTTCAGTCGGCTGATACTCTTGCCCGGTGTTCGGGGCAGCACGCAGAAGCGTCGCGATCGAGTCCCGACGCCGGATTGTGACCCCTACGGGGAACCCCGAACGGGGTATGGAACGTCCCTCACGAGGGACCGGCCGGAGGAGGTGGGGCTGCTATGGATCGAAGTCGACCGTGCAGTACCACTCGCTCTTCCCGCCACTGATATAGCTGATTCGGCTGTTCCGGCTCCGGCTGACCGCCGCCTTTCACGCTCGTGTCCTCACGCGGAAGAGCACTTCGTTTCGCTTTGCCTGATCGGTCCGATCTGTATCAGCAACGAAGCCCATCACCGCGACGGTGCGGTGCTCCCCGCTTTGTGGACGTGCCAAACATCCTGAGGTCAGGACGTCCCCATTCCGGGCAGTTCCAACCGGGCTGCGGCCTTCCACGCTTCGTTGCCCGTCGCGAAGGAGCCTGCTCATGTCGATGATCCGCGACCTGCGTGCCGTGGTCCGCCCGTCCCGCGTCTCGCTGCGCAAGGACAACGGCACGTACGACACCACCCGCGACCCGGCGACGCCCTCCGCCGTCGTCGACTGCGCCGTCTACCGGGACGGCGCCCGCGTCGAGAGCCCCAAGCCGCTGACCCCGCACGAGGCGATGCGCCAGGTGCGGCGCGACGGGGGGTTCGTCTGGATCGGTCTGCACGAGCCGACCGAGGCCGAGTTCGCCGGTATCGCAAACGAGTTCGGACTGCACCCGCTGGCGGTCGAGGACGCCGTGCAGGCCCACCAGCGCCCGAAGCTGGAGCGGTACGACGACTCCCTCTTCACCGTCTTCAAGACCATCCACTACGTCGACCACGACGAGCTCACCGCCAACAGCGAGATCGTCGAGACCGGCGAGGTCATGTGCTTCACCGGCCGGGACTTCTTCATCACCGTCCGGCACGGCGGCCAGGGCTCGCTGCGGGCCCTCAGGCACCGTCTCCAGGACGACCCCGAGCTGCTCGCCAAGGGCCCGTCGGCCGTGCTGCACGCCATCGCCGACCATGTCGTCGACGGGTACATCGCCGTCGCCGACGCGGTGCAGGACGACATCGACGAGGTCGAGACCGAGGTCTTCTCGCTGGGACGCAAGGGCACGCCCCGCGGTACGGACGCGGGGCGGATCTACCAACTCAAGCGCGAGGTGCTGGAGTTCAAGCGCGCTGTGTCGCCGCTCCTGCGTCCCATGCAGCTGCTGAGCGAGCGGCCCATGCGGCTGATCGACCCGGACATCCAGAAGTACTTCCGGGACGTCGCCGACCACCTGGCCCGGGTGCAGGAGCAGGTCATGGGCTTCGACGAGCTGCTGAACTCGATCCTCCAGGCCAACCTGGCGCAGGCGTCCGTCGCGCAGAACGAGGACATGCGGAAGATCACCTCCTGGGCCGCGATCATCGCCGTACCGACGATGGTGTGCGGGGTGTACGGGATGAACTTCGACTACATGCCGGAACTGCGCTGGAAGTTCGGGTACCCGATGGTGCTCGGGATCACGGCGATGATCTGCCTCGGTATCCACCGCACGCTGAAGCGGAACGGATGGCTCTGAGCAGCCCGGACAGCGCTGGATAGGCTTGGGCCATGACAAGCGAGCTGCTCGACCAGGCCCTCGTCGAGGAGGCCACGAAGAAGTCCGGCCTCATCTGGGTCAAGGGGCCCGGTGCCCCGGCCCGGGCGCTGTGGCACGTGTGGCACGAGGGTGCGGCCTGTGTCGTGGGCGACGGTCCGGGCGAGCAGCCGCTTCCGGGGCTGGCCGACGGGGCCGGGGCCGAGGTGACGGTCCGCAGCAAGGACAAGGGCGGCCGGCTGGTCTCGTGGTCGGCGAAGGTCGTGGAGCTCGCGCCGGGCTCCGAGCCGTGGGAGGCCGCGGTCGCCGAACTCAAGGGCAAGCGCCTGAACGCCCCCGACGGCGAGGCGATGCCCCGGCGCTGGGCGCGGGAATGCCGGGTGCTGCGGCTGGAGCCGACGGGTGGGACGGCACCGTTGCCGGAGGGGTCGCTGTCGGAGGCCCCGCTGCCGACGCCGGCGACGACCCGGCAGCCGATTCCGGCGGGGCTGCCGCGGTTGCTGCTGAAGAGGCGCAAGCGGAAGTAGGGGCGGGGCGGACAACCGGAACCTGCGGGGGCCGCTCTCCGTCGCCTACGACGTCGGCAGCTCTTTGCCGTAGTCCACCGTGTCGTCCTTGGCGGGCTTCTCCAGCGGGAAGTCCTTGCCCCACGAGGAGAACGTCAGCGTGCCCGCGCCGCCCGCCCGGGTCAGGCGGAGGGGGTACGGGGTGCCCTCCAGGGAGACGTCGAGGGTACCGCCGGAGCCGGCGTCGCCGGTGATGCGGATGCTGCGGGTGCCCGCCTGCTCGTGGTGGCCGTCCTTGGCCAGGTTGCCGTGCAGGGTCAACAGGCCGTCCAGGAGTACGTCCTTGTCCGTGAAGCCGCTGAACTTCTTGTACGACGGATCGCCCTGCGGCACCTTCACGTACTTGCCGCCCAGCTTGTCCACGGCCGCCGCATCCGCCTTGCCGTCGTTGCCCGCATCGCTCCAGAAGCCGGCGTCGGCCTTCAGATACAGCTGCTCGCCGATCCGCAGCAGCTGGAAGGTCGACCCCTGCGCGGTGACCGACCCCGTCGCACCGTCGGACTTCAGTTGCATGTCGAGTTTGTAAGTGCGCCCACTGGTGACCACGTTCCCGGAGAGCCGCACCGCCTCGGCGGAGTCGGCGGCCGTACGGGTCTTGCGCTGGATCTCGGCGGCCGACAACCTGCCGACCCCGTTGGTGCCCTCGTCCGGGTCCTCACTGCATCCCGTCAGTCCCGTTCCCGACACGACCAGGGCGCACACGGCGCTCATCAGCGCGGCCCGGCGAGCACGACCCTGCGGAATCGCAGTCACAGGCGGGACTGCCTTTCTGTCGAGTGACGTCAGCGGCGTACCGCAGCGTACCGGCCCCTCGGGGCCGCGGCGGAGCCAGTCCGTCCGGACCCCTCACCAGGGCGTATCGGATCCGGACGGGCTAGCCTGAAGCCCATCCGAGCGGGCAATTCGGGTAAGCGGCACAGTCAGCGGAACGGCACGAGAAGCAGCAACAGCAACACGGCACACCACGTACGAAAAGGAGCCGCAGCCATGGCAGCCGGCGTCCCCCGGATCTTCGTCTCGCACCTCGCCGGCGTCGCCGTTTTCGACCCGAACGGCGACCAGGTCGGCCGCGTCCGCGATCTCGTCGTCATGCTGCGCGTCGGCCGGCGTCCCCCGCGTCTGCTCGGCCTGGTCGTCGAACTCGCCACCCGGCGCCGCATCTTCCTGCCCATGACCCGCGTGACCAGTATCGAGTCCGGCCAGGTCATCACCACCGGCGTGCTCAACGTCCGCCGCTTCGAACAGCGCCCCACCGAGCGCCTCGTCTTCGGCGAACTGCTCGACCGGCGCGTCACGCTCGTCGAGACCGGCGAGGAGGTCACCGTACTCGACCTGTCGGTGCAGCAACTGCCGGCCCGGCGGGACTGGGAGATCGACAAGGTGTTCGTACGCAAGGGCGGCAAGAGCGGCGCCTTCAGGCGTGCCAAGGGCGAGTCGCTGACCGTCGAGTGGTCCGCCGTCACCGGGTTCTCCGCGGAGGAGAAGGGGCAGGGCGCCGAGAGCCTGCTGGCCACCTTCGAGCAGCTGCGCCCCGCCGACCTCGCCAACGTCCTGCACCACCTCTCCCCCAAGCGCCGCGCCGAGGTCGCCGCCGCCCTCGACGACGACCGCCTCGCCGACGTCCTGGAAGAACTCCCCGAGGACGACCAGATCGAGATCCTCGGCAAGCTGAAGGAGGAGCGCGCCGCCGACGTCCTGGAGGCCATGGACCCGGACGACGCGGCCGACCTGCTCGGTGAGCTCCCGGAGGACGACCAGGAGCGGCTGCTCAGCCTGATGCAGCCCGCCGACGCGGCCGACATGCGCCGCCTGATGGCGTACGAGGAGCACACCGCGGGCGGTCTGATGACCACCGAACCCATCGTGCTGCGCCCGGACGCCACCGTCGCCGACGCCCTCGCCCGCGTCCGCAACCCCGACCTGTCCCCCGCCCTCGCCGCCCAGGTCTACGTCTGCCGCCCGCCCGACGAGACGCCCACCGGCAAGTACCTCGGCACGGTCCACTTCCAGCGCCTGCTGCGCGACCCTCCGTACACCCTGGTCAGCTCGCTCGTCGACGAGGCCCTGGAGGCCCTGGCGCCGGACGCCGCGCTGCCGGTCGTCGCCGGGTTCTTCGCGACGTACGACATGGTCGCGGCACCCGTCGTCGACGAGTCCGGTTCGCTGCTGGGCGTGGTCACCGTGGACGACGTGCTGGACCACATGCTGCCCGAGGACTGGCGGGAGACGGAGTTCCACCTGGACGAGGACGCGGGCGAGGGGGTGGCGGCGAATGGCTCCTGAGCGCGAGGGCACGCGCGAGCGGATGGCGTCGGGCGCCACAGCGGCCACCCGGGGGCCCCGCGCGCGTCTCGACCAGCCCCGGGCGCCGCGCCGCCGGCTCCTGCCCGAGTGGGATCCGGAGGCATTCGGTCGGCTGTCGGAGCGGATCGCCCGTTTCATCGGCACCGGACGGTTCCTCGTCTGGATGACGGTCGTGATCATCGTGTGGGTGCTGTGGAACATCTCCGCACCCCGCGACCTGCGGTTCGACGAGTACCCGTTCATCTTCCTGACCCTGGCCCTGTCCCTGCAGGCCTCCTACGCCGCCCCGCTGATCCTGCTCGCGCAGAACCGGCAGGACGACCGCTCCCGGGTCGAGCTCGAACAGGACCGCAAGCAGAACGAGCGGTCGATCGCCGACACCGAGTACCTGACCCGCGAGATCGCCGCGCTGCGCATCGGGCTCGGGGAGGTCGCCACCCGCGACTGGATGCGCTCGGAGCTCCAGGACGTGGTGAAGGAGCTGGAGGAGCGGCAGAACGGCCACCGCCCGGACGGCCACCACGAGCCCGGCGTATTCCCGGCGGAACGGTCGCGCGGACGTGACGTAGACGACCGCTGACAGACTTTCCGGGGCATGGCTACCGGGCCGTACCATCGTCCTTATGGCTACGGTAGACGCGGTGCGCGAAGCACTGGCGACGGTGAACGACCCCGAGATCAACCGCCCCATCACCGAACTGGGGATGGTCAAGTCGGTGGAGATCGGTGCGGACGGTGCGGTCGCGGTCACCGTGTACCTGACCGTCTCCGGCTGCCCGATGCGCGAGACGATCACGCAGCGCGTGACGGACGCCGTCTCCCGGGTCGGGGGCGTCACCCGCGTCGACGTCACGCTCGACGTGATGAGCGACGAGCAGCGCAAGGAGCTGGCGAACGCCCTGCGCGGCGGCCAGGCCGAGCGGGAGGTCCCGTTCGCCAAGCCGGGCTCGCTGACCCGCGTGTACGCGGTCGCGTCCGGCAAGGGCGGCGTCGGCAAGTCGTCGGTGACGGTGAACCTGGCGGCGGGGATGGCGGCCGACGGTCTGAAGGTGGGCGTCGTCGACGCCGACATCTACGGCCACAGCGTGCCGCGCATGCTGGGCGCCGACGGCCGTCCGACCCAGGTCGAGAACATGATCATGCCGCCGTCCGCGAACGGCGTGAAGGTCATCTCCATCGGCATGTTCACGCCGGGCAACGCCCCGGTCGTCTGGCGCGGCCCGATGCTGCACCGCGCCCTCCAGCAGTTCCTGGCGGACGTGTACTGGGGTGACCTGGACGTCCTGCTCCTGGACCTCCCGCCGGGCACCGGCGACATCGCGATCTCCGTCGCCCAGCTGGTCCCGAACGCCGAGATCCTGGTCGTCACGACCCCGCAGCAGGCGGCGGCCGAGGTCGCCGAGCGCGCCGGGTCCATCGCCGTCCAGACCCACCAGAAGATCGTCGGTGTGGTCGAGAACATGTCCGGCCTGCCCTGCCCGCACTGCGGCGAGATGGTCGACGTGTTCGGCACGGGCGGCGGCCAGGCCGTCGCCGACGGCCTCACGCGCACGACCGGCACGAACGTCCCGGTCCTCGGCAACATCCCCATCGACGTCCGCCTGCGCGAGGGCGGCGACGAGGGCAAGCCCGTGGTCCTGACCGACCCGGACTCCCCGGCGGGCTCGGCCCTGCGGGCGATCGCCGGCAAGCTCGGCGGCCGGCAGCGGGGCCTGTCGGGCATGTCGCTGGGGATCACGCCACGCAACAAGTTCTGATCGCTCGACGCCGATGGGGGCGCCG
>NZ_JBEXQG010000061.1:0-55561 GCF_040612485.1 Streptomyces sp. NPDC006385
GCTTGCTGGCGGCCGTCGTCGGTGAAGACGGTACGCAGCATGTCGTGCCGTGCCACGACCGTGTTCCAGGCCCGCTCCAGCCGGTCCACGTCCAGCGAGTCGGCGTCGATCTCGGCGTAGAAGGCGGCCGGTACGTTGCCCAGGGCGAAGAATCCGCCACGGCCCAGCAGATACGCCTGCTGCAGGTCCGTCAGCCCGAACGGCTCGAAGCGTCCGTCGTCATCCGCGACCAAGACGGCGCCCGCGCCCGGAGCTGAGCCGTTGCCCAGCAAGCCGGCGATGTCATCAGCAAGTTGGTCAGCAGTCACTGCACCGCGCAACTCAGGCAGACCGAGCTCCACACCGAGCCGTGCCTCCAGGACGGCGTTGAGTTCCACGGCGGTGAGGGATTCCAGCGTGGTGGGCGTGTCCACCTCCGCGCCCTGGGGCAGGGAATCGGTCCGTACGAAGAACGCCAGGAGAGCTCCGGCGATCAGTTCGCGGCGCCGCTCGGGGTTCTCCTCACGCAGCACCGACTCCGTGAACTCGGGATCCGCCAGGTCTGCACCGGCGGGGGTTGGGAAGGACGCAGCTTCCACGGCGGTTACTCCTCGCGCTTGCGGGCTACAGGGCACAGCGCCTCGACGCTTCCTGTCGGAGCCGTGCGGCACAACGCCCGTCGGAGTACAGCGATGGGGCGTGGCCACATGGCTACCTCTCCCGGCCACCGGACTCGCCCGAAGAGATAGCCGCAGGCCGCATCCGATTCCGGCTGTCGCGCGCCTAGCGTCGCCGCCAGACATCACCGATCGCGGAGGTAGCCGTGGCGTCCCACCATGTCCCGAACCGGTCATTCCTCGTGTCAGAGGCAAGCGGTTACTCGATCACCGAGGGTCTCCTCAAGGCTCCCGCTGCTGCTGGACTGACGGTCCTCGACGCTGACCTGAGCCCGCGTCGCATCGGCTACGCGGAACTGGCGGAGCTGGCCGAGCAGGCGGCCCGGGCGTTGCGGGCCAGGGGAGTTTCCCCGGGCGACCGCGTATGCCTGCTGTCGCCCACGACCAAGGATCTGCTCATCACGCTGTTCGGCATCTGGCGACTCGGCGCGACTCCGGTGGTCCTGCCGCGTCCTCGGCGCGCTGACGCCGACGCGTTCGTCGAGGAGGTACAGCGACGGATCAAGGCCGCGGCCCCCGTCCTGTTGGTGACGACCGAGAAGAGTGCCGAACTCTTCGCCGGCCGTGTCGCCGCTCCTGCGGTCAGCCTGCGTCAGCTGCGCACGTCCCCCACCCTCTCAGGCGGAGGGCTGCCCATGCCGTCACCGGACAGTGTCGGCCTGCTGCAGTTCACGTCGGGTACGACCGCGCTGTCGCGCGCCGTTCCGGTGACGCAGGGCCAGTTGATCGGCAACATCGCGGCGGCGGGCCAGCGCACAGGGTTCGGCCCCGACGACACGTACGTGAGCTGGCTTCCCCTCTACCACGACATGGGGATCGTCTCCCTGGCAGGCATAGCCGCCGGCGGTGCCCACATTGTCATCATGGCCACCGAGACGTTCATGCAGCAGCCCGCGTGCTGGATGCGGACCATCAGTGACTACGGCGGCACGTTCACCGCCGCTCCGAACTTCGCGTACGGTCTGGCCGCCAAGGTGCAGGCGCTGCGCCCCGCTGCGCTGAACCTGTCCGGCCTGCGCATCGCGATCAACGGTGCCGAGGCCATCGACGCCGACGCGCTGGCCATGACACAGGAGGTACTCGGCCGTTACGGCTTCGGTGCTACGGCGATGTGCCCGATGTACGGACTGGCGGAGGCAACGCTCGCGGTCTCGGGCAGCGACCACGCCACCCCTGTGCGTGTCGTCGACCCCGTCGGGGACCGTGGCCGAACCGAAGCTCCGGGCGTCCAGGCTGCCCCCGGGCGCCGCCTGGTGAGCTGTGGCCCACCGGTCCCCGGAACCGAGGTCCGCATCAGCGACCAGGACGGTCGTGTCCTGCCCGACGGCGCGGTCGGCGAAGTTCTCGTCAAGGGTCCCGGTGTGACGCCCGGCTACTGGACGGCGGGAGGGAATGTCGATTCCGCTGACACTCACCAAGACGGATGGCTCGCCACGGGGGACCTGGGCTTCCTCGACGAGGGCGAGCTCATGGTCTGCGGCCGGATCAAGGACATGGTCATTGTGGGCGGGCGCAATCTCTACCCCGAGGACTATGAGATGGTCGCCGAGCGCGTCTCCGGAGTGCGAGCCGGCAACGTCGTGGCATTCTCGCTGCCGGACCGGGAGCGCATGGTGGTCGTGGCCGAGGGGCGCAGCGCCGGGGCCGATCTGGAGGCGCTGGGCCGCCGAGTGATGGACAGCCTGTGCGAGGCGTCCGAGCACGCCCCGCACGAGGTCCTGTTCATCAAGCCCGGGACGCTTCCGAAAACGTCTTCCGGCAAGAGGCAGCGGCAGGCGACGCGTCGCCTCTACGAGGAGGGCGCTCTCGACATCCTGCACACGGTCCGGTGAAAGGTCTGCGACGCCCAGCCATCGCGGAGGCGAGATCACATATGTTCCAGTCCAGTGCACGCACCTCCCGTCACATCCGACGTCCAGTCCCGTGGCTCCTCGAGCCGCAAGCAGCGGTTTCCCCACAGGCGCTGACCCTGGTGTGCGTACCGCACGCAGGAGCCGGACCGGGCGTCTACCGGCCCTTCGCCAGGCACCTTGCCCCACACCTCTCCCTGAGGATCGTGCACCTGCCCGGCCGGGAGTCCCGGATCGGTGAACCTGCCCTGGACAACCTGCCGGAGGTGGTCAGGACAGCGTTGCCTCAACTGGCGCCTGAGCTGCGGGGCCGGTTCGCGCTGTGGGGACACAGCATGGGCGGCTTCGTCGCGTTCGAGGTGGCCCGAGTACTGGAGGCACGCTTCGGCCTGCGGGCGGAGTGCGTGGTGGTCTCCGGCTGCCAGGCACCCCGATCACCCGAGCGGGCCGCTCTGCCTCAGCGCCGCGCGTTGGATGATGACGAACTGTGGTTGAGCGCCATCGAGTTGAACGGGATTCCTGACGAGGTCGCCGGCAACGATGCCCTGCGGAAACTCCTGCTGCCTACTCTGCGTGCCGACTTCGCCGTTTTTGAGACGTACGAGTACCGGCCGGGACCGGCCCTGGGGTGTCCGCTGCACGTCTTCGCAGGTCGGGACGATACCGAGGCGGCGGCTGCGGACATGGCGGCGTGGCAGTTGGAGACACGGTCGGAGTTCACGCTCACGGAGTTGTCGGGTGGGCACTTCTTCCACCTGGATGATCCCATGGGGTTCAGCGAGCGGTTGACGGCAGTGCTGTGCCCCCAGCACGCCTCGCGGTGATACACAAGTGGATCGGGGCCCCGTCCATCGCTCTGGAGAGCAGTCTCCGAAGAACGGGGGAGGGGCCCACAGCCCTAGTGTCCGGTCGCGTTCCCCAGGTCGACCAGTCCCTGCCGCAGCCCCAGCGCGACTGCCATAGTGCGGTTCTGGCAGCCGAGCTTCACGAGGATGTTGGCCACGTGGCGCTTAACTCCGTGGACGGTGATGCACATGCGCTTGGCTATTTCGCGATTGCTCAGCCCCGCTGACATCAACCGCAGTGTGTCCAGTTCCCGGGCGCTGAGCGGCGGCCGGCTCGGTCCACCGGTCCCGGCGGGGTCGGCGGCGAGTGCCAGCAGCTCTCGCATCGTGGTCCTGGAGACGGAGACCATGCCCCGGCGGAGGGCTCCGAGCATCTCCGCCAGCGACGCCACGCTGAGATCCTGTGCGCGGACGACCGTGTCGATCGGTAACTCGGCCGCGAGGTGCAACCGGTCGCGGTCCAGGGCTCCGGCTAGCAGGGCGAGCCGCGTGCACGGGCGTGCCAGCAGGGGCCCCAGCGAGCCCAGCGCTCCCGAGAGCGCTCCGACCGAGAGTACGAGCGTCACGCAGGCGGTTGGGCGCTCCATCTGGACGTCATCGGGCGTCGCGACGGCCATGACCTCGGATGCCGGACAGGCCTCTTCGAGCATGTGCTGGAGACCGGTGCGGGTCACTGTGTGCGGCTCGATCAGGATGATGACGGTGCCTTCACAGTCGAGGCACCTTTCGGTCAGCGGGTCGCAGGAGTGTGCTGCGGACCGCTCGATCATGCGCACACCGGACATCGAACGCCCCCCATTGCAGCCCTACGCGTCTGCTGCGTCTGGTGCATCACCAGCCGGACCGAGCCCTTCAACCTCTCACCGACCCTTCGGACGGTGCAGTCCTCGCAGCTAGCGATTGGTTCCCCGTTCGCCTGGTCAGAACGTCGTTTGACCAGGCCTTCCCCGTTGTTCACAAAGCCCCCAATGAACTGAAGGTATGTCGCATACCGACGTCATGTACTGTGGTGCGCAGTAGTTCGCATGTCAAGGAAGATCGCGCTCTGTAACCGTTGTTGCCGAGGGGGAATCGGTCCGATGAGTTTCGATGTAGTGGTGGTCGGAGGAGGAGCAGCCGGAGTCGACGCCGCGGTCGCCGCGCGACGTCACGCCCCGGATGCGAGTCTCGCGCTCATCAGTCCGCAGCCTGACCTGTTCTATCGTCCCTGGCTGGTCTATCTCCCGGCGGCGGCTGTCCCCACGGAGGATTTGTCCATCCCCCTTTCTGGCATCGCGGAGCGACACGGCTTCGAACGCATCGAGGACGGCGTGGGTGCCATCGATCCGGAAACGCGTGAACTAGTCCTGACATCAACAGGTAAGCGCGTGGACTACGGCCAACTGATCCTTGCCCCCGGAGCCCCCGCGGACCGGCAGCGCATCCCGGGCAGCGATGAGCACGCTCTGTTTCCCTGTGATCCCTCCGAAGCACGGCAGCTTCTGGGCGAACTCAACGGGCTGAACGAGGGAACTATCGTTTTCTTGCTGACTGGCGAGCGGATCGGACCGGGGCTGGAGTACGCGGGCTGGGTCGCCAAGGCCATGCGAGCCGCAGGACGGAGGGCCGTCCGCGTTCTCGCGGTGGAGGACGGCGATGCCATGGACCGTCAGTTCGGCGCAAAGGCCGCCGCCCGGCTGGTGACCGTCGCCAGCACTGCCGGCGTTGAAACTGTCAGGCACGCCAACGTGGAGCGGATCGGTGACGGCGAGCTGGTGCTGTCCGAGACAACCATCAACGCGGACATCATTGCTGTAACGAGCCCTCTGCGAGGCCCCGACGTGGGCCTCCCGGCCGAACTCCTGGACGAGCGCGGGCTGGTGAAGGTCGACGGCACGCTCGCGACACCAGCGTTCCGGAACGTCTTCGCGGCGGGCGACTTTAGCTGTCTACAGGGCGTAGGGCTCGACCTCCCCAAGACATGGATCATGGCGCGTCTCCAGGCGGAGACGGCGGGGCGCAATGCGGCGGCGGCGCTCACGGGGGGTGATGCCACCCGTCTTGATCTGCGCAAGGTGGCGCGGATGGCATCCATTTCCATGCCGGACGTGGGTGGCCGCACCCTTCTCGTCAAGAACCGCAAGCCCATAGTGGCCGGAAGCTGGCCGCTCCGGCTGCGCTACCGCATGGACGGCAAGTACCTCTCCCAGTACCGGGACCGCCCGGGGGTAAGGCGACCGACGGCGTGATCAGCCCGCCCTGGTTCGTCGGGCTCCGGTGGGCGGGGAGGGTGGGGGACCTGGCAGCAGGCACCGCTCCGCACCAACGCGGTACGGGCACGTTCCCTGGCCAACCCGTTGCAGACGGCGTCCGGGCGGCGCTGGGGAAGAGCCGAATGGGGGGATCTGGCATGAGCTGGAGAGTCCACCGAGCACGCTCCGGGCGGGAACGTACTCCCCAGAGGGGATGGGTCGCCGCTTGCCGTAGAAGGCGACCCGGCCCTGTCCGGACAGCACAGGTGTCCCGCCTTTAGTGGGCAGCACGCCTCTGCGGCTTACTGTGACGTACGCGCCGCGAGGATGGCGGGAGCCATCCTCGGGGTCACACCGCCAGTCGGCGTCCGTTGCTCACGCGGAGACGCCCCGCTGTCGCAGGAAGGCCATCGGGTCTACGGCCGAACCGTACTTCGGCGTCGTGCGGGCCTCGAAGTGCAGGTGCGGACCAGTTGAGTTGCCGGTGCTGCCGACCTTGCCTATCTGCTGGCCCGTGTTCACCTCCTGGCCGACGCGGACGTTACTGACTTCAGCTCGTCAGGGTCAGGCCGGATCGTCGAGGGTCAGGCCGGTGCCGGCTATGAAGCCGTCGAGGGTGGCGGGGCGGTACTGCAGGGGCTTGAGTCGGTTGCGCACGAGGGCTTCGAGCCGGTCGAGGGCGACGACGGCGAGGTTGGCCAGGCTGCGTTTGACGTGTGCCCACACCCCCTCGACGGAGCTGAGGTCGGGTGAGTAGGCGGGCAGCAGGAACACCGTCAGCCACTCGCGCTCGGCGATCAGCTCACGCATGGCGTGGGAGATGTGGGTGTTCAGGCGGTCCCAGACCAGCACGATCGGTGCCCTGAGGAGCTGGTGGGCGCCGTCGACGAGTGCGATGAAGTCCCGCTCGCCCATGCTTCGACGTTTGCCTTTGCCCGCTCGGTGGGTGCGCAGGCGGTGGCACAGCCGGCTGCGGGAACCGGGCCGCATCGCGATCAGCCCGGCCACCGACAGGCGTCCCGAGCGTCGCCCGCTGACCGTCACGACCGGGGTGCGGCCGCGTCGGCCCCAGGTGCGTCCCCGGGGCGGCCGGCGGGTGAAGCCTGCCTCGTCCTCGAAACAGATGTATTCCCCGCAGGCCGCCCGTGCTCTCTTACCTCCGTCCAAGTCGCCTCCTTCCAGACGGTGACGGCCTGCTCGTCGCGCTCGGCGACCCGCCGTGCGGGGACCTGCGGACTGAAGCCGAGCCGGTGCATCAGCCTCGTGGCACCCGAGACGCTGTACGAGACGTGGAACTTCCGGCCGATCAAGCGTGGCCACCCGCGCCGCCGTCCACACCTGGTCCTCCACCCAGCCGTGCGCGGCCGGACCCTGCTCCAGATACCCGGCGAGCTTCTCCAAGCAGCGCGGCCACAGACGGCACCGCGACCCGCCCGGACCACGGGAGGCCAGAGCCTTACGACCGCCGTCCCGCCACAGCTGATGCCACTGGTAGGCCGATTTCAGGCTCACCCGCAAACGCCGTGCCACCTCCGGCGGCATGATCTTCTGCTCGAACAGCTCGGCCGCCTGCATCCGCACCGACTCCCGGCGCCGACGTCCCGCAGCGGTCAGCCCGCCCCCATCCGCATACCTCACACACCACGGGATACAGCCACCGCTCCAGCCCCATCAGGGACTTCGTCAAGATTCACCCTGACGAGCTGAAGTCAGTAGTCTTCGAGATGTGCGCGTACTGGGTGTAGGAGCGGTTGCCATGCTTGATTACGACGTTGTTGCCGTACGCGCCACCCCAGCCGGCCTCGACCACAATGCCGCCGTGCGCGGCCCTGACCGGTATTCCGCTCGGCGCGGAGAAGTCCTGGCCCGAATGCTTGTTGGACCACAGGGCGCCTCCGCGGCCGAACTTCGGGCCCAGCGTGTACTTGGACACCGGAGTCACCCAGCCGGACGGCTGCTTCTTCTGCGCCTTTGCCTGGTTGAGGCCCGCGGCCGCGACCTTCTGGGCCCCTGCCTGGGTCGGCGCCGACTGGGAAGGCTGCGCGGCAAGAGCTGCCCCGGATCCCATGGCGACTGAGACTCCCACGCCCGCGGCCAGAACGGCGGCGCGGCGACGGAGGGCCGAGGTGCTCGAGGGGCGGGACTGGGCGTGGATCTTCATACAGGCTTCTCCAAGACATGCACGATTCCCGCATGAGTGCGGGGTGGGCCACGTCTTGGTAACCCGACACTTGAGATGCGGACAAACAGCGCTTCTCCTACCGATAGTTCGTTAAATCCGGAGGTAGAGGTCAATGCCGTGTCCGTTGGTGACCGCGTCGATCAGGGCCCGGAGTTCGGAGGGTGGGTCGGTGTCCGTCCATGCTCGCCACCATCGGTTGAGGGTGACGGCGGGGCTGAGCCAGGAACGGATGGCCCGTAAGGCCCTGGGCCAGCAGGGCCGTTGGGGCTGGTGGGACGGGGTCGGTCCCCCTCTCTGGCCCCTCGTCGGGGTGCGGGTCGGGCGCGGTGGCGTCCAGGGGTTCGGTTGGGGCGAACCATTGGTCCTAGCAGAAGGAGAAGGCGCAGTTGACCAGGGGCTGGGCCGCGGGCGAAGTGGTGGGCGGGGGTGTAGGGAGTCGCGTGCAGCGGGTAGTACACGCGGCCGTCGGTCCACACGGTGGTCACCGTGACGATGCCGTTGTCCGTCTTGCCTAAACGGCCCAGCCACTGCCGGCCCACGTGCGCGGTCGCCGTGCCGTCCTTGCGGTCCCCGGAGTCGTCGATCACGATGACCCCGTCGTCGTGCGGGGCGGTCGCCGGCTGCTCGCGTAGCAGCTCAAGCCGCCGGTCGTTGATCAGCTCGGCCTCCCAGGGCGACTCGGACAGGAAGAACTGCAGCCGCTGTACCCCCGGCGTCCCCGCACCGGCCACCGGTTCTGCCCCTGCCAGGCAGGTGATCGTCTTGTTCCGCTCCCGCGGCGCCAGCAGCCCGGACAGGTACTCGCGAAACCCTCGCCGCTGGGCCAGGCTGAAGAAGTGGAGCAGACCGCATGCCTGCGCTTCGTGAACAGCGTGCTTCTGGGCCCCGGGGAATCGTGGAACGGCCCGTACGACACCGGCCATCTGCGGCTGTGCGCCGACTGCCGTGAACTCTTCCGCGAGCTGCGCGGTCTGCAGGCCCGGCTGCCCGTGCACCTGCCGCGCAGACTCCTCGGCTGGTGGCCGGCGGGTGCCTACCACACCGCCAAGGACGCGTCCCAGCGTCCCCGTGCGGGCGGGGCGCGGCCGGCCCCGGCAGGCGCGGGACAGCGGCGGGTCCCCGGCCCGCGTGCCGCACACGGCAGGCGCACGCGGCGGGGACGCCGGCCCTGCGGACGCGCGGTCCCCGCCGGGCTCCTGGCGGCGGCCGTGCTGGTCCTCCTGGTGTCGCTGGCCGCGGGCCTGTGGCCGTGAGCCGCCGCCTCCGGCCGGGAGCCAGGGGGTGCCGCGGCAGCCGCCGCGTCACGCGCTGCGGTGACCGCGGCTCCTGCGCAGGGCCGCTGCCGCGCGGCTCCGGCGGGCCCGCGCCGTCAGCCGCAGCCCGTTGAGCGCCAGGACGAACTCCAGCCGGTGGCGGGGTTCCTTCAGTTCGGGTCCGAAGATCCGCTCGGCCTGACGGATGCGGTACCGGACGGTCTGCGGATGCACGTGCAGCAGCCGCGCCGTCTGCGCCGCGCTGCCGGACTCGAACCACGCCAGCAGGGTCTCGGCCAGCCGTTCCGCCTGCGCGGGCGGCAGGGCGGACAGGGGACCGAGGCGCCCTCTGACCAGCTGGAGCAGCAGCGTCTCGTCCTGCGCCAGCAGCAGAGCCGGCAGGTGGTCGTCCACGTACACCGGCCGGGCGGGCCGGGCGGGGTCGACCGCGAGGGAGAGCAGGGTGCGGGCCCACCGCAGGGAGGTCCCGGCCTGTTCCCTGGCGAGCGCCGGCCCGACGACCACGGGACGGCCTGCGAGCAGCCGGTCCAGCAGCCCGGCCGGTTCGGGCCCGGGCTGAGCGATCAGGACGTACGGCTGTGCGCCGCCCCATTCGGCCAGCCAGCCCGGCCTGCAGCGGGGGAGCCCGGCGGGGGCGGGCGGCGCGGCGGCCACGGCGTGCAGCCGCGGCGGCAGGCGCCACCCGGCCCGGCGCGCCAGGTCCAGCAGGATCGCCTCGCCCTGGGCCGGTTCGCACGTCAGGGCGGCGGCGAGCAGGGACAGCGGACGGCTCCGCCCGAGAGTCCCGTGCTGCTCCCCGGGCGCATGGCCAAACGTTTCTTCTCCCTCGGTCGTCTCCCTGCCGTGCTCAAATGTCCTGTCCGCCGCAGACCAGTCGGTCAACGTCCGCCCCTTTCTCCGCTGCTGCCCGGGGAGCCGCGCGCCGCCGTCGTCCGCGGCGGCGCCGCGAGCGGCTCGGCCACAGAGAGGAGCCCCCACGCCTGCCGTCCCGCTGCTTTGCCGAACCATTACCAAGCGCTCAGGAGAGGCGTACGTCGTCCAGGGCCCAGTACCAGTCGTTGCGGGCGTCCCTCAGGCGGAACTTCACGGTGATCGTCCGGGCCCCCCGGGGCACGGTGACGGCCAGGCTCTCCCTGCTGTCGAACCGGTCGGCGGCGTAGGCCTTGAGCAGGCGGTCCGGGCCGGAGTCGAAGGACACCAGGACCTCTCCGCGCTGGGCTCCCAGCTGCCAGTAGTGGGTCACGTAGCTGAGCGTGAGCCGGCCGCCGGGCGGGGTGGCGCAGGCCGGTGAGACGAGGGTCGAATCGAACGTGCTGGTCCGGGACGGTTCGCCGAGGTCGTTCCACTCGTCCGGATCCGCGACGGCGATCACCCGCCGCCCGAGCGAGAAGTCCTCACGGTACTGCCCCGGGGCGGTGCGTTCCCAGAAGTCCCGGGTCGTCAGGGTCCAGCCGCGCCATTCCCTGACACCGTTGTCGGGCATCCGGGAGTTGTCCACGCGCCAGCCGCCGGGGAAGCTGTGCGTCCAGCCCGGCACGGAGCGGGGGACGTCGTGCTCGTCGGCGGCGGGCTTCAGCTCGCCGTCGTCCGCGTCGAAGCCCGTGCAGGCGGCCAGGGGGACCCCGGCGGGGGCGGCGGAGGGCCGTGCGGTGGCCGGCGCCGGGCGCGGCGGCGTGGACGCCGGCCGCGGCGGACTCGGCGCGGTGGCGGCCGGTGCGGGAGTGTCCGGCGCGGAGGTGTACGGCACGGTGGGCGAGGGCCGGCCCCGCACGGGTCGGTTCTCCTCGGTGTCCGGGTCCCCGGGCAGCAGGGACACGACGGCCAGGGCGGCGACCGCCAGGGCCGCCGCGCCCGCCGTGAGGGCCGCCGGGCGGGTGAGCGGGCTGCCGCCCTTGCCGGCTCGGGCGGGGCCCGCGTCGGCCGACGCGGCGAGGGACGCGGACGCGGACCGGGTGGCCAGGTAGGCGGGACCGGCCCACAGGAGGACGCCGGTGGCGAGGTAGGCGCCGAAACGGTCGTTGAGACGAGTGAGTTCGTCCACCGCTCCCCGGCAGCGGGCGCAGCTCCCCAGGTGCCGCTGCACCGCTCTGCCCGCCTTGTGCTCTCCGCGCCGCACGTACGCCCCGAGCAGCGCGCTGAAGTGCCGGCACTCCTCGCCGGCGCGGGCGTCCTGGGCGTGGGCGGTCAGATAGGCCTCGCGCAGCCCCTCCCGGGCCCGGGACGCCAACGACGCCACCCCGCTCGGCGTCAGGCCCATGAGTCGCGCGGTGACCCCGGCCGGTTCCTGCTCGACGGCCGTGTACCACAGGACCGTCTGCCAGCGCTCGTTCAGCGAGAGGAAGGCACGGCGGACGAGGCTGCGCTCCTCCTGGCGCACGACCCACGTCTCGGCGTCCTCGACGGCCGGGTCGCGCTCGTCGAGCCACTGCTCGAAGTCCAGCGCCAGCCGGTGGCGCCGCTCGGTGGTGAACCAGCGGGCGGCGGTCCGCCGCACCGCGGTCAGCAGGTACGGGCGCCATGCGCCGTGCGGGCCGTGGCCCGAGCGCACCGCTTCCAGCGCGCTGGTGAACGCCTCGGACGCCAGGTCCTCGGCGGTGTGCTCGTCGCGGGAGCACAGCCGGGCGTAGCCCACGAGCGCCCGGTGATGGCGCCGGTGCAGCTCCTCGGTCGCCTCCTGGGAGCCCGACTCGCGCCAGGGTGCGGTGAGTTCACTGTCGGTCAGTTCCTGTATGTGTGTCATGTCGCCGGCCAAAGCACTCGCCCGTCGGTGGAGGGGGACGTTCTGTACGCCCCCGGGACTCGGCTCCGTTGCCCGCCCGCTGCGATGCTGCCGTAACCAGCCAGGGGCGTTGAGTCACCCCGGGCGATTGTGACCGCTCAGTGATCAACTCCCCGGAAGCATGCCTTACTGACACATATTCGATCATGATCAGATAGGATCGAACAGTCGGGCCGGGTGAGCGCACTACACCGCACAAGACCAGCCGGACCACAGCGGTCGAGGCGCCGCCGTCCGAGCCGCTTTAGGAGGACCGGTCAGTTGTCGGCGGGCGCGCGCTGCTTCGTCGCCCTGCGCGGCCTGCCCTGCTCTCGACCGCGGGCGAGCGGGCGGACCCGCTTTGCCCGCAGCAGCGCCGAGCCGCCGAAGAGCACTGCGCTGATCAGCAGCCAGCGAGCCAGAAAGCCGTCCGTGATGGGTCGGTGGCGGACCGGTAGCGCCCCGCGACCATCCCACTGATCAGCGGGAACCGTATGAGGAGGAGCGGCGGCCGGGACGCGGACGTACATCACCCGGGCCCGGTGTCCGCCCAGCCCTCGTACGACCGCCCCGGTCGGCCAGCGTGTACAGCGGCAGCTGCGCCAGGTCGTGCAGCAGGGTTGCCCCCACCAGCCAGAGCGCGACGGTCCGCCAGTCGTCCGCGAGGGCGAACGAGAAGGTCCGCAGCAGGATCCCTGAAGACCGCTCTCCTCGACCCGGTGGAAGGAGTCACCGAGCAGGCGCGTGGTGACGACTACATCGAGGTCATGGAGGCCAACCTGCCTGCCTTGCAGAAGGGACTCTGCGGAAAGTGAGTGGTGCTCACCCCGCCCGGCCGTCGGCTGTAGAACGGCCCGCACGGATGCTCCTCGCGTGAGCTCAGCCACCCACCCGTGGCTATGCCCTGTCCGCCCTGCCCTGCAATCCGTAATCCGAGCTCGGAAATCACGAACGTGCAACGGTTCTCAGCTTCCGCTGAGACAGGCACCGGCGTGCTACGCAGTGAATCACCCTTGTGTCTGCCCTGAGACAGACTGGGGCTTGAGACACGCGAGCTGTTCATAACGCAGCCCGGTTCGCCCAGCGCCTCGCTGCGGCCGGCGGGGCGGGCGTCGTCATTCCCGACCTGCCCGTCGAAGAGGCCTCCGACTGGCTGAGAGCCGCCCGCGAACACCACTTGGACACCGTGTTCGTCGTCGCGCCGAACGCCACCGACCAACGCCTGGCCCGCGTCTGCGCTGCCGCCAGCGGCATGGTCTATGCCCCCGCAACCACCGGTGTCACCGGCAGTCAAGGCCCTCTCCACCCCGGTCTGCCCGCCTTCATCGACCGCCTGCGCACCCTCACGCACCTCCCTGTCGGCGTCGGCATCGGTGTCTCCACCCCGGAGCAAGCAGCACTCGTCGGTACCTACGCCGACGCCGTCATCGTCGGCTCCGCCTTCATCCGCGCGCTCGACTCCGCACCCGGTCCCGCCGGCGCCCTCCAGGCCGCTCTTCTCGCCCAACGTCTCACCGACGGGCTCCTGCGCTCACGGCCTGCCGCAGCCTGACATCGACAAGGTGACGGACTGCCAGAGAACGCTTGCAGGGCATCCCGCCACATACGGGAACACCGCACATGACGATCTGGCCCAGAGTTCAGAGGACCGGTGTGCCTACCAGGCAGTAGAGGTCTAAGGTGCGGACCGGACCACCAGACTGCCGACCGCTCATGGACGAGCACACAGGAGCGGACCGCATGCTTTCAATGCGCCCAGCCACGCCAGCTGACCAGACCGGCCTCACTGCGATGATCCAGGCGCGCTCCGACTGGATGAAGGCCAACCAGCTCCCGAACTGGCGCAGCTGGGGACGACACGTCCACGAGCTGGCCAGCAACTGCACACGGCGCCAAAGCGAGATGTGGGTCCTCACCGAACATGACAACCGGATCCTGGGCTGCACCACGATCCTGCGGACGTCCGCGCCCTGGACCTGGACCGCGGCCGAAGCCGCCGACACTGCCTACTACCTCAACGGCACCGTCACCGACCCTGCCGAACGCCACCGCAAGCTCGGCAAGCTCATCGCCGAATGGGCCGTCGACCGCGCTGCACGCGAGGGCGTCAGCCGCGTACGCCGGGACTGCAGCTCCCCAGTACTCGCTGCCTACTACCAGCAGCAGAACTTCCAGCTCATTCGAAAGGTGTCGCCCCCAAGAGGCCTCCCCTCGTACGCCTTAGAACGTAAGGCAGAACGCATTCCCGAGCTTGGTGCCCGTGTTGTCTCAGGCATTCCGGTGCCAGGACCCCCGGGGAGTCCAATGACACCCCCCGCCAGAAATGCGCTATCGAATGCGGTGGGAGCAGCTCGATTCCTATCGCGGTCATTGTGCGGCACGGCTGCGGTATCTGTTTCGATGGAGGCCGCGATCGGGAGATGAGAACCAGAATGGCCCGTCTCCGCTCCAGAGACGGGCCACCTGTGAACGCTCAGCGGCAGGACCGCTTCAGTGGCGTGAAGGGGCAGAGCGCCGAGGTGAGGCCTCGTCCTACTCGCCCTTCGGCCGCCCCGCGGCCAGCCCAGGGGCAAGACGCGCACAGCGGGCCGCGTAAGCAGCCAGGTGTTGGGCTTCGAACTCGGCGGCGTCCCAGTCGTCCACCCGTACATCGCCTCCTGTCCAGACGTACGTCCAGGCGCGCTCGCGGTTGGACAGCTGCACTTCTTGCAGCCCGTACCACTTGTCCTCGAATGCGTCGAGGATGTGCCACTCCTTGTCCGTGAGGTCGGTCAGAACGACGCCGGTCGCCGCACCGCCCTCCTCGTCGGAGACGAGCCCCGGATAGACGCGGTCCTGGAGGGCGGCCGCCCGGTATCCGGGGGCGGTGGCTGGCTTCTTCTGGGGGACCCGCCCCAGCAGGGACTCAAGGACGGCATCGAACCGGAGAGTGCCGTAGCAGAACAGCACGTCCGGATTCCGGGAGAGCCGGTGGTAGCGGGGGCCGACCGAGGTCTGGGCATGGGTCTCGTTGATGAGGTCGAGCAGGGTGACGGTATCGGTGAGGTCGGGTAGGACGTGATGTGCTCCCGCGGCGCGCAGTTGCTCGGTGGTGGTGGTGCCCGAAGCGACCCCAATGACCTTGGCACCGCCTTCCAGCCCGGTGCGTACGTCCTCGAGCGAGTCGCCCACAATGACGGTGTTGGTGCGATCGAAGAGGCCTCCGTGCTTGGCGGCTGCTCTGTCTTGGGCGATGCGCACGAGAGCCGGGTGGTGAGGGTCGTCGGACGCGAAGCCGCCGATGGTGGTATCGAGATAGCTGGCGAGGCCGAGCGAAGACAGCTTGGTCTCGGCACTGCCTCTTAGGTTCCCGGTGACGACGGTCGCGATGAGATCCTCCGCCTGGTGGACGGCGTCGAGCGCCGCCACGGCTCCGGGCAGAATGACCCCCTCGCTGGCCAGTACCTCCCGATAGCCGGAGAGGCGCCCGGGGAGCTCGGCAACGATGCGGGCGGCGAGCGTCTCCACGCTGTGCTCGGGCACTTCGTGGGCCCGTAGGAGTTCGCGCACGGCCAAGGGCATCGTGATGCCGGTGCCGCGGGCGGGCAGGGCGGTCGGAGGGCGCCCGACAACGCTGGTGAAGGTCTCGCGGAAGACGCGCCGGTCGATGTCACCGGTGTAGACGAGAGTGCGGTCGATGTCCCACAGGACCAGGATCATGCGGCACACTCTTCCATCACGGCCTGGCCGCGCTCCAGCAGCTCCTGGGCGGGTGCCGACACCGAGCTCAGGACGTTGCGGGCGTCGGCGAACGCCTCGGCGGATTGGTCGGGGCCGGCGAAGTCAGTAAGGCAGCTCTGCCCGCTGCGATCGAGCGCAGGGGTGCGCTTCTGGGCAGTCGCAGCGGCTCTCGGCGGCAAGCGGTCTGTCGGCATAGGAGCTCAGAGGATGTTCCACTGAAGCCGGGTGTCCTGACGGCGCAGGCCTTCTACCCGCCGCTCGACCTCTGCCAGGCTCCCAGGCGCATGGTGGACCTTGCGGGCGTTCGTTGTGATCATCCGGAGTTCGCGGATCGCTGCCAGGGGGCGATAGCCCGGCCACCGGGTGACGTCCCACCCATATGCGTCGGCGAAGGCAGCGTAGTGCTGTTGGCCGTGGCCGAAGCGCCGGCAGTGGACTTCAACGGTGACGAGATCCCACTCGGGCTGTCCGACGGCCACAGTGTCCCAGTCACAGAGGACGGCCTTCCCATCGCCGATGTGGAGGGCATTTCGGTGTTGCGGATCTCCCTGGATGATCCCTTCCGGCATGGCGAACTCCACGGAGCGCACCTCCGATTCCAGATGTTCCGTGAGTTCGGTCAGGAACAGCAGTGCTTCTCTTGGGAGGCACGTGATCGCTGCGAGGGACCGGCGGATCGCTGCGAGGTTGTCGTGGCCTGGCAGCGTTACCGGTGGCGTGGACAGCCCGTGAAGCGCGTGCAGTGGCTGGGCCAGCTGCGCCGCGGCGACCGGCTTGTCCGGCTGTGGCAAATAGGTCCAGAAGGTCATGGCGTGCCCGTCGACGACGACCGGTTGGTCGACAGGATGCAGAGGGACCGTCGGGAACCCGGAGTCCATGAGCCAGCGGACGAACGCCGCTGTGCGCGCCACGTCATCGATGCGAGTGCCCTTGCGGGCGATCTTGACAACGACCTGCTCTTTCTCCAGGAGTATGACCGCGTTGGTGTGTCCTCGAAGGAGGCGTGCGTCGGAGCTGTCGAGGCCGACGGCCGTGCATCCGCGCTTGAGGACCTGTTGCATCTCGGACTCGTCGTAACCGCCGGGAGCCGGCGCCGCTTCTGTCATGAGGTCCAGGCTGGCCGACTACCCGCGGTGCTGTCACATCCGTCCTGGAGGAAGTGCCAGGATCTCGCGGAGCTCGCGGGCTCCGCGGCCGCTCTGTATCCCCGGGGGGAGGGCTTCAATGACTGCGCGGGCCCGTTCTTCCACGATGGATGTCCGGTGATCGGGGACGATTCGGAGGAAGGTGGCGGCCGCCAGCTGACACGCCTCGGTAGGGCTGCGATCTTGCGCGAGGCAGATGGCGGCCTCGAAGTTGAGGAGCGCCGGGTCGATGCCGGTCTTCGCCGGATAGAGGTGGAGGGCTTCCTCCTGTACACGCCGCGCTTGGCTCGTATGGCCGAGGGCGGTGAGGGTTCCGCTTTCGTACAGCCGGAAGCGTCGCTCGGGGAAACCGAAGGCATCGTTGTCGGCGGTGCCTGCGACCCTGCTCTGTTCGAACGCGGCCCTTGCGGAGCGGAGTGCGGCCTCCGCGCCTTGTGAGTCGCCCAGCTTCGCAAGGGCGCGGGCCTCGGCGGCCGAAGCGAACGCGAGGGTGGCCCCGGGGCGGCCGCGGCAGAGAATGCGGGCTTCTCTTGAGAGACTGACGGCGGCCTCCAACGGCCCGTAGTAGTACGGGAGCATGGCGGCCTGTGCCCGTACCCGCGCCCGCAGCTCGGCGTTCCCGCTGTCGTCTGCGGCGTTGCGCGCTGTCGCGTACCAGGACTGGGACCTGGGAAGGTGGCCGAGTTTCATGAGTGCGTCGGCGATCAGGGTGGCGAGCATGGCGGTCAGCTCGGAAAGCCGGACTTGCACGGTGGCCGGCTGCCGGTGCGCGGCCAGGTCCTCGACCTCCGTCAGGTGGCCGAGGAGCACCTGGAGCATCGGCGCTGGCGGTGTGTAGACGTACTGCTCGCGGGCCCAGAGCACCTGCTCGTCGAGAAGGTCCAGCTGGGTTGCGGTGACTGTGCCCGTCGCGAGAGTGCGGTCCACCGAACGTCGGGCTGCATCGACTTGCTGCTCAAGGGACGTGGCGGCAATCGACGTCCGCGCCGCTGCGGATGCGGGGGATGGCTGCCCAGCCAGAACGAGATCGTTGGATGGGTGCGGCACTGCGGCTGAGGTGCTTGCGAACCCCAGGTCCTGGGGCGTGCATCCATAGAACTCGCACAGCAGTCCGATCGTAGCCGGGCGCGGTTGGCGGCCGGTCTCCCAGTGCCCCAGCTGATCGCCGTCCGCCCGGGGAGCGGAAGCACGTCCCTTTCCGAGCGCGTTCAACCCCTCGCCGGCTTCCTTGAGGGTCAGCCCGCGGGCCAGGCGTTGAGCCCGCAGCGGGGACACGGAGCAGTGGGCGCGGATCGTCTCGGCGATCTCGTGTACAGACTCCCCGCGGCTGGCGCCCTCTTGCCGTAGCCGCTTCGCGCAGGACGGGCGGTGCGAAGCACGATCCATGAGACCTCCCTCACCTGATGCGCTCCACAGACAGAGTATTGAGGGCCTGTCGACTCCGTCTGCAAAACAGTGACTTGTTGTCGGATCAGTGACCAGATCAGTGACTTGACCATGCCGAAGTAACTGATCAGTGATCGGTGACGGTTGTCTGCCGGCGGCTCGGCGGCGAATCATGCCGGTCTCGAAACCGCCCGACAAGCTGCTCGGCAGCCGAGGCTTCTGACGCCCAGCCGTTGAGCCCACGGGCGCCGCAGTCCAGTCAGTTGTTCTGGATGGCGGCGCCCGCCACCAGAACCGGGAGTGTGAGCGATGACGTCCTTGACGAACCGGCAGTTCCTGGCGGTGCTGGCGCTCAGGGACGGGACCGAGCGCGCCGCGGTCCAGATCGAGAGCGAGGCCGGCGCCGTACGCGACGCCCGCCGATTCGTGCGCGAGCAGCTCGAGGGGTGGGGGCTGGAGGCTGACGGTTTCATCGATCGGGTGGTCCTCGCCACCAGTGAGCTGGTGACCAACGCGGTCGTGCACGCCCGGACACGGCCGATGGGCGAAAGCGAGCACGTTGAAGTCGCACTCGCCTTCAGGCCGGGGATCGCTCTGGGGGTGCTGGTGACGGACAACTCCGGCAAGGTGCCGCTGCTGACCATCCGGCCTTCGGTGAACGCGACGTCCGGCCGAGGACTGAACCTGGTCAGCGCGATGGCGGACGGCTGGACGGCAGCCCGGAGGGCGAACCGAGAAGGCATCTCAGGCAAAGGCGTCTGGGCGTTCTTCGGATGCCCCGAGCCCGCTGGCCAACTGCCTCACTCGGCCTGACCGGCGAGTGCGTATCCGAGTGTGGACAGGAGAGTTGATGATCGTCGCCGTAGGCGGCCGCCCGTGGACCGGCAAGACGACTCTGGCGCAGGCACTGGCCAAAGCCATCCCCGCAGTCCTGCTCGACAAGGCCGCACTGCGGCGGGTGCTGTTCCCCCTACCGGTCATGCCTTCACCGGAGCAGAGCGACAGGCTGTACGAGTTCCTCCTCCAGGCCACTGTGTGGCACCTCGAGACCAGTCCCGGAGCCACAGTCGTGCTCGACGGCCGTCCCCTTACCCGGCCCCGCGAGGTCCGTGCCCTGCGCCGCTTCGCCGCCGGTATTGGGGAAGCGCTCCACATCGTCGAGTGTGTCTGTCCCGATGAGGTGGCACGTGGCCGGGCCCAGACCTCCGCGGAACGACCCGCTGAGTGCAGTGGCGAGCCGGCAGTCTCGGTGCCGGGCCCGAAGATCGTCGTGGACACCTTGCTCTCCCCTGAGGAGTGCCTCCAGGCGGCTCTCCAAGGCATCGGTGGCGTTGATGGCGAAGGGCCGCAGTCCAGGAGGCGCGGGCCGCGGCTCTGGGCAGGACGCGGTGGTTGACCGTCCCGGCACTCTGTTCCGCGCCAGGTTCCGGTCTGTTCACCACCATGAGCGGACCGGACTCGGCCCGATTACGTCCAGGCCCGTGGGCGGCTCGCTGATGCATCGCCCGTCCTGTGCCCTTGACGGGGCTCCACGTCCTACTCAATGAGGAGTTGGTCATGCTCCACGGCACTGCCCGTTCGGGAGCCAAGCGACCCGTAAGGCCGCGCACCGTCCTCTATGGCCCGCGGCGTGAGGTGGCGATGGCGTCAGGGGCGTTCGTCGGCGGGCGACCAGTAGTGGGCTTCGAGCATCTCACCGGGCCACGCGGGTTGGCGTACCGTCCCGCGCGGTCCCATCTGCACGAAGTAGGGGGCGATGTCCAGCACGGGAGTGCCATCGACTGCGTCGAGGTCGGTGACGAGCAGGTCCCGGCCGTCCACCCCCAGCAGCCTCGGGTAGCTGACGGCGAGCTGGTTGGGCCGACGGTGATTGCGGTGGACGAAGGTACCGGTGGCCGGCCAGCGCGGGTCGTTGCGGGGGCTGCGCGCGTGAAGATGGACGTCCTCAGGCCGGGCCAGGTGGAAGCGCCACACCACCGTCACATGGGAGAACTCCTCGATTCCCTGCAGGGTTTCCAGCGGGTAGAGGTCATGGAGCCTGATGACCGATTCGACGCCGCCCTGGTAGTCATCCAGGACCTTGGTGTGGCCTCCGACTACGGTGGCGATCGGTGTGACCTCGAACGTGTCCACTGCTGTCCCTTCTCCTCCCTCGGCGCCGGCGGCGTTGCGTCCCTACGGCGGCGGGGCTGCGGTCTGGTCGCATGGTCAGCCTATGCTGCGCAGCATCTCCCGGGCCCGTTGGTCAAGTTCGGCCACGTGGTGCCCGCCGCGGCGGCGGAACGGAGACAGATCGCGCTGCATGCGCACGATGACGTCGCGGGCGCGTCCGGAGTGGACGCCGACCATGACGTCGAGCGCCCGGCTCCAGGTGTCGCATGCTTCGTCCAGGTGCCCCTGGCGGACCTGGACGGCTCCGAGGTAGCCGAGGGTCACGCTGTGCGTGCGCGTGTAGAGCTGGTGCCGCCGGGTGGCCACGCTGTGCCGGAAGTGCCACTCCGCATCGCGGGGGCTGCCCAGGTCCCGCAGGGCGCAGGCGGTCTCGTGGGCCAGGGACGCCTCGCCGAAGAAGGCGACCCTGTTCAGCACGTCGTCAGCACCGGCCTGCCCGAGGTCTTTCTCGGCGCGGCTGATGGCCTTGAGTGTGCCGGGCCGGTCGCCGGTGGCGGCCAGGGCCCGGGCGTGAACGATGGCCAGGAGTGCCTTCTCCCGCGGGCTGGCCTGACCGTAGCGATGGGGTTCCATGGAGGCTGCGGCCAGGTCGAGGGCCTGGCGGGGATGTCCGAGGTCGACTGCCTGGTGGGCCATCGCGCGCAGGATGTGGCCGCTGAGCGGTCCGTCACCGGCTTCGGCGGCGAGCCGTACGGCGAGGGTGAGGTAGCGCTGGGCGGTGCGGTGCTCGGAGGCGTCGAAGGCCATCCAGCCGGCCAGGTAGGTCATCTCCGCGATGGCCGAGTAGGTGTCCTGGCGGATCTGCTCGGTGGGGAAGCGGCTGGTCAGCAGCGGCGCGGCCTCGAACTTCAGGTGGGCGGCGAGCGCGGTGCGGCCTGCGGCGCCTCCGCGCTGTTGGTCACGGGCCGAGAAGAAGGCGGTGGTCTGGCGGACGTCGTCGATGTCGGCCGTGGTGATGGTGCGGGGCGAGGCCGCGGGCCGGGCCCGGGCCGTCTTGACGGCCTCGGTCCACCAGGAGGAGGCGGGCAGGGCGAGCCCGGTCACGGAGTAGGCGGCGCTTGCCAGTACCTGGCGTCGGTGCATGTCGAGGTCGTCCATTCCCAGCTCGGCCAGCACGGTCAGGGCATCGACGCTCCAGTCGGAGCCGGCGTCCGGCCCTCCCTCTGGCGCGGGCGGCAGCCCGATGTCGGCCAGGGTGATGCGGCGGCCGAGCTTGCGCGACAGCGTCTCGCAGAGGATATGGGGCGCCTGCCCGCTCGGGCGGGACCCCTGCAGCCACATGGAGACGTGCGAGCGCCCGACCGCCGTGAGCTCGGTTGCGCCGCATTGGGCGGCCACACGGACGAAGGCCGCTGCGGTCTGCTGCTGCGACCAGCCTGTCTCCGCGATCCTCTCGGCCAGAGCCTCATTGCGTGTACGGGCCATGGGGTGCCCCTCAGTTCCGGAACGATCTTTGGCAGCTTTGGCAGCCTTCCCCGTCGCCTGGGGATATCCGCTGCCGGTGTTTCACGGTTCGCTCAACGTAGCTCCGCAGCCCGCCTGTTCGAGGGTGTGTGGATCACTCCGGCACCTGTTTTCGGCCTTTTCTACTCGACCGAGGAGTTCTGTGATGACTGTGTGGCCGTCCGCCCGCTCTGCCTCGGTGGCCACCGTCTCGCCCGCCCGGGCGCGACACAGAGGCGGGAGCCGCACCAAGGTCGCGGCCGGCCGCGATGGTGCCGCTGCGGCCGCCGAGACCGTCGCGCTGGTGCTCGGCGAGGACTCACCCCTGCCGGAAACCGACCAGGATGTAGCGGACCTGGTGTTCCGGCTGCGTGGACACGTCATGCAGTTGGGGGCCGGCTTGCCGCCCTCGCACGCGGCACTGCTCGAGCGCGCACAGAAGATCAGCGGTACGGAGATCCCGCACGGGTATGTGCCCTCCCGGGTGTACCTGCGCCAGCTCGCCGAGGCCACGCGCGAACTCCTCGAGGCCCCGCGGCACACCGGAGCGGCCGCGAAGGGCGACGACCTCGCCAGAGGGTTGTCCGGGCGATTCGCAGGCCTGCGACTGCCCAGCCGCGCCACGATCCGCATCACCGTGTTCGTCGTCGCGATGGCCGTCCTGATCTACGCCGGATCGGGGCCGCGGCCTTGATGACAGGATCTGGGCTGATCCTCACCGGCCTCATTGTGACCGCCATGGGTGTGCTCGTCGTTCTCGGCCCGAAAGCACGACGCCCGTCTCCGCCTGTTCCGGCCCGTGAGCCCACGACAGAGCCGTGGCAGGGACCCAACCCGTCCGACTGCTCCGAGCCGCGCGACTTGTCCTGACCTGTCCGACCGACCCCCGCGAAGGGCCGAACTGCCATGCTCCATGCCGTTCCGTCGCCGCCCCTTGAGGTGCCGCAGGCTCCTGCCCGGATCGTGACGGGCCTATACCTGCGATGCCTACGAGAGGCGAACGGCGTCCTGCTCAAGGAGGTTGCCGCTGCCGCACGGGTGTCCACGTCGGCCGTCAGCCGGTGGGAGCGGGCAGAGTCGCCCATACCGCGGGACGCGCTGCGGACGCTGCTGCAGCGATACGGCGTGGCGAGGAAGCAGACCGAGTTCCTGGTGCGGCACATGCCCCTTCAAAGCTACGGCCGTGGCCAATGTGCGCCGCAGGGCCTCGCCTCCCGGGCCCCGCACGACCACTGGGCCGACGTGGCCGACGACGAGGCGGCGGCCCGCTACATCGCCGTGATGCGGCAAGCGAGCAAGGTCGTTCAGTTCTGCGAAGTGGTGCCCGCCGGGTTGCGCACCCCGGCGTACCAGAACCTCATGCTGAATCCCGATGTCTGTGTCGTCCCCGATGAGCCCGTGCTCGGGATGCCGTCGTGGGTGCACCAGGTCCCCTGGGCCGCGAAGCAGCAGCGGACGGTGCTGCTGGATGAGAGGCTGCTGACAAATGGCGGCAGCCAGGCGGCGGCCGTGGCCGCTCAGTTGCGGCATCTGGCCAGCCTCGTGAGTGCGGAGGATCCCCGCGGCGGCGACCTGGTTGTCCGTATCCTGCCGCTGAGCCGGCTCTTGTTCGTGCACACGGTCGGCTCGGTCACCGAGGTATCCCTGCACGGACACCGCATGGTGGTCAGCATCGGTCTCTTCCCCACCTACGAGACCGGCTCCCGGGTTGCCCAGGTCGTCAGCGCTGGGCTGCGGGAGGCCGTAGAGGCTGCTTGGAGCCGCGAGGAAACGTACGAGGGGCTCGTGCGCGCCGCTGAGGCCATGGAGCGGAGGGCCGCTTCGTGACCGTCGCCCGACTGCTTGCGGTCCTGCTCGGCGCCGCGCCCGCTGAGCATCCCATGACCCGGCTGCTCGTCCTCGACGAGGAGGCCCTCGCCCGGCGTGTCCGTCCCTCGCCTCACCACGACAGCGACGGCCCCGAGATCCGGCAGCCCGAGCGCACGCTTCCCGGCATGGGGGCTGCGGGCATGACACCCCGCGCCTGCGCCTTCCTTGCCTCGGCTAGAGGCCGCACGTCATGACCGCGATGCTGCACCGACCGGGACCCGGCGACGACCTGGAGCACCACCCTGCAGGTCTGGCTACGCATCAGACGTCGGCCGGGCTCCCCGGACACGGATCCGCTGGTCCCGCGATCGCGCGGTGTGCCACAACGTCGTCTGGGGCGCCGAACCCCCGCAAGTGGGCGACCGGGCGCGCGGCCGGTTCTGCGGCTACAGCGAGACGGCGATCAACGACTTCCTCTCCAGCTTCCCGTATGTACAGGAGATGCCCGATGCCTCCGCATGACCTCGACCACGAGGCCGGTTCCCTGAACCTGAGGCTGTGCCGTCCGCTGCCCGGGGGGCCCGCCGGCCCGTACGACAGCGACGATTGGACTCAACACCCCGCCGTCGCCCGGGTCACCGACTACCTCATGGGCGGGACCGACAACTACGAGGTCGACCGGGAGTTCGCCCAGCGGCTCCTGGCCGTTGCCCCGCCATTGCGGGCCATGGTGCAGATCAGCGGTGAGTTCCGGCCCCGGGCCGTGGCCGTGCTGGCACACGAGCTGCGGATCGGCCAGTTCATCGAGCTGGGGTGCGGCCTGCCCTCGTACGGCCTGCCGTCCACGCGGCAGTCCCGGGAGAGCAGATTCCCTTGGCCGGCCCACACCTATGACGTCGCGCGGGTGTTCCATGACAATCCTCGGGTCGTCTATGTGGACAACGACCCCCGCGTAGCGGGTCACGCCAACGTCAGCCTGGCCGAAGAGCCCGGCACCCGGCACCTGCACGCCGACGCCCGTGACGTAACCGCGCTGCTCGCCTCGGACGCCTGCCGGGTCCTCGACTTCGACCAACCCATCGCCGCCCTCGCACACGACCTCCTGCCGTGGATGGACGACGCTGACGCTGCCGAGATGATGCACGCGCTGCGCGAGCAGCTCCCGGCCGGCAGCGCCATCTCGGTGACCCACGCGACCACTGACGTGGCGCCCGAGACGATGGTGGCGCTCGTCGGGCACTACGCGGAGGTCGGCATCCTCTACCGGCCGAGGACGCTGCAGCAGATCCAGTCGCTGCTCGGTCCATGGACCATCCTCTCGCCCGGCGTCCTGCCGACCGGCCTGTGGCGCCGGGACCAGAAACTTCCGCCCGGCATGGGCCCCTCGGCGGAGAAGAGCCACCGCTTGCCCCCGGGTGACTACTCCCACGCCTACGCCGCCATCATCACCGCCCCGTAACCCAAGGAACTGTCATGTGTATCCACGAGCCGCGCTGCCCCGGCGCCGAGGCCGCCGACCGCGAGGCCGCGCGCCTGACCGCGCACCGCCCTGAGCAGGGCTGGAGCCTGCTGTGCAACGGCGTCCTGCTCTTCGAGGACACCGGTGAGCTCCTCCCCGACGGGCAGGTCGTCGCCCCGCACCGCGCCATGCCCGCCAAGGCGGTGGCCGCGTGAGCCTCATCCCCGCCCCCCGCAAGCCCGCCGAGACCCCCCTGCCGAGACGGCGTGCGGGCCGGATCGAGGACCATGCCTACCTCGGCAACATGCGCACCGGCGCGCTGGTCGACCGGGACGGCAGCATCTCGTGGATGGGCCTGCCGCGCTTCGACTCCAAGGCGCACTTCACCAGCATCCTGGGGACCGAGGAGCATGGACTGTGGCGCATCGGCCCCGTCGGCCCGGACGGCGCTGCGCCCGCGGCGGACCGGCGGCGCTACCTCGAAGACACCCTCATCCTCGAGTCCGTCTGGACCACCGAGGCCGGCACCGTCAAGCTGCTCGACTTCATGCCCACCACCGGCGACGCGGCGCAGCTGGTCCGCATCGTCCAAGGCGTCAGCGGCCGCGTCGCCATGCGCTCCGTTCTGCGGGCGCGGACGGGCTACGGACGCACGACGCCGCAACTCGTCTTCGGCGGGCGCCGGGTGAGCGCCAGCCTGGACGAGGGCAGGCTGTGGCTCGACGCGGACGTCCACCTCGGCGCGCGCGGCGATGACCTGCACTCCGAGTTCGCCGTGTCCGAGGGCGAGCAGGTGGCCTTCACTCTGTCGTGGCAGCCGGACCAGGCCACCCCGCCGCTGCCCGCGCCCGCCGCCCTGCTGCGGCAGACCGCGGACTTCTGGACCACCTGGGCCTCGCGCTGCACCCACACCGGCGCCCGCCGCGACGAGGTCATCCGTTCGCTGATCGTGCTCAAGGCGCTCACCTACGAGCCGACCGGCGCCATGGTGGCCGCCCCCAGCGTCTCGCTGCCCGAGGAGATCGGCGGCACCCGCAACTGGTCCTACGTGTACTGCTGGCTGCGCGACTCCGCGTTCGCCGCCGAAGTCCTTGCCGAGTTCGGCTACCGGCAGGAGGTGCAGGACTGGATCGGCTGGCTCACCACCGTCATCGGCGACGACTTCGACAACCTGCAGATCATGTACGGAGTCGGTGGCGAGCGGGACCTGGCCGAGGAGGAACTCGACTGGCTGCCCGGCCACGCCGGTTCCCGTCCGGTACGGATCGGCAACGGCGCGGCGGGGCAGCTCCAACTCGACGTGTTCGGCGAAGTCGTCTGCGCCCTGTACAAGGCGCAGCAGCACTATCCGGACCTGGCGCCGGCGGTGGCACCGCTCATCACCGGGCTCGTCCGGTGCGTGGCGAAGCTGTGGCGGGAGCCGGACGAGGGGATCTGGGAGATCCGCGGACCGCGCCGTCACTTCGTCCACTCCAAGGTCATGGCCTGGGCAGCCCTCGACCGGGCCGTCCGGTTCACCGAGGCCGGCCACATGGACGGGCCGCTGGAGCACTGGCGCGCGCTGCGCGACGAGATCCACCGGGATGTCTGCGAGAAGGGCTACGACCCGCAGCGCAACACCTTCACCCAGTACTACGGCTCCACCGAGCTGGACGCCGCCGTCCTGCACGCCCTGCTCTCCGGTTTCCTGCCCGCCGACGACAAGCGGGCCATCGGCACCATCGAAGCGGTCCAGCGGGATCTGTCCATCAAGGGCGGCTACCTGCTGCGCTACCGCACCAGCGACGACGGGCCGGGCGTCGACGGCCTGACCGGCCACGAGGGCACCTTCCTGATCGGGCTGGGCTGGCAGACCGTCTGCCTCCGGCGCATCGGGCGGACCGACGAGGCTGAGATTCTCACCCACGCGCTGCTCCATGCCCGCAACGACGTCGGACTCCTCTCCGAGGAGTGGGACCCGCACGCCGAGCAGCAGCTCGGGAACTTCCCGCAGGCCTTCTCGCACACCGCGGCGCTCCTGGTGCTGGCGGCCGCGCCCACCGCAGCGGAGCAGGACTCGGCGGAGGTGGCCGTCCCGTGAAGGCCCTGAACCCCCCGGCGTACGCGCCGTACGACACCGTCCCCGCACGCCGGCTGTCGGCGGGAGTTCTCGTGCCGTGCCGGGCAGCGGCCGGGTCTGCCGTCCTCGTCCGACCGCCAGTGAAGATGGTGCGGTGGCTGCGGAACGCCCTCCACACGGGCGTCTACCTCGCCACACTCCGTCTGCCCGTCGGCATCGTCGCGTGGGTGTACGAGCGCCGGTCTCGGGCTCGGCGGCGCCTTGCCACGGACAGTGAGCCGCTCCTGTCCCTCTTATGGGTCGGCGCTGTCATCGGCGGCCTGGTGCTGGTCGTCGTGATCACCGCTGGCGATGCCGCCGCCACACCCGCTGCAACGATCACACCGGCCTCGGACCCCCTCGCTACCGAAGAGCAGTCGCCTCACGCGGCGACCAATGCCGCGGCGGCACCTGGCGGCACCAACCACACTCCCGATGACGGAAGGCCACAAGCCCCTACTTCCGCGAGCGGGCAGTCCCGGGGAACGACGTCCTTCTCGGTGCAGTCTGCGCGATCGCTGTATCCGGCCCGTACGCCGCGCTCCCCCAGCACACTCAGGAGATCAGCATGACCAGGACGGCCGTACCGTCCTTGACGGCCGAGGACTGGAATGACCTCTATGCCTCCGGACGTGTGGCACCCCGGCTCATCGGCGACGGTGAACGCCGGGCCGCCCACAGCAGGTTGTCCCTGGTCCGCGGTATGCGTGCGGTCGATCTTGGCTGCGGCACCGGGAAGTGGACACGACAGCTCGCGGCCTGGGGCCTGGACACGATCGGCTTGGACTTCTCCCAGGTCGCCCTGGAGCAGGCCTGCGCTGCAGTGAGCCGCGCCCGCTACGAGCTGTGGGACATCGACAACAACGCGACGTCCGGCCTGCTACTTCCGGGCAGCGTCGACATCGTTTCCTGTCGGCTCTCCTTCTCGTTCTTCGACCGATCCCGGCTGCTGCCGAACGTGCAGCGGTGGCTGGCCCCGCGAGGTCGGCTCTACATCCTCACGGACGTCGCCGATCAGCACGACGGGCAGCTCCCTCCGTACGAGTGCGCAATGACCGAGGAGGAGATCTCGTCCCTCGGCAACGACGGCTGGCATGTGCGGAACATGTTCCGGCTCAACCGGCGGGCGGGGATCGTCCTCCAACCTTCCGGACCGCCTGGGCCGTGAAGCCCCTTCCCACCGCGGGGCGCGCCAGATCCCGAGCAGCCCTGCCGATCGTTCCGCGGAGAGGAAGCGTCACCTTCCCACGCGGGCCCCTGTACTTGATCGACACCCATGAAGAAAGGCAGGTCCCCATGACCATGGCGTCACCGACGCAGTCCGCTCGCGGTACGGATCGTGTTCCGGCGGACTCGGCCGACGGCGTCTGGACGTGGGCCGACGAGGGCGACCCGGAGTGGTCGTGGCTTCCTCGGTCCCGGACCGTCCCGGTCCCGTGCGGGAGGTACTTCGACGCCGTCCGCATGCCGGCCGACATCGCCGCGCCCGCCCTCCGGCGCCTCGGCAGCGGCTCGGGGCCGGTCCTGGCCAACGACGTCACCCGCGTTTGGTGGGCTCTCCTGCCGCTCGGGGAAGCCGAGCCGGGCCGCTGGGCGCCCGGGGTCCGGGTCCTGCGCCGGGGCACCGTCATCGGCATACCGCCGCGCGAGGTCACGGGAGGCAAGGACGTCCACTGGGTCGTCACCCCGGGGGCCAACACCACCTCCGCGACCCGGCTGCGCGAGGCCCTGATCGCTGCCGAGACCGCCCCCTCCCTCCCCGTGCTCCGCCCGGTGAACCGCCCCGTCTCACCGGCGAGGCGCCTGGCCCCGGCGCCGGACACAGCAGCGCTCCCTTTGAACCCCCGGCCGCTCACACCGACGCAGCTGCGCACCGGCCGGCTCCTGCTCGCCGGGAATACCAATCAGGAAATCGCCGCCGAACTGCAGGTGTCCGTGACGACCGTGCGCGATCACCTGAAGGGGATCGGCTACCGGGCCGGCGGAACCACCCCGGCCGGCCGAGCTGCCGCCCTCCTGGCCGGCGGACATCTCCCACCGCCGCAGACCGCCATGGCCGCGCCCGAGTTCACCTCCGACGACCTGGCCCTCATCCGAGCCGTCGCAGAGCTCTCCCACCCGGCCAGCGTGCCGATGCACCTGCGCGACTCCCAGGAGGACCACCTCGCGCAGCTTCGGCAGGCGGCCGGAGCCAGAAGCAACGCACACCTCGTCGCCTTGGCCTGGACACAGCTCACCGCTGCCCAGAGCCGCCCGATCGCGACGTCGGGCACGGAGGCATCATGACCCACCTCAACAACTCCGTGGCCGTCAAGGAGTCCGGGATGCCGCAGCCGCAACCACGTACCCTGCTGCAGCATCTCCTGGAGACCACCCCCGGGTTGAACTGCACGACGTGGGCCCGGTTTCAGGTTCTGTGGGGACGCATGGCGAGCGAGGCAGCACAGGGCTTAGGCCTCCCGAAGCTCGCCCAAGTCCGCGTATCGCGTTCCAGCTACCAGCGGTGGCTCTCCGGCGCCCACGTCACCAAGGGCGACACGGCGGTGATCCTGGAGTGGTACTTCGGCAAGAGCGCTGCCGAGCTGGCCCGGCCCGTACCCCACCGGGAGATCGTGCGGCCCAGCCCGCTTGACCCGAGCACCCTCACCGCCGCCACGCGGGCCCTGGACTACACCTGGAACACCTCCCGATACGTGCCGGGCGAGCCGAACACCGGCGTCATCGGGACCTGGGAGCTCTCCGGTGGCCGGCACTTCCACGGGACGGCCATCGGCTTGCAGCTGTACGAGGCCGCGCCCGACGGCGATCAGGTCGAGCTCAAGGAAGCCGACCTGCCGCACCTGCAGTCCTACGTCCGATCGTCGCGCCGTGGGGTGGTCCTCGCCTCCCTCGGCGCCGCGGGCGGGACAGGCCTGTATCTGCTGGACGCCGCGCACGCCCGCCGTCAGCTCACCACCGGCCAGGTTCCTCGCATCCCTACCGCCTACAAGCTGGACGATCTCACCTTCTCGCTCGCGCGGGCGCTGTACGTCCTGGACGACGGCATGCTCGCCGACGACCTGCCGCTGTCCGACCGGGCAGAGGAGCTCGGCTACTACGTCAAGACCGGTGACTCGGCACCGCCGAGGTCGGACATGCCGGAGCTCTCACCGGTTGGCGCCGCGTGGCTCGGCTCCAGCCTGTGCGCGCAGTACATCACCCGGCGTCTCGACGAACTGCCTGCCGTCCCCGTGTTCTGGACCCGGGAAGCCACCGGCGAAGAGTGCGCTCCCTGGCTCCTGTTCCGGCACAAGCACGAGTACCTCCAGGCCGTGGCTAGCCGCTTCGCCGGCGCGGCCAGCCCTCTGGGGCGTGCCTTCTGCGTCCCGGAGCGGGCCGTTGACAGCACCGAGCCGTCTGAGCGGATCCTGCTGCTCCTCACCGTCGCGATGATGGAGATGCACCGGATCACGGTGTGGATCACCAGCGACCCGGCCTACGCCCAGACCGAGGGGTTCGTCCTGGCCCAGGACCGGGCCATCCTGGCCAACTGGGTACGCGAGGACTCCGTGTGGCGTGTCGCCACCACGAGCGCCGTCCAGGATGTCGCCCCCTACCGGGAAGCGATCGCGCACGCCCAGGCCCACAGCATCGTCGACGGGCCCACCCCTGCCGCCCGGCTGCAGGCGCTGGCCGAGTACCTCGAGCTGGAGTGGACATGGCTGGTCGCCCGGTGTCGCGCGCTCGGTGAGAGCGGGATCACCGGCATGCTGCGGCCCCGCAGTCGTCATCTCACGCTCACGGCCCTCGACCAGACTCTGCGCTTCCTCGGCGCGCTGTAGGCAGCCGCGGTGGAGGTCGATAGGCTCAACCCGCTACGCTCCCAAGGTGATCTGAGGAACCAGCGTTGACGAAGGACCGCACCCGCCCCACCGTTGTCGTGGTCGGCCTCGGTGGCACCATCGCCATGATGCCCTCCGACCGTGATGGAGCGGCTCGCCCCACCCTGAGCGCGGAGGACCTGCTCGCCGCGGTACCCCAGCTGGACGGCACGGACATCGACATCCAGACGCTGTCCCTCGCGAGCAAGCCCGGCGCCTCGCTGACGCTGGACGACATTGACCGCCTCGCCAACCGGCTCCGGGCGATGGCCGGTGAAGGCACCGTCGACGGCATCGTCGTAACCCAGGGAACCGACACCCTGGAGGAGACCGCCTACCTGCTGAGCCTGCTGTACGCGGAGCAGGCCCCGCTCGTCGTCACCGGAGCCATGCGCGCCCCGCACCTGGCCGGCGCCGACGGGCCAGCCAACCTGCTCGCGGCCGTCACCGTCGCGGCCAGCCCCCACGCCCGCGGCCTGGGCGTTCTCGTGGTCTTCAACGACCAGGTCTTCGACCCCGCGCGTGTCCGCAAGGCGCACAGCACCAGCACCAGCGCATTCACCGCCCCCGACACCGGGGCCCTCGGCGTCGTCGCGGAAGGCGCCCTCCGCCTGCTCGCCGTCCCCGCGCACAAGCCCCGCCCCCTCGCCGCGACCCTCGACAGGCCAGCTCGCGTCGCCCTGTACTCCGCCACCCTCGGCGACGACGGCGCTCTCCTGGAGGTGCTGCTGAACCAGGTCGACGGCATGGTCATCGCCGGCTTCGGAGTCGGCCACGTCCCCGAGACCTGGGTTCCCGTCCTCGCGAAGGCGGCCCGGCGGATCCCAGTCGTCCTCGCCTCCCGCACCGGAGCCGGCACCACCCTCACGCGCGCGTACGGGTTCGACGGATCGGAGAAGGACCTGCTCTCCCGCGGTCTCATCGGCGCAGGCCACCTCGACCCGTACAAAGCCCGCCACCTCCTGACGGTGCTGCTGCGCAGCGGCGCCGACAACGACACGATCCGTGCGACGTTCGCTCCCGCCGGAACGACCGCGGAGGGACGAGGCTGATGCGAGCCACCGAACTGACCCTGGGGCGCTCTTTCGCGCTGGCCTTCGACGACGGCGACGACTTCGTCAAGGAGCTCACCGGCTTCTGCGCGGAGCAGGGGATCCGGCAGGCGATCATCCCGATGTTCCTCGGCGGATTCCGGCGGGTGCACCTGGTGGGGACAGCCGGTCCGCTGCAGGACCCGGAAGCGCCCGTGTGGGACGAGACGGTCCTGGAGACGGTGGAGGCCGTCGGCGCCGGGACCCTCGCCTGGAGCCCGGATACCGACTCCCTGGCCCCGCACCTTCACGTCGCGGTCGGACGCAAAGACCTCGAGGCCGCCGGCAGCGTGTCCCATCTGCTGTGGGCCGAGGTCCAGTTCATCCAGGAGTTGGCTCTACAGGAAGTCACCTCTCCCCCGATGTTGCGCCCCACGTGCGGTCCGTACAGCGTTCCTACGCTCACCTTCGATCCGTCTCGCTGACGAGCCCACCTTCCCAGGAACTGCGCCGGTCGGCCCTCTGCCACCGGGGATCCCGCACTCCGCCATGCAGGTGGTGAACTCGCAGTACGCGACTGGGGCGCCTCCGGCGGCGCTTCGCCCTGGGTTCTGTCCACCCTGGACAGCTCGCCCTGCCCCTGAACCTGGCTGGTATCCGGCGGCTCCTCCACCGTGGCGCCCGACCGCATGCCAGCACCCAGAGGGTGGGAAACCTCGGTGAGCAGGTCTGTCCCACCCCCGATGCAGAATGCGGAGACTCTTCTCGAGCCCCAGCGCAGTAGGAAGGTGGGCCGGCTACAGGGTGGCCGTCCAGCCGCCGCGGGTGAGGGTGGTCTCACCGTCGGGCGTGATGGTGACCTGCGCCCCGTACACCGGCAGCTCCCCGACCCAGTTGAGGCGGTCCAGGATCTCCTCCAGAGGGTCCCACAGACGGCGCGGGCCTCCCTGGTACACCGTGGGGGCCTCTCGGGGAGCGGTAGCGTGGGCGCGGACCCATGAGCCGTCGGGATGGGCCATCCAGACCGTGTGCCTGCCGTCCGGGGACCAGCGGTGGCGGTGTTCGATGCCCGGCACCTGAAGCTGGAGCATGGAGCGGACGCTCCATGCTTCCGGCACGAACACCAGATGGTGGCGGCTGACGCTCTCCTCGCCGGCGCCGCACCTCGCCTCCGTCCAGACGGAGGCCGGGACCGTCTCCTCGTAGTCCTCGCCCTGGCGGGCGCTCATGAAGGAGGCCGGCTCGAAGGAGGTCCAGCCGCGGGCGCCGCCGTCCGGGGTTTTGTCGGCGTAGAGGATCAGGCCGGTTCCGGTGATCGTGGTCACGAGCCGGCCGTAGGGGCGCAGAGCCTGAAGCCAGGCAGCCGGGATGGTCGGCACGGAGACGGTGGACACGATCCGGTCGAACTCGCCGGGGAGCGGCCCCTGCGTGAGGTCGCAGACCGCGGTCTTGGGGCGGAGCCCGATGGAGGCGAGCCGGTCGGTGGCGGCCTCCACGAGGTAGGGGTCGACGTCGACGCTCGTCACCCGGTCGGCGCCGAGGCGGTGGCAGGCCAGGGCGGTGCCGTAGCCGGTGCCAGTGGTCACCAGCGTGCGACACCCGTCGGTGATGTCCGCGTGCCGGTACATCCCCAGGACCAGGCCCGGCTCCGTCGAGGACGACGTCGACACCCCGGCGGTGACGACGGTGCCCGGTTCGGCGTGATCGGCGTGCAGAGCCCCGACCCGCGTCACCAGCGTGGTGTCGCTGTACGCAGCGGCGAGCCACGCGTCGGGGTCGGCCGCGCCGTCGCGCACTACCCGGCCGCCAGCCGCCTGGTCCCGCTCGTACCACCGGGGCACGAACAGGTGCCGAGGTGTACGGGCGACGGCGGCCTCCCAGGGGGATCCGGGCCGGGCTACCTTCTCGCCCAGCCGCTGGGCATGTGTCTCCCAGTCCATGTCCGCTTCTCCTCTACCTCGGCCGGCCTCAGCCCATCGGCCCGCAGGAGCCGCCCCCGGACGAGCTGTCGTCCGAAGGCCCGCAGTCCGGCCCGCAGGGGTCCGCCGACATCCGGGCCGGGACGCTCGCGCGGGCCTGCGCCCACTCGGGGCTGGCCAGGATCGACGCGAGCGGCCTCTCGCGCACGGTGCCCGCCGTCGCCAGGAAGCGGCCGATCTCGCAAGGCGCCACCCGGCCGTCAGGGAGCACGGCGGCCTTGCCGTTGGCGCACCGTCCGCACAGCGACGACGTGGACGGGAGCAGCCCGCCGGCGGCGCGGCCGACCGGGCGGACCGGGTCGACGGAGGCGGTGACCCCGAGGGCTTCCATCTCGGCGCGGGCCTGCTGCGCCCGCTGGCCGTCCCCGTGATCGACGATGGCGACCCGCAGCTTCACCTTCCGCTCTACGGCTTCGATGATGGCGGCGTGCGTCGCGGCGTGGGACCCGTTTCGACCAGTGACGGCGTCGTGCTCGGCAGCGACGTCGCTGTAGTACGAGGTGGCGACGCTCACCCGCGGGTCCTCGAAGAGCGCCCAGTGCTCGGCGCGGACCTTGTAGAGGTTGGAGTGGACCCGGACGTGCAGGCCGACGCGCAGTGCGTGCTCGACGAGCTCGGTGAAGCCGGGGTGCAGGGTGGGCTCGCCGCCGATGAACTGCACGGTGCTCGTGCCGAGGGCGGCGGCCTCGTCGATGAGCCGGTGCCAGTCGTCGGTGGTCATGCTGCCGTGGCCCTTGGTCGGGCCGGCCTCGGCGTAGCACTGACCAGGGCAGGTCAACTGGCAGCTGGAGGTGATCTCCAGCGAGAGGAAGTCAACCGACGTAGTGGGGCGGGTGTCCAAAACGGTCATGGGGTGCTCCTGTCTGGGGCCTTGTAGCCGGGGATGGAGGGCCACCGCACGGTCAGGACGACCGACTCTTCCTCTGCGATCCACGAGTGGTCGACGCCGCGTCCCCAGACGACGTAATCGCCCGGTTCCTCAAGCAAGGCGTCGCCGCCGTCTTCCTCGCGGAGCTGGACGCGGAACTTGCCGCTGACGAGGACGAGGAGGCTTTCGCGTTCCTCGCCGGTGACCCAGGCGGTGCGCTGGTCACCGCGCCGGTGGACTCCCCACTTGATCTCGACATCCGTGCTGTGCCGGAGGTCGCCGGGGGTCTTGAAATGGCCGAGGAGCCACCCCTGGTCGTCGAGTGCGTCCTTGCCCGCGTTGCCCTTGTATACGCGGTCGTTCACGGTCGGGAACGTAGCAGAGGTGCGGTGGTGTTCGGGGTGCATCAGATCTAAAGGGCTCGTTCGTAGATGGAGGTAATGAGGTCGTTGTCCGGGGTGGGGTGGGGTGGGGGCGTTGTCGGTGATGCCGGTGATTGGGCGGCGCCCGGTGGTGTTGTCAGGGGTGCGGCCGGCGGAGCGCACAGATCGGCGGAGGCCGATCAGGGTGAGGAACTTGCCAACTGCTTCACCAGGGTTGTCGGTGCGCAGCGTGTAGACGACGCGGGGTGCCGCGGCTTGGTGTTCGTCTCGATGAACTCGCTTCGCGCGGGGCTGGCGTTAAGGAGTCCCCAGGCGTGGCCGAGGCCGACCAGGTGCGTGTCGTTGGCGGCCCCGGCCTTGTCGACGAGGTCGGCGATCATCGGGCGGACATCGGCTGGGGCGATCTCGACCGCTCGGGCGATGTCGTGGGTCTCCGGGTGCTCGGCGAGCGCGCGCAGCAGCCGCAGGTCCTGCTCGCTGAAGTCGGGGATGTGCTCGGGGGCCGGCGGTGGAGGTACCTGTCCGCTGGCCAGTACGGCGTGGGCGCGGGCGGGCCGGCCGCGGCGGCTGGTGATGCCGTACTTCTTGCCGATGGCGACGATGTGGCCGGTGAACGTCGTGGTGCTGATGCCCAGGGCTTGGGCGCCGTCGGCGTTCGATGCTCCGGCGACCAGGTGTGCGGCGGCCCGCTTCTCGGCCGGGGTGAGCTGGGTGAGTTCTTGTGCGGTGCGGATCTTCACAGGCATGGGAGGTGCTTTCGGTGGTGAGGTGAGTACCCCGGCTCAGGTCACGGGGTGGTGTACCGGTCGTGGTCGATGTGCCAGATGAACGCGTGGACGGTGTGCTTCAGGGCCTGGGCGTGATGCGTGAGCGGCAAGGAACCGGTGGCGGACAGCTCGTCGATGAGAGCGCGGGCGAGCAAGGCCTGCTCTTCGCACATCCGGGCAGCGGTCATGAACGCCTCGGAGAGCTGGAGGTGGCGCTCGCGCATCAGCAGTGTCGGCAGGCTCAACGGCGGCACGGGGCTCCGGCTCGCCTCCCGCGAGTAGGAGGCGAGGTCGTTGACCCACCCGGCCAGACGCGCGACTGCGGACTCCGACCGGTCCACCAGGTCCGCAGCGCCGTGCCGCTCGGGCAGTTCGTAGGAGAGGGCGATCGGTGCGATGGCGGTGAGGGTGCGGGCGAAGACGGTGAGGGGCCGCATCGTGCCGTAGGTGTGCAGCGGGACGCGGCTGGGGTCGTTCAGGTGCTGGGCCTCCCAGAGGAGCCCGAGGAGGTTTCCGTGCAGGTGTCCGGTGAGGGTGAGGTACTGGCTGGGCGTGGCCCTGCCCCGGATGCGGTCGAGGAGGTCGCGCAGCGCTGTCGTGAACGGGCCTGGCGGTGCCGTGGGGGTGTTGTCGGCCAGGACGCCGGTCAGATCGTCGATGTGGTTGGCCAGGGCGGCGGGGTCGGCCGCAGCGGTCGTCTCGCCGTGGGTGTCGTCGAAGGCCACGAGCCACAGGAAGAGCTCGGCCGCGAGCAGCAAGCTGTCGAGATCGGCGGTGGGCAGCGCGCGGACGATGCCCTGGCTGGTGATGCCACACAGGGTACGGAGCTCGTCGGCCGGCACGGGGAGGTTCCGTTCGGCGGCCCAGCGCCGGAGGTGCCTGTCCGCGGTGACAGCGTGCGGGCTGGTCGGGAACGGGCCGGGGAAGGCGGCACCGAGATCCGGCATGGTGAGGGGGACGGGCGCGATGCCGGGGCCGCTGTTCACGCCGCCTCCCGGGCGGTGCCGCTCTGGCGGGCTTCAGTTCTCATCCGCAGGACGGACGGGTGGACCGTGATCGCGCCGACCGGCACGGGCCGGATCCCGGGGGCCGGTCGCAGCCGCCAGCGGGAGGCGATGAGGGCCGTGATGATCGTCATCTCGGTCCAGGCGAACGCGTCGCCGAGGCACTGGCGCTTGCCGGCGCCGAACGGGATGAAGGCGTTCTTCGGCGGCTGCGGCCGGTCCGGCAGCCAGCGGTCGGGGTCGAACCGCAACGGATCGGGGTACAGGCCGGGGTCGCGGTGCAGGGTGTAGGGGCTCCAGACGACATCGGTGCCGGCGGGCAGGGTGAAGTCGCCGAGCCGGACCGCGGCGGTGGCCTGCCGGGTCACCAGCCAGCCGGGGCTGTACAGGCGGAGGGTCTCCTGGACGAGAGCGCGGGTGAACGTCAGCCGCGGCAGGTGGTCGGCAGTGAGTTCCTGTCCGGCCAGGACGGTATCGACCTCGGTGTGGAGTCGTGCCTCGAGCTCGGGGTGGCGGCCGATCTCGTGGAAGAGCCAGGCCATGACGACGGCCGTCGTCTCGGAGCCAGCGGCGAGCAGGCCGGTGACTTCGGACAGGATCTCGTCGTCCGGGAGCGGGGCGCCGGTCTCGTCCCGGGCGTCCAGAAGCATCGAGACGACGTCGTCGTAGTCGTCGGGCCGTGTGCGGTGGTCGGTGATGATGGCGGCCACCGCCTGGTGCAGGATGCTGCTGGCGCGGGCGAGCCGCCGGTTGTGGCGGGTGGGCAGCCGGTCGAGCAGGGGCAGCGGCACGAGGGCGCGCCGGAGGGCCGCCTTGAAGAGGGTGTCCACGCTCGTGAGGATCGCGCGGGCGGCGTGAGGCGCGGGGGCGGCGGAGAACGCGGCGGTCATGACGATGTTCTGGGCCATCAGCTGCATCTCGGTCTTCAGGTCGAGCTCGTCGCCCTCGCTCCAGGTGCCGATGGCCGAGGCGGCGGTGTCGCGCATGGTCCGGACGTAGCCGGTGACTCGCTCGCGGTGGAAGGCGGGCTGCATCAGCCGGCGGCGCGTGAGGTGCCGGGGCCCGTCGGCCACCGGCAGGGCGTCCTTGCCGAAGAGCTTGAGCTTCTCGAAGAGCAGGCCCTTGGTGAAGTGGCCGGACTGGGCGGTGAGCATCTGGTGGATCAACTCGGGCGAGTTGACCACGGTCACGGACTTCGGGCCGAGCGTGATCCGCACGATGGGGCCGTGGGTGCGCAGTTGCTGGAGGAAGGCCAGCCGGTCACGCAGGAGCGGCAGGGCGTGTCCGATGAGCGGGCGCCGGCCTGGGGCGATCGGCGCGAGTCGGTGGTCGGCTGTCACGAGGCCACTCCTTGCGTGTGCCGTCCGGGGCCGTGCCGGGTCAGCAGCTGGCGGGCGGCAAGGATCTCGGCCTGGATCATCGAGGTGGGGGCGTAGAGCGTCTTGTCGTGCCACAGCGCCGGCGGCTCGCGCCGGGTGTCCCAGGCGTCGAGGGCGTGCTCGGCGCGCTGGAGCGCTGTGCGCCACCCGGGACGGATGGCGGCGGCGGGATCGGCGAGGAGGATCTGCACCGCGTACGCGGTCTCCTCCGCTGTGCCGCCCCAGATACCCCAGGTTCCGTCGTCGTGCTGGCTGGCCAGGACCCGGTCGACAGCCCTCTGGATGGCTTGGCGGGTGCCCGGTCCGGGGTGGCCGAGGAGTGCTCGTACGCACCGCTCGGTGGCGTAGTACGGGGAGGCGTGCCATTTGTCCGTCCAGGCGCCGTCGGTCTGCTGATCCACCAGCCAGTCGCGCACCAGATCCATGCGCGGGTGGTGGACCGGGCTTACGGCCGGCCGCAGACGGAGGTGGGCTGTCAAGGCCTGGAGGGCGTGGGCGTTCGCCGTGACGGATCCGGTGTCCTCGCCGATGTAGCACCGGTAGTGGGTGTCGGCCCAGAACGCGGCGAGCGGGGCCGGGTCACAGGCTGTGCCGGTGACGGCGGCCACCAGCACGGCCATCGAGGTGTCGTCGGCGTCGGGCAGCAGCCCCGGGGCGCCGCGGACCCCGGCCGGGTCGTAGATGTCGTGTGCCCAGGCCCCGGCCGCGGCGCGGCACGCGGGCGGCAGGCCGGGGCGGGCGAGGGCGGCGGCGACCCACAGCCGCTCGAAGGCACGGACCGGTGCGGCCTCCGGCAGGAGCCCGCCGTATCGGCGGGCCGCGGCCGACAGGGCCGCCCTCGCCTGCTCTCCCTGCGCACGGTCCGGCTGGGAGGCGAGCCATGCGGCCGTGGCCGCGGGCGAGCTGCCGAGCAGGCCGTCCGGCACGGGCACCGCGTCGCCGGGCAGATGCCGGGCGACGCCCTCGAAGGTGTGGTGGAGCTTGCCCGGGACACCGGCGCGGCACCGCTGCGCGATCTCCTCGTGCCGATCGGGCCGGAATCCGGGCGGCACGCTCAGGCGCGCCCCGCGCGAGAGCGGCCCGAGGTGGGGCAGCGTGCCGATCACGGGCCGGTCCAGGAGGTTGTTGATGCGGGCGATGAGGCTGGGGACGAGGACTTCGATGGCTGCGGTGTCCGGCCACGGCCCGTCGGCCGGCAGGGCGCGCAGCGCGGCGAGGCCGTCGGCCGCGGCCGATGCGAGCCGGCCTCGGGTCGGGACGGCAGGGGTCTCGTCGCGGACGATGGTGGCGAGCAGGGCTTCGACGGCGCTGAGCGTCGGAAGCAGCCGGTACCGCGCCGGGCCTTCGCCCCAGGTGCCGTCCGGCAGCTGCTGGTTCAGCAGCCATTCGAGCCGGGTTCCGTGCCCGTCGAGCTCCGGTGCCAGGGAGATGACGCGCGCCGTCTCGTATACCGATGCGCGGACGCTGCCCCACGGGTCGGCGTCGATGTCCGCCATCAGGCGGACGGCCTGGGAGTCGAACCGCCGAAGCGCCTGCGGTATGGCAGCGGTGCTTGCCCGGGTGCCGGTCACGACTGCCGCACCGTGGCTATGCCGGCGATCTCCCTCAGAGCCTCGGCGGCGGGGAAGGGAAACGGGGCCCGGTCGAGTACGGTCAGGGCCGCATGGCGCCGGGCCGTGATCATCGTCTCGACCTGCCGGCGAGCTCCGGAGTGCTCGATGACGTCACGTACGCGCCCGAAGTCCTCGTCCGACAGGTCCGGGTTGCCGACCGCCGTGCGCAGCAGCCGTTTGTCGGCGGCGGAGGCCGATTGCAGGGCGAGCGCCATCAGCACGGTGGCCTTGCCCTCCCGTATGTCGTCACCGACCGGCTTGCCGGTCTTGGCCGGATCGCCGAAGACGCCGAGGAGGTCGTCGCGCAGTTGGAAGGCCTCCCCCAGCGGGATGGCGAACTCGCTGCAGGCGCTGTGCACATCGGGTCCGGCGCCGGCGAGAGCCGCGCCGATGCGCAGCGGCCATTCCACGGTGTAGGAGGCGGTCTTGTAGCGCACGATCCGCAGCGCGGCCTCGATGTCGTCGCAGGGGCGGCCGGTCGCCATCAGGTCGAGGTACTGGCCGTACACGAGCTGGCTGCGCATGGTCTCCAGCAGGGGCTGGATCTGCCACGTCGCCTCCGCGCCAGGGCCGGTGCGGATGAGGTCGTCCGACAGCGTCAGGACGAGGTCGCCGAGCAGGAGGCCGGCGGCCAGGCCGTGAGCCGTGGCCCGGCGGGGCGGGTGCCCGTCGGCGACGTACGCCGTGGCGAGCGCGTGGTGCGCCGTGGGGCGGCCGCGGCGCAGGTCGCTGCGGTCCATCACATCGTCGTGGATCAGAGCGAAGGCATGGAAGAGTTCCAGGGACGCGGCCATACGCAGAATCCGGTCCCGGTCGCCGCGCCCCTCACCGGCGTACCAGCCTGTGACGCACAGGTGTGCCCGCAGGCGCTTGCCGCCGTCCAGGAGACTGCTCAGCGTCGTGAACAGCGGAGTCATCTCCGGCCCAGGCGCGGCCTGGGCCCTCTTGGCGAGGAAGTCGACGAGGATCGCGTCGACTTCGTCCCGTACGGCGGGCAGATCCGGCAGGGCGGTGGCGGATGTCACCGGTCGGCGTTTCCCCGTCTGGTCGAGGACCGTCATGGGGGCCTCCTTCTTCTTCAGAGCGGACCGAGATGGGCGGCTGTGAGGGGGCGGGTCGGCGTCGCCGGGCCGGGCTTACCCGTGGCGCGGCAGCACTCCTTGCTGCGTGGTGCGGGAAAGGCGAGGTTCAGCGCGGCCGGACGGAGGCCGGCAGCCGCCCGGCGGCGGGCCGTCGCGGCTCGGTGCTAGCCGGGCGAGGCGGGGTGCTCGGTGCCGGTGTGAGCGGGGTGAAGCGGCAGGGAAGTGCCGTCAGGACGCGGTAGATGGGGTCGGGCCGGTGCGCCAGCTGCTCGGCCGGTGCGGCGAGTTCGATGTCCGGCAGGGTGGCGGTGAGCCGCTCGATCGCCGCGATCGCGACGACGAGGGCGATGGACTGCGCGGGGCACTCGTGCGGGCCGGCGGCGAACGCCAGGTGCGCCTTGCGGTCGGAGCGGAATCCCTCACTGGTCTGTCCGGTGTAGGGGCAGGTGTTGATCGCGGCGTAGGAGACGAAGACCGGTTGGCCCTGCTCGATGTCACGTCCGTGGAAGTGCACGGAACGGTTCGGCCGGTGGAGGCTGTACATGGCCAGGGGCGGGTCGTTCCACAGGACGTCGTCGATGGCGTGCCGGATGGGCAGGCTGCCGGTCGTGAGGGTGCCGCGGTAGCGGTCGTCGGAGAGTATGCGGGCGGCGGTGTTGGCGATGAGACCGGCCAGCGTTTCCCAGGCGGCGCCCTGGGTGATCAGGACCTGGTTGGTCACTTCTTCCGGGGATAGGCCGTTGGGGTGGTCGATGAACCACGAGGTGAGGTCGTTGCCTCGCTGGGCGGCCTTCGTCTGGTAGAGCGTGCCGAGGTAGGCGCCGAGGGACTGCTCGCCTTGGGCCTTGCGGGTGAGATCTGTACTCGTCATCGCTTCGACCGCGCCGATGAGCTGGGCCGCGGCAGCGTCGGGCATCCCGAAGAGGGAGTTGAGCACCATCAAGGGGAGCCGCCGGGCGTACTGGTTGACGAGGTCGGCGCGGCCGGCGTGGGAGAACTCGGCCAGGAGCGTGTCGGCGTGCCGCAGCGTCGTGTCCCGCACGTGCCGGGGGTCGAGGAGCGCGAAGCTGTCGGTGATGACCCGGCGCAGGTGTGCGTGTTCCTGCCCGTCCGCGAAGAACAGGCTGGGGCGCCACTGGAGCATCGGCATGACCGGACTGTCGGCCGGGACGTGCTGCATCCATCCGCGGGTGTCCTTGGTCCACAGGCCGGTCCGGTCGTGGAAGAGGTCCAGGGCGGCCCGGTAGTCGGTGATCACCCAGACGAGGACGCCGGCGTCGATCTCGGCGAGTCCTACGGGGCCCTGCTCTCGCAGGCGGGCGAAGCTGCGCTGGGGGACGGCGGCGTGCTCGGCGGTGTAGAGCGGCACGGCGGAGAACGGGGGGGCGGACGTCATGACAGATCGGCTCCGGCGCGGGATACGAGGTGGTCGGCCAGTGTTCTGAGCGCGTTCAGTACCGACGTGCGGTCCCGCGCGTCGCAGGTGACCAGGGGGGTGTGCTCTTCCAGGTCGAGCCTTTTGCGCACGAGGTCGAGTTCGTGCTCGGGGGTGTCGGGGAACTGGTTCAGCGCGACGACGTAGTCCAGTCCGGCCTCCTCGACGAGGTCCATCACCTCGAAGGAGGCGCCCAGTCGGCGGGTGTCGACGAGGACCAGGGCGCCGAGGGCTCCCTGGGCGATGTCCTCCCAGATGACCCGGAACCGCTCCTGCCCCGGCGTCCCGAACAGGTACAGGACGATGCGGGCGCCGGGCAGCGTGAGGCGGCCGAAGTCGAGGGCGACCGTGGTGGTGTTCTTGCCGTCGACGACCAGGTCGTCGACCGACGCCGCGGCCTGTGTCATCGGCTCTTCCGTGTGCAGGCTGCGGATCTCGGACACCGTCTCGATGGCCGTGGTCTTACCGATCCCGAACGGCCCGACGATGAGGATCTTCACCAGGTCGAAATCCCCGTCGGGCAGGTACACCGGTGACGGCGGGCTGCTAGAGGGCGGTGAGGAGACCATCGCGGACCCTTTCCAGGAGAGACTTGGGGGGCCGCCCGGCCCCGGGTGTCCGAATGCCGTCGGGAATCCCGGAGAGAGGCGTTCGTGCCATCAGGTAGCCGTCGTCGACGAGCTGGGAGGCGAGCATCTTGCAGACCCCCATCGGCAGTCGCAGATAGCCAGCGGATTCTGCGACGGTCAGCGACCCCTTGGCGGTCAGGTCGAGCAGCCGCTGCTGTGCCGGGGTGTGGTGGGGCTTGGCCGGCAGGCCGGTAGCGATAAGCACGGTGAGCGCCTGCAGTGAGTTGCGGGTGGATGCGCTGCTGCCTCCGGGCGCCAGGTAGCTCGGGACGAGCCTGCGTCCCTGGCCTTGGCTCATGAGGCCGGGCCGTCGTTCCGCGACGACACGCTCATGACCTTCTCACCGAGCTTCCTCGCCCGCGTGGCCATGGTCTGCGCGATGATGCCCATCGGCGTCGCCGGGCCGAACGCGGCGGCCAGGTAGGCGTTCGTCCCTCCGCCCACGGGCATGACCATGAGGGTGCCGGCGCTCACGCCGTCCTGCGACGTGGGGTCGACGTCCAGCTGCACGGTGATGGTCGAGATGGGCGTCTTCTCGTGAGCGCCGAGGGCCTCCACCGCCGCGGCACGGCTCGCTCCGTGGAGGGACGAGATCGCCGCGGAGACCCGGTCGACCATATCCCTCTTGGCACGGTCGTCCATGTCCCTCTTGGCCGTGCCCCTGGTGGTGCCTTCGGACACCCCTACGACGATTCCGTCAGAGGAGATGATCAGTGCGATGTGCACACCGCTGATCGTGGTGATCGGGTCCAGGACCCAGGACGGATCGGCGATCTGCGCGGCGAGGGTGGAGCTGCTCATGTTCGGTCCTCGTTTCGGATGTCAGAAGGGGTTCCGGCTCGTCCGGCGGCTATCCCCTGTTCGAACGCGTCCCAGGTGTTGCGGGCCTGCTCCGGCTCGGGGGGACGACCTCCGGGTACGGCGCGCTCCTCCAAACCGGGCACCCTGCGGCCGCGGCGGTGCCGCTGGGGCAAAACCCCGCTGTCCGGGCTGGCGGCCCCGGGGTCGTCGGAGGTGATCGCTCTGCGTGGTGCGCGGGGGGCAGGGGCCGGCAGAGGGGACATGGCGGAGAGGGGGGCCGTGTGAGGGTCGATCGAGGTAACCAGAGCCGGGGGGATGGTGATGATCGCGCGGACCCCCGAGTAGGGGGACGCCTGATCGACGGTGACCTGGAATCCGTGGTCGGCGACCAGCTGGCCGATGGCCGCGAAGCCGAGGGCGGGAGGATCACCGAGCTCGGTCAGCAGAACCTGCTGCCTGCCGGCGAGCAGTTGTGCCGCGCGACTGGCTTCCTCGGTAGTCATGCCCTTGCCGGCGTCGTCGATCTGGATGCACACCGCGCCGTTGTCGGTCTGCAGGAGGGTGACCTCCACCGAGAGGTCCGCCCGTGACGACTCCAAGGCGTTCGCCAGCAGCTCCGTGCAAGCCACCGCGATGGGCTCCGCAGCGCGTCCGACAACGCCGACGGTGTCGGTGCGCAGCTTGGAGTGGAGGTGGATGCGCTCGAAGCCGTGCAGGCGGGAGGTCGCCCCGGTGACGAGGTCGGGAAGATGGGTGTCCGAGCGGACGAGGCCGGGCCAGGAGCCGGCGACGATCGCTCCCTTCTGGACCAGGCGCGCCAACTGCTCGTTGAGGTGGTCGAGACGGAAGTAGTTCTTGAGGGTCTCTTCGTCCTCGCAGGTCTGCTGCAGAGTGTCGAGATCGGTCTGAAGCTGGTACGACTTGGCCTGGATCTCCATGAAGGCGCCGCGTAGTGCAGCGCGGGCCGCCGCATCCACACGGTGCCGCTCTTCGAGAACCACCTTCGCGAACAACTCCTGGACCGAGTCGAGGAGGGCCGCGAACTCGGTGCCGGACAGGCTGGTGTCCCCCAGACCGGGAACGGGGTAGTGAGCGCTGCGCAGATGCAGAGCCTGGCTGGGCAGCCGCACGTTTACGAGATGCTGCAGCGCCTCGATCTTCCGCTGTTCCTCGGCCGCAGCGCTCGCTCGGGCCTGGGCGTGACTGCGAGAGAGCGTCCGGCGTGATCGTGCCGTGAGCGCCACGGCGATGACGATGCCGACGATTGTGGCACTCAAGGCCGCGATGGCCACTTCGTGTATCGCAGTCACGGTCAGGTCCTCGGGTATCGAGGCCGCCTCCCCGGACACCGTGGGGTGATGTCAGGGTCACCCTGGGGGATGTTCGGCACATCCGGGGAAGCGGCGGATGGTGACAGGCGAGTGGTCGAGTGCTCCGGGACCTCGCCTGAGGGACGTGAGGGGTGGTGCAGTCGTCAGCTCCAAATCCGGTCTCGGCAAGCCGGTTTGGAACTGATCAACACCCTGCCGCGCTCCTGGAAGGTTCCGCCAGGGGGTGGCTGTGTCACCTCCGTGGTCACTTTTTCTCGCCCGTGCCACCAACCCGGACGTCGAAAACGTCATAGCCTTCGCAAACCTCGTGGCCGCTGAGGGCAGAGCGCTGGAAAAGTGACCACGGAGGTGACACACCGGTCTCCTGGACGCCGGTGCCCGACGATGCCACGGTGATTGGGGGCAGGCTGGCAGCACCGCCGCCGCCCTCTAACTCTTTCGCGCCGACGCGCCCGCGCCCTATGCAGCAGGCCGAAGCGGCGCCTGATACCCCGCGAAGAGAGCGAGCCTTCGTGACCGCTTCATACTTGTCCCCTCGGCGCCTGATTGCCGGGCGGGACGAACATCCTCTGGGGGTCGGCTGTCGACCCGTCGGTGGCCCAGCGACCAACGAAGGTCGTCCGGTCGGTTGGGCTCGCGTGGCCGACAGCAGCGCGGTCGATGCCCTCCTTCGCGCGCACGCCCTGGGCGCGACCGTGTTCGACACCTCAGACGTCTACGGACTGGGCCACTCGCAGAGGCTCCTGGGCAAGATGCTCGCCCAAGTGCCGCGCTCAAGCGTGCGCATCACGTGCACCATCGGCACGTACAAGGGCACCGGCCAGCACGCCTACAGCTCCCTCAACCTCTTCCGCCAGGTGGAACAAACCCAGGAGAACCTAGGCGTGAGGCACCTCGACGTGCTGGTCCTCGCCCACGCCGACTTCGGGCCGGGCGACCGCTACCTCGATGAAGCGCGGGACACCCTGCAGGCCCTGCGCGACTCCGGCGACGTCGCGGCGATCGGCATGCGCGTGCCGAGCATCTTGCCGGCAAGTCCAGCCGCCGCCGACCCGAGCACCGGCCACTGGGGAAGCCAGCCGCGCTACGACTTCCTCTTCGAGCAGCTCAACCCTCAGGTCCTCAGCACCGCCGCCAATCCGCTCGAGCCGCAGACCGATCACGCTGCCGCGGCCGAAGCTCGTAGTGGGGAGAGCGTCTTCTCCTTCGCGCGCCGACACGGCGCCTCCACCATGATCCACGAACCGCTCCTGCACGGACTGCTCACCGGGAAGTACGGTCCCGACGCGGCCTTCTCGTCCGGCGACGTTCGCTCCCGGTACACCCCAGCAATCCTCGAGATCATCGACCGCGGTTTGGAGGCCCTCCGCACCCGCTTCGGGGCGGATCCCCGGGCTCTCGCGCGAATCGCCTTGCACTACTGCCTCAGGCGCTGCTCCGACTCCATCGTGCTGACGGGTATTTCCGGCCCAGAGCAGGCGGAGGCGAACTATGCGGGATTCCACTCCGAGATGACCGACGACGACTACGCCTTCGCCGAGAGCACATACGCAGCCCTGAACCATGCACTGAGCCGACAGATCCCATCAGCCGCAATGCGATAACCCCACCGGACACGAGAGCCCCGCGGAGACGCCGCCCCAAGCGGCAGTTCTCACCGCTCTCCTGAGCCGGCACCCGGGGAGCCACCTGTGCACGGCCATACTGCGGGCGGCGTACGGCGCCCGTGCCTGCCGAAAGGCCCACAGCATGAACGACATCAGGCGTAGCAACACCGGTGGCGACGAACCCACCACCGGTCCGCACACTCAGCTGAACAGCCCGGACTCCCGGATCGGCCTTGTCGGCAGCCTGGAGCCTGGCCTGTGCGAGGAACTTGCCGACCTGGCCCAGCGGTGCATCGCCGGATACAGCGACGACCGCCCGGTCAGCGCCTCCCTCGTGCGCTCCCGGCTGGCGAACGCGCTGACCGGAGCACCGCCCGTGCTCGCGGTGGCCCGACACGGGAGGGAGGTGACCGGGTGGTGTGCCGTGCGGCGCCCGGAGCCTGGCGAGGCGCGGGCCCGGCTGTGGGGTCCGGTCGTCGCTCCGTCGGCCCGTCGAGTGGGCTTGGGTCGAAGGCTGCTGCGGAGGGTGGTGGACGCGGTTGAGTGGCCGTTGGTGACCACGGACGTACCCGTAGACCGGGCCGGCGCCGGTGACTTCTTCTCGGGGTCCGGATGGGAGGTGCTGGACACCATCACCGTGCTGCATGGCTCCCCGGCCGCCAGCGTTGGCGTACTCGACGCCATCACTGCGGCCGATGTGACGGACCTGGAGGCGTATGTCGCCACGGCGGCTCGCCGGTTCGCCGGCGTGGAGGCGTCGTTCGCCGAGTCGACGCTGCCGCGGTGGCGCGATGACGCGCGGTTCCGCCCCGAGACTCTGCTGCTCGACCCTCCGACCGGGTCGCTGCTGCTGGCCTTGGCCCAGCGGAACGACACCGCCAGCGAGCTGCTGTTGGCCGAGGTGTGGGCCGCCGAGGCAGATGTCCGCAGGCGTCTGATTGCTCAGGCGCACGCCGTGGCCGCAGGCCGGAAGGTGGCGATCGTCCGCGCGGTGACCCGGCAGGGTCCGGCCGACTTCGTCGCCTGCGGGATGCGCGTCACCGGCCGCTGCCACACCTTCGCCCTTCCCGGCGGGCGCTGAGCCCCCGGATTCCCTGACCAACACTCCTTTGACAGGAGGGCATTTATGCCCGCATCCGTGAATCCGCCGCTCGTTCACGCGGTCGACGTCATCGGCACCCGGGACGAGGCTCGCCACCTGGCCGGAGAACTCGCCGAACGCCTCGGCATCAGCCCCGACGTGGAGCGCATGGTCTGGGACGAGGCGTCGGTGTCGTGGGTGTGCGCGCTCGTCGACGGTGGCCGCGGCCGGCTGACGCTGGCCGCGCCAGCGGATCCGGCCGCGACCGCGGCCGACACGCATCGGCTCGTCGCGGCGTTCGAGCGGGGAACGCCGGCCGAGGCCGAGGCGTTCTTCGCGGCTGCACGGCACCTTCCGTTCACCGCTACGGAGGTCGCCGCTGCCGTGGCCGAGCTGCCGCTGACGAGCCGGCTGGCCGACCGGTGGCCGGACAAGCCGCTGGCCGGGGTGGGTGTGCTGCTGACGATCCACCACATGCGGGACTTCCTCGTCCTGGTCGACAGTCTGCTCGCCCTGGGCGTGGACCCGGCGCACATGACCGTGATCGACAAGGAGTACCCCTACGCGCACACCCACCGGGTGGACGCGCACTTGGTGCACCGGCACGGCATCAGGGTGTGGCGCTACCGGGACTTGCGCGAGGGGATCGAGGACCACATCGGCCGTGTCGCTGCCGCGGGCAAGCACAGCGTGATCATGGACGACGGCGGCTATGTGATGCCCACCGTCCTGCGTGAGCTGCCCGAGCAGGCCGGGCACTTCACCGGGTTGGTGGAGCAGACCACCTCCGGTATCCGGAAGGTGGAGGGGCTCGAGCTGCCGCTGCCGCTGTTCAGCGTCGCCGAGAGCGACATGAAGGGCATGATCGAGTCGTACGGCATCGCCGACGCGGCGGTGCGCAACACGCTGCGGCTGCTGCCGGACGAGAAGTTCGAGGGCCAGCCGGCGCTCGTGCTCGGCTTCGGCCGGATCGGGCACGAGGTCGCCCGCGTCCTGGAGATACGGCGGATGCGGGTCGCGGTGTTCGACGCCGACATCACCCGCCTGGTCGCCGCGCACGAGGAGGGCTTCCTGACGGGGCGGTCGCTGGAGGACCTGGTGCGTGCGCACCGGCCGCGGCTGGTCGTCGGCTGCGTCGGCAGTCGCAGCTTCGGCCTGCGCGAGGCCCGGCTCCTGCCGGAGCGGTCGTTCCTGGTGAGCACCACCAGCCGGAACTTCGAGTTCGCGCTCGACGAGCTGCGCGAGGGCAGCACGACCGTGACGGACCGGGGCGTGCTGGGCACCAGCTACCAGCTCGCCGACGGTCCCGGCATCTGCGTCCTCGGGCATGGCATGCCGATCAACTTTCACTTCGCCGAGTCCCTGTCCAACCGCTACGTCGACCTGGTCCTGGCCGGTCTCGCGGTCGGCGCCGTGGCCGTGGCCGGCCGGGACGAGCGGCTGCGCCCGGGCCACAACGTGGCCGCCACCAACGCGATCCTCGCCGAGTCGGGCATCGTCGACGACTACTACCGTCTCTACGGCCCGGCCGCCGGAGCCGGACGTGGGTGAGCGGATCTTCACCCTCGACGACCTCAGCGGCGTCCGGTCGGTCTGCGGGTGCCTGGCCTGCAAACTGAGCACGGTTTTCGCCGAGTACCTCGCTGACCTGCGTACCGGCTACCCCGGCAAGGTCACGACGCTGGGGCATCGCGGGGCCGCGCCGGGGACGACGGCCGTGCCGCACTTCCTCGCCGTGCGCGTGGGTGACGCGCTCTTGGACGTCGTGGTGTGGGAGGAGATGCGCCCGGACCAGCTCAGGGCCTGGCTCCCGGCCGCCGAAGCCCGGGCCCGGGTGCCGCAGCTGGCCGCACGAATACCGCGCCTGGTCCGCATCCGCCAGGCCCTGCGCGCTGGCACGTTCACCCCCTCGGGGCCGACGGGCGCCGCCCTTTCCGCCGGCGGCCGTTACCCCTCGTTCCGTTTCCTCGTCGAGCACTGGCCCACCCTCAAGAAGGAGTTCACCCCATGACCGCTGCCTCTTCTGACTTCGGCGCCGTCGGCACCGACTACGCCGCCTACTCCGAGGGCGGGCGTGGCCTGCTCCGCCACGAGATCGTGGCGCGTCGCGTCCTCACGGAGCTCGGCGACGAGCCCGCCCGCGTCCTGGACGTCGGCTGCGGCGACGGCGAGATGGTGTTGCGCCTGGCCGCGGCCGGCCACCACGTCACGGGAGCGGAGGTCTCCGCCGAGATGCTGGGGCGTGCCAAGGAGAAGCTGGCGGCGGCTGGCGTCGCGGACCGCGTGCGGCTCGTCGAGGGCGACATCTACGACCTGCCCTTCGACGGTGAGGTCTTCGACGCGGTCGTCTGCCACGGCGTCGTGATGTACCTGCCCGACTCCGCCGAGCCCGTCCGCAACCTCGCCCGGCTCGTCGCCGCCGGCGGCCTCCTGAGCATTCTGACGAAGAACGCCCTCGCGGTCGGGGTGCGTGAGGCCCTGCGAGGTGAGTACGACTCCGCCCTCGCTCAGATCGAGAGCGGTCAGGCGTCGAGCATGGGCCATCTCGGCTACGTCACCCGCGGCGACACCCCCGAGTACCTGGACCAGCTCGCCCGCGACAACGGCTTGTCCCCGCTGCCGTGGCAGGGCGTGCGGGTCTTCCACGACCACTTCCCGAAGGACTGGCACCCCGAGCCGGAGGTGTTCGCCAAGGCGCTCGCGGTGGAGTGGGCCGCCTCCAGCCGCAGCCCGTATCGCGAGCTGGGCCGCCTGGTGCATGCCGTGGCCCGCCGCGAGGCCACCTCGTGACCGCGAGCACCGCCATCCGGCCGCTCACCGTCGGCCGCCTCGCCCGGGATCTCGCGGCCCGGGCGGGGCGGCCCGTGTCGGCGCTGCGCTGCTACGAGTCGCTGGCGGCCCTGTGGATCCGCGGCTGTGACACCGACCTGCCGGGAGCGCAGCTTCTGCAGGAGATGACGTCTCGCGCGGCGCGTCGACTTGCCGCCGGCGAGGACTCCCTCGTCGCTCCCGAGTACCACCGCGTCCCCAACCGGTTACTGAGAGACGAGTCGTTCGTACGCCTGCCGGCGTCCCTGGCCGTGCAAGGGGTGGAGTGGCAGGACGCGATCACCCTGGCCCGGACCTGGCTGGAGGGTCGGGGGTGGGCCGGGCCGGTCCTTGTGGCGGGTGTGCGCACGGGCGGGGCGTATCTGGCGCCGCTGGTCGCTGCCCAGCTGGAGGCCGCGGGCGTGGACGTGCGGTTGACGAGCGTGCGGCCCGGCGAGCGGCCGGAGGTCGGGGACCGGCGGGTGCTGCTGGTGGACGACCCGCCACTGACCGGCCGCACGCTGCGCTCGCTCGCCCGGGATGTGCCCGGGCCGGCCGGGGTTGAGGTGCTGGTGCCGGTGTTCGACGCCGCCGACGTCCAGGGACTGCGGGAGGCCGGGGTCGCGGTCACCGTGTTGCCGCGCGAGCAGTGGCAGTCCACCCGCCGGCTGGAGCCCGGTGCCCTGTCCGCCTACCTGACGGCCGAGGCCGACTGGCAGGGCGCGGGCCGCCCGCCGGTCCTGGACGGTCTCGTGCCGGGGCGGGAGAACTCCGCGCTGGCGCCGTGGCCGGGCCTGCGGCGCCGCTCCCCGGCCAAGGCCGCCGTCCGGCTGCGCACCCCGGAGGGGGTGCGGCAGGCGGTGGCGGGCTGGGTGCCGCCGGGGATCTTCGGTGACGCCGCCCGCGCCGCGGCCGCCGCCGTGCGCAGTCCCGTTCCTCCGGCCACGCTCGCCGTGGCGCCCGCCCTCGTGATCAGCGAGGATCTCACCCCCGCCGCTCCGCTCGGGCCGCAGCCGGCGCCGCACCTGCTGGAGGAGGCGGTGGACTACGTCCTCGCCCGCGCCCGGCAGCTTCCGGTAGAGCCGGCCGGGCGCGGGGCGCCGATGCCCGCGGTCCTGTGCACGGTGGCCCAGGCGATCACCGGCGAGGACAACCCCGGGGCCGCCGTGCGGCTGCACCTTCTGCTGTCCGCGCTGCCCTCCGCTCTGCCGGACAACCGGTGCGAGGCGGAGAAGTGGTTCCTCGACGGCGCCGGACGCCTGCGCAAGACCGGGCACCTCGGCCACGCCTACCGCCGCGACAACGAGCTGCTCACCCCGCTGCTCGACCTTGCCGCGCTCGCCGTCGCGTTCGGCAGCGGCCTGGAAGCCGTCGCCGAGGCCCTCGCCCGGCGCCTGCCGGGCGGCCGGTCCTGGCACGCGGCGCTCGCTGTGGCCCTGCTCTGCTACGGGACGGCCCGCGGCGAACAGCTCCCGCGCACCTACAACCCCCAGCGCGCGGCCGAGACCGCCGTGGAGGCGTACCGGCTCCAGCGCGGCATGTCCGAAGCGGCCGGGCTCCTCCAGCACGTCCTGAACGACGCGGCGGTCGGCCGGGAGGCGGCTGTACCGAGGGTGGTGCGCTGGTGGGCGCAGCCGCCCGGAGCGCTGGTGCAGCCCCGGCTGCCCTTCGGCGGCACCCCGGCTCCCGAGACCGGGCCCGGCCCGGAGGGTGAGGAGAGGGAGATGACGTTGAAGGCCGTCGCACGGTGGGCCGATGGCCGGTTCCACCCGGTACCCGAGCGGCAGGTGCTGCTGCTCGCCCCGGTGGGTCCCGCGTCGGCCTGGCCGCCAGCCCGGTCCGCGCTGGAGGACCTCGCCGGGCTGCTGCCCCGCCCCGGCCTGCTCGGCTGGTGCGGCGTGCCCCTCGTGTCTCTGGGCGAGGCGGGCTGATGGCGATGCTGGTGTTCGACTTCGACGGTGTCCTGCACGACTCCCGCAACCGGGCCTGGCGCTGCTACCAGCAGGCCCGAACGGAGATGGAGTTGTGGGCGCTGCCCGACCTGGCCGGTACCGGCGATCTGCCGCTCGTCTATCAGGGCGTGCTCTCGGAATCGCTGACCCGGTGGGTCGACTTCGAGGTCGCCGAGCGGTTCTGGAAGCGGCACGCCGAGCTGACGGCCCGGGCCGCCGCCGACGAGCCGGACGGCGTCATCCCGGAGTTGGCCAGCCCGCTGGCCGGCCTGGCCGCCGGGCCGGGATACGCGGTGGTCACCGGAAGTCACCACACCACCGTCCGCAACCTGCTCGCCCGTGACCTCACCGAGGAGGCGATGCCCCACATCCTGCTCTCCCGCGACGAGTCGGGCAGCAAGACCGACAAGCTCCACGATCTGCGCACCCGGTACGGCGCGTCGGCGTACGTCGGCGACACCGGCAGCGACGTGCGCCACGCCCACGCCGCCGGGCTGACCGCGATCGCCGTCGCGTACGGCTACGCGAGCCGCGAGGACCTCACCGCCGCCGGCCCCGACCTGATTCTGGCCACCCCGGCTGACCTGGCCGCCTGGTGCCGAGCCCACGCCGGAGTCCCGGGCCCCGCTCCCGCGCCGGCACCGTCCCGCACCACCTGACCGCATACCCAACACCGCCCGCCCACCCCGGGGACCTCCTGACCCCCCGGGGGCTGGTAGGCCCTGCCCGGAAGGACCTTCCGCATGGCCGACACGACCACCGCGGCGCTCGACCGGCTGGCCCGCGCCGTCGCCACCGCGCACCCCGACCGCCCGCTGACCGACCCGGACCGGACCGCCCTCGCACCCCTGCTGATCTCGCCCGACGACCTGCGGGCCCGCCTGGAGCACCACCTGGACGGTGCGGCGGGAAGGGTGAGGGTCACCGGCACCCTGCAGCGACGTCTGCTGCTTCTGGAACGCCCGACGGGCGGGTGGGTCGCGGCCGACCTGTCCGGCGCCGAGCACGCCTCCCGCCACTGGCCGACCTGGGCCACGGAGCACATGCGGCTGGAGACGCCGGAGTCCTGGCTGTCGTACGCCGACCTGAGGGAGACCGCCGTCTACCGGCTGACCCGGCCGGCCGTGCACCTGATGGCCCTGTACCACCCGGAGGTCTTCCCGCTGCCGCGCTTCCCCCTGGGGATCAGCGACGTGGCCCGCGCGGCCCGCGGCACGCTGATGGGCGCGGTCACCCTGTCCGACATGCAGTTAGGCGTCACGCTGGAGGACCTGCTCAAGCAGCTCACCACCCAGGCGCCGGACATCGTCGGCATCTCGGCGACGTTCGGCCAGCACGACCTGATGCTCCAGCTTCTCGACGCGGCCTTCGCCCTGCCCACCCCACCGCTCGTGGTGGCCGGCGGAAGCCTCACCGCCCGCAACGAGACCCTCCTCCTGGAGCGCTACCCCGACCTGCTGGTCGCCCGCGGCGGCGGCGAGGCCACCATCGAAGCGATCCTGGCCCATTGGCACGGCGACATCCGCCGCGAGGAGATACCCGGCATCGGCTACACCGGCGCCGCCCGCGGCGGCGGCATGACCATCGCCCGGCGCCACACCGCCAAGCCCGTCGCCCGGGACGCCAGCAGCGACATCCTGCCCGAGCTCGACCTGCTGCCGGCCACCTTCGCCCACCACGGCGTGGCCCAGCTCGAGACCAGCCGCGGCTGCACCAACACCTGCTCCTTCTGCCCGCGCGGCCACAAGGGCCTGTGGGCCGGCATGGCCCCGGAGGTGCTGCGGGGGATCCTCACCGAGATCCGCCAGGTCTTCGACCGGCACCCGCACATCTCCCGCACCCTGTACCTGGTCGACGAGGAGATCATCGGCGCCGGCCCCGACGCCGTCGGCCGGGTCCTGGAGCTCGCGCGCACCCTGCACGAGGCCGGGTTCGCCTGGGAGTCCAGCTGCCGCATCGACCAGACCGTGCGCACCGACCAGGACGAGGCGTGGCATGTCGAACGGGCCCGCATGTGGCGCGCCCTCGTCGAGACGGGCCTTCGCCGGATGCTGTTCGGCGTGGAGTCCGGCGTCGACTCCATCCTGGCCCGCTTCAACAAGGAGACCACCGCCGAGCAGAACGCGCTGGCGATCCGGACCCTGTCCGCGCTCGACGTCCCCACCCGCTACACGTACATCACCTTCGACCCGCTGATGACCCTGGACGAGCTGAAGGCGACCTACGCCTTCCAGGGGCGCACCGATCTGCTGCTGCGGCCCCAGCCCGGCCTGGACGCGCGGGAGATCGTCCGCGGCGTCCGCGACGAGGAGTGGGTGGCCGAGCACACCACCGGCCGGCCCCTGCACACGGGGATCAGCTACATGCTCGTGTCGATGGAGTGCCTGATCGGCGCCGCCTACACCCGGCAGGCGACCGCCGCCGGGCTGACCGGGCAGCCCGAGCCGCTCATGGGCCGCGTCGCCTGCCGCTACCGGGACTGGCGGATCGGCGTCGCCAGCAACTGGGCGCAGCGGTGGGTGGACCGCCACTTCGCCCTCGACTACACCCTCAAGAGCCTGGAGAAGGTCCTCGACGGCGCGCCCCGGCACGCCGTCCGGCAGGCGCGTGTGGTGCTGAAGGACGCCGCGTACCAGGTCCTCGGCGACATGATCGGCGCGATCGAGCAGCACGACCTCGAACGGCCTGGGCAGGAGGCGGCACTGTCCGGGCGGATCGAGGCGGCGCTGGAGGAGCGGGCCGGGATGCTGCGCCGGCGGATGGCGACCACGGTGGACGAGGTCAAGGGCCGTCTCACCGGGGAGCACGCGGCCACCCTCGCCCGGGAGCCCTGCTCCTACCTGCACGCCGGCGACACGTTCCACCTGGTCCGCTCGGGCCTCCTGGGCGGCAAGGGCGTAGCGGACGGCGTCCGGCGTCACCC
>NZ_JBEXQG010000062.1:0-55547 GCF_040612485.1 Streptomyces sp. NPDC006385
GAATCCGATGGCCCAGAGCATGGGGGTCTCGAAACTCAGCGATCCGTTCCACATGGTGCCGATCCAGTTGAAGAACTTCACGCCGGTGGGGAGCGGGCGCTGGGCGTGCCGCAGGACGTCCTGCCGCCGGACGACCCGGGCCCGTACGACGAAGCGCCCTGGACACGGGCCCGGCGCGAGGCCTACCGCATGCACCTCCTCCCCGCCGTCATGGACCGGCCGCCGGTCCGGCTGGCCCGGTTCGCACCGCTCGTCGCCGAGGCCGCCCGGCAGCGGGACGCCGCCGCCGCGGGGATCCTGGAAGCGGCCGCCGACCACCTCACCGGCACGGTCCGCGCGCTCGCCCCCCGGCCCGGCGAGCGCCTCGTCGCCACCGGTGGTCTGCTCGGCCCCGACGGCCCGCTCACCGAGCCCCTCACCGCCCGCCTCCAGCCCCTCGGACTCACCCTCGACTGGGTGCCGGACGGCTCCCTCGGGGCGGTGGCGCTCGCACGCCTGGGGTGTGAGGGATGACCGGCCTCGCCGGACGACGGCAGCACGCCGGCCCCGCCGGCATCCCGATCTACCGCGACCCCACCGCCCCCGTCGACGCCCGCGTCCGCGACCTCCTCTCCCGGATGACCCTGCGCGAGAAGGCCGGCCAGCTCAACCAGCGGATGTACGGCTGGAACGCCTACCGCCGCACGCCCGACGGCGGCTTCGCACTCACCGACGCCCTGTACGCCGAGACCGACCGCTTCGAGGGCCTCGGCGCGCTCTACGGGCTCCAGCGCGCCGACGCCTGGTCCGGTGTCGACCACACGTGCGGACCCCTCGCGCAGGACGGCGCGGCCCTCGCCGACCTGGTGCAACGGCATGTCGTGGAGCGGAGCCGGCTCGGCATACCGGCGCTGTTCGTCGAGGAGGTGCCGCACGGCCTCATGGCCCTGGACGGCACGGTCCTGCCCGTCAATCTGGCCGTCGGCGCCACCTGGGACCCCGAGCTGTACGAGCGCGCCGCCGCCCACGCCGCCGCCGAACTGCGGGCCCGTGGCGGGCATGTCGCCCTGGTCTCGGCACTCGACATCGCCCGCGACCCCCGCTGGGGCCGCACCGAGGAGTGCTTCGCCGAGGACCCGCACCTGGCGGCCCGCTTCACCGAAGCCCTCGTACGCGGCATGCAGGGCGAGCCCGGCGAGTACTTCGACGCCGACAAGGCCGCCGTCGTCCTCAAGCACTTCGCCGGCCAGGGAGCCACCGTCGGCGGCCGCAACTCCGCCGAGTCCGAGCTGGGGCCGCGGGAACTGCACGAGATCCACCTCCCCGCCGCCCGCGCCGGAATCCGCGCCGGGGCCGCCGCCGTCATGGCCGCCTACAACGAGGTCGACGGCATGCCCTGCTCCGGCAACAGGGCCCTGCTCACCGAACTCCTTCGGGACCGCTGGGGTTTCGACGGCCTCGTCATGGCCGACGGCCTCGCCGTGGACCGGCTGGCGCGTATCACCGGCGACACGGTGTCCGCGGGCGCGCTCGCGCTCGGCGCCGGGGTCGATCTGAGCCTGTGGGACGAGGGCTTCACACACCTGGAGGAGGCGGTCGAGCGGGGACTGGTGGCCGAGGAGGCCCTGGACACCGCCGTCGCCCGTGTCCTGCGGCTGAAGTTCCGACTGGGGCTGTTCGACCGGCATGCCGTGACGACCACGCCCCTCCCGGACCACGGCAGGGAGGTGAGCCTCGCCGTCGCCCGCGGCGCGGTCACCCTCCTCCACAACGACGCCGGCGTCCTGCCCATACCCGAGACCGTCTCCCGTATCGCCGTCCTCGGGCCCCAGGCGGCCACCACCACCCACCAGTCGGGCGACTACACCGCCCCGCAGCGCCCCGGCACGGGCACGAGCGTGCTCGACGGACTGCGGCGGCTCGCCCCGACCGGCGCCGACCTCCGCCACGCCCCCGGCTGCGCCCTCACCGGCGACGACCTCTCCGGCATCCCGGCCGCGGTCGCCGCGGCCGCCGCGTCCGACCTGGCCGTGCTCGTGCTGGGCGGCAGCAGCGCCCGTACGCCCGACACGGAGTTCGACGCCAACGGGGCCGCGCGGACCGCCGTTTCACACATGACCTGCGGCGAGGGCGCCGACCTCGCCGGACTGCGGCTCGGCGCCGCCCAGTACGCCCTGCTGGACGCCGTCACCGCGACCGGCACACCCACGGCGGTCGTCCTGGTCCAGGGCCGCCCGCACGCCGTCCCCGAGGCGGCGGACCGGGCCGGCGCGCTGCTCACCGCCTGGTACCCCGGCCCCTGGGGCGGCGAGGCGATCGCCGAGGTCCTCCTGGGACTCCGGGAACCGACCGGCCGCCTGCCCGTCTCGGTGCCGCGCTCGGCCGCCCAGCTCCCCGTCCACTACAACCACAAGGACACCGAGTACGGCGGCTACGTGGACGAGGACGCCGGGCCGCTCTACTCCTTCGGGCACGGGCTGTCGTACACCGGCTTCGCCTACGGCCCGGCGCGGTTGTCCGGGCACACCGTCGAGGCCGACATCACCAACACCGGTCACCGGCACGGCCGTACCGTCGCCCAGCTGTACCTGCGCCGGCTGCGCACCCCCGTCTGGCCGCGCACGCTGGAGCTGCACGGCTTCCAGGCCGTCGAGCTGGCGCCGGGCGAGACCCGCACGGTCGCGTTCCCGCTCGGCGCCGGCCTGCCCGGCACGGGCACGGTGGTCGAGTTCCGCGTCGCCGAGTCGGCTCGGGCGGCACTGACCGCCCTACCGACTCAGAGCTTCACGGCCCCCGACGACACGCCCCGGTAGAACCACCGCTGCGTGATCACGAACAGCAGCAGCACCGGGATCACCGAGATCACCGACCCCGCCATCACCAGCCGCTGGTCGTACCCGAACGACGACGTCTGCAGCCGGGCCAGGCCCAGCGTCAGCGTGAAGTGCTCCTCGGAGCGCAGCACGATCAGCGGCCAGAGGAAGTCGTCCCAGGCGCTGATGAAGGTGTTGATGGTGACGACCAGGATCGCGCCGTACGCGGAGGGCAGGTACAGGTGGCGGAATCGCTTCCACTCGCCCGCGCCGTCCAGCATCGCCGCGTCCTCGATCTCGCGCGGGACGGCGAGGAACGCGGCCCGCATGATGAGGACGTTGATCGCGGCGACGAATCCGGGCAGCCAGACGCCGACGAGGTGGTCGACCAGGCCCATGTCCCGGATGCTGAGGAACAGCGACACCATGATCGACTCGAAGGGGAACATCATGGACGCCATCAGCAGCACCCACACCAGCTTGCGGCCCTTCCAGCCGGGCTTGGAGAGCATGTAGCCGGCCATGGTGGAGAAGAGGAGCTGGCTGGTGATGGAGATGACCGCGACGAACAGGCTGTTCCTGATGTACGTCCACACCGGCACCTGGGCGAAGACCTCGCGGTAGGCCCGCAGGGTCGGGTGGTGCGGGATCAGGGAGGCGCCCGCGCCGAAGACGTCCTCGCCCGCGCCCTTGAGCGACGACAGCGCCTGCCACAGCAGCGGGCCGACGGTGAGGAACAGGACGAGGACCAACAGCAGGTAGCGGACGACGAGTTCGCGGGGGCGGCCGTAGTCGCGCCAGCGCGGCAGCAGCCGTCGGCGCCCCGCCGCGGCCGGCGCGCTCCTCGCGCCCTCGGCGGCGGTCGTCATGCCGGTCATGCGTCGTCCTCCTTCGTCAGGCGCTGGGCGAGCAGCGTCAGGCCCAGGGTGAGTGCGAACAGGGCGACGCTGACCGCCGCGCCGTAGCCGGCGTTGCCGGTGAGGGGGTCGAGTCCGACGTCCCGGATGTAGAAGGGGAGCGTGCGGTCGGCGCCGCCCGGGCCGCCGGTGGCGCCGCCGAGCATGTAGATCTCGGTGAAGACGCGCAGCGAGCCGATGCCGGTGAGGGTGCCGACCAGCATCATCGACTGCCGGACGCCGGGCACCGTGACGTGCCAGAAGCGGCGTACCGCGCCCGCGCCGTCCACGGCGGCGGCCTCGTGCAGTTCCCTGGGCACGTTCCCGAGGGCGGCCAGGTAGAAGATCATGTACCAGCCGAGGCCCTTCCACAGCGTCAGCCCCATCGCCGACAGCAGGATCAGCCACGAGTCGGACAGGAACGGGATGGCCTCGCGGATGAGGTGCGCCTTCTGGAGCCAGGTGTTGACCAGGCCCTGGTCGCTCAGCAGCCACTGCCAGCTCAGGCCCACGACCACGCTGGAGGCGAGGACGGGGGTGTAGAAGGCGGAGCGGAAGAAGCCGATGCCGGGGAGGTTCTTCTCGACGAGGATGGCCAGCAGCAGCGGCAGCAGCACCATCAGCGGGACCACGATCAGCGCGTACAGCAGGCTGTTGCGGGTGGCCAGCCAGAAGTCGGGGTCGGAGAGCATCCGCTTGTAGTTGGCGAGACCCACCACGTCGTACGCGCCGCCGAGCGGTTTGGCGTCGGTGAAGGACACCACGATCGTGTTGAGGAACGGGAACACCCCGAAGACGGTCGTGCCCACGATCGCGGGGAGCATCCACAGCCACGGCAGCCACCAGCGTCGGTAGAGCGCCGCGCCGCCCGCGTCCGCCGTCGGACCGGGCTTGACGGCACGCAGGACACGACGCAGCGGCCCCCACGACGGTGGCGTGGGGGAAGCGCCGGGGCGCGGGGCGCCCGCCCCCGGGGAAGCGGGGACGGGCGCCTTGGCCGGTGCGGTGTGCTGAGTCATCGTCAGCTACCCTGCGCGATCAGCTGGTTGGCCTTGGTCTGGGCCTCGTTCAGTGCGTCCTGCGCGCTCTTCTTGCCCTGCATCGCGAGCTGGATCTGGGCCGAGATGGCGTTCAACTCGCCCGGCGTCAGGGCGATTTCGTCGGCCGTGGCGGTCTGCCGGTCACCGGCCACGATCTTGCGGGCCTCGGCGAAGGGGTCGGTGCCCTCGACCTTCTGGAAGAACGGGTCCTTCAGCGACTCGGTCGTCGAGGGGAAGATGACGACGTTCGGGTCCTTCGCCCAGGCGAGCTGGTTCTTCGCGTTGGTCAGGAACCGTGCGAAAGCGAGTGCGGTCACCGCGTTCTTGCTGGTGGACGCGACCCCGATGTACTGCGGGGCGCCGACGGTGTGGCCGAGGTCGTCCAGCATGTAGCGGGCGACGCCGGTCTTCTTGTAGATGGACGGGTTGTTCTGCTCGATGAAGCGCAGGAAGTTGGGGTTGGTGGAGCCGTAGACCAGCTTGCCCTGGCCGTAGACGTTGGCCGGGTCCTGGTTCGAGGAGAGCGAGTCCTTCGGCATCGCGCCGGCCTTGTAGAGCTTGGTCATGCCCTCGACCCACCGCACGGTCTTCGGGTCGTCGGCGAAGGTGAACTTCTTGCCGTCGGCGGACAGCACCTTGATGCCCATCTGCTGCCAGTCGGCCGGGATGCGCAGCGAGGGGTTGGCGAGGAAGGCGTAGTACTGGCCGTCGGAGACCTTGGCGATCTTCTCGGCGTCGGCGAACAGGCCGAGGACGGACGTCGGGGGTTCGGCCGGGTCCAGGCCCGCCTTCTTCAGCAGGTCGGTGTTGAAGGTCTGCACGATGCCGCCGGAGTACCAGGGCAGCACGCTGTGCACCTTCGTGCCGTCGGCCTGCGCGTAGGTGCTCGACTTCCACATCGAGGCGGTGAACGGCTTGCCCGCGTCCGGTGCCTTCTCGTCGAGGTTCAGCAGGTAGCCGTTCTTGGTCAGCGCCACCGCCGTGTTGACGTTGAGGTTGACGACGTCCGGCAGTGTGCAGCCCTGCGCGTCGGCGACCAGGCGCTGGGTGAACGTGGCGTCGCCCGGATCGTCGATCCACTTCACCTTCGCGCCCGGGTGCTCCTTCTCGAAGGCGTCGATGACGCCGTTGAAGTAGTGGCCGAAGTCTTTCTTCAGATTGGTCGTCTGGAAGGTGATGTCGCCCTTCACCTCGCCGGAGAGCTCGCCGGCCCCGACGTTCGCCTTGTCGACCTTGCAGCCGCCCGCGGTGGCCCCGCCGCCGTCGGAGCCGCCCGAGAGGCCGCAGCCGGCGGCCCCGAGTGCCAGGGCGAGGAAACATGCCAGGGATCCGGGAAGTCTGCTTGCGCGCATGGGTGCCCTCCTGCGGCCGACCGAGACGGTTGGTTCAAATCACCAACTTGGACTCTGATTGATGAAAAGGTGGACCAGAATTCATCGGAGGTCAATGGGTTGCCGGTTGCTTTTACGTTCCGTCCGCGGATCAGTGCCGGTGCTCGTGGTCGGCGTGGGACGGATCGCCCGGGTGCTCGTACCCCGGGGCGTACTCCACCCCCGTCCGCGCCCGGTCGAGCCAGTCGAAGAAGGCCTGCCGCCCGGCCGCCCGCCGCAGCTCGCGCACGATCCCCTCGCGGGCCCGCTCGTACGGCAGGACGTCCGCCGCCTCGTGGAAGGGGTCGGCGCCACGCCTGAGCGCCTCGGGGGTGAGGAAGCGGTCGCGGTTGCGGTCGTAGTAGTCGCGTACGGCCCTCTCCGGGACGTCCTGTTCCGCCTCCAGTTCGGTGAGCAGGAGACGGGCGGCGGGGGAGTGGGCCAACGCCGCCGCGATGATGCTGCCGAGGTCGGCGACGTCCGTCTCGGCCACCGTGAGCAGGAGGGACGGGGACACTTCCTCCGGTGGCTTCAGCCCTCGGTCGGCGCAGGCCCGCCGGGCGAGTTCGTCGGTCACCACCACCTGGGTCGCCCAGCGCCGCCGCTGCCGTTCGGCACGCGCGAGAGCCTCGGGACGGGACTCGCGATCACGGGGTGGCACGGTTTCCAGGAAGGCGTCCACGCGGCCCTTCGGGACCGCTTCACCCTGGACGACGACGGCGTGTTCCGTCACGGCGTCACCTCCAGCTCGACCGCCTCCGTGTAGGCGACGCAGCCGTGCCAGCCCACCTTCGCCATCAGCCAGTACGACCCGGGCGGCACCGCCCCGCCGTCCACCTCGATCGCGCACTCCAGCTGTTCGCCGCCCGGCACGGTGAAGCCCTGGCAGCCGGGGGTCACACCCGCCCAGGTCCCCCATGAGGACACGGCCCACAGCGTGCCGCCGACCGGCCCCCGGGTCGGGTTGCGCAGGGTCACCGGGACGCGGACCCGTTCGCCCCGGCGTACGCAGACGCGTTCCACGCCCAGGGACGTCACGAGCGTCGGGCCCTTGTGCCCGTCCGGCACGTCCAGCGCCACGACGTCCTCGTACGTCTGCCCGCCGTACGACAACCGAGCCGTGAGCCAGTGCCGCCCTGGCTCGGCGTCGGGCGGCGGCGTCACCGTGGCCTCGGCGACCGTGAAACCGGCGGGGCCCAGCGCGTACGGCAGTTCGGCCGGTTCGACGGACCAGCCGGGCGGGACGCGCAGGTCGACCGTGCCCGACACCGGGGCGTCCGTCAGCTCCGAGCCGACCCGGACCGTCGCCGTGACCGGGCCCTCGGAGACGGTGAGCGCGGCCGGCGACAGATAGACCGCGACCGGCATGTTCCCGCGCGGGGCGGGGCCGGAGTTGTGGAGCCAGTAACGGGTGGCGACGGGCTGGGCGGGTTCGTGGGCGGCGACGCCGGCGCCGGGTGCGGTTTCCGCGTCGGTGCCGGCCAGGACGGTGGCCACCTCGAAACCGGTCAGGTCGAGTTCGAGCACCCCCTGACCAGCGGGCGCGAGCGGCTCCCCGCGCCGCTCCAGCACGTCCGCCCGGGCGCCCTCCGTCCACTCCCGCGGTCCGCGCACCCGCGCCCGCACCGAGCGGCCGTTCACCTCGTGCATCCGTACGACGACCCCGCGCCCCGGGTCGGCCGCCGCCGCACTGCCCCGCGCGAGGGGCGACCCGAGCGGCTTGAGCGCGTCGAGCAGCACCTCCCCGGCGGGGTCGAGTCCCAACAGCGCCGTCCTCCTGGGCAGTACGGCGTCTTCGGCGGCCGCCGTCCGCAACCGTGCCGTCAGCGGATGGTTGAACGCATGCCCGGCCTGCGGCAGCCGCAGCTCCCGCCAGTCGCCCGGGCCCGCGACCACGGCGTACTCGAAGGTGTGGGACCAGCGCTGGAGCTGGAAGGCGGAGCCGTCGGGCGCCGTGCGCCGGGGCGGGTCGACCCAGATGCCGGAGGGCCAGCCCGTGCAGGAGCGCATCAGGGACATGTAGAGGTCGCCCGACGACGTCACCACGCACCCGGGTGTGCCCCTGTTCAGGACGGCGAAGCCGCGCCCGTCCCACGCGTCCCCGGGCGGCAGGGCCTCCCCGCCGCCCGCCGCGGTGGCCCCCACGACCGCGTCGTCCAGGTCGGCGATCAGCGCGTCCACCGCCTTGGCGTCGTCCTCGGGCCGGGCGCCCGCCACCACCAGCAGCGGCAGCCGCTCCAGGTCGCGCAGGTCGGCGCCGGGCACCCACTCCTCCCGCAGCGAGGCGCGCGGCGCGACCCAGACGGCCGCCACGCCCCGCTCGGCGAGCTGCCGCCGCAGCTCCCGCCCGGCCGCCGGATCCCAGCCGAGGGCCTCGGCGACCACGGAGTTGCGCTCGGGGGCGCCGACCGCGATCCGGATGTCGGGCAGGTTGGAGTCGACCTCCAGGTCGCCGTAGCGCGGGCCCCCGGCGATCGTCGAGGTCGCCGTCACACCCACCCGCACCAGGGCCGCCGCGAGCGCGGTGCCCAGCTCCCCGGCGTCGTCCCAGGAGGAGTACACCAACTCGGCGACACCGATGGACCGTTCGCCGAGCGGACGGCCCGACCCGTCGGTCAGCGCGACCCGCGCGGTGGAGCCCAGCCCGAACCAGGTGTTGGCCGGATTGTCCAGCGTCCACGGGAACCGCTCGCTGTCCACCTCCACGAACCCGAACCCGCGCCCGATCACCGCGTCGGCCACCTCGTGCACCGGGAGCCCGCCCCGTACGTCGGAGGGCCAGCGGACCCGGATGAGGCGGTCGGCGCCGTCGTAGCCGTCGAGGGTGGTGGTGACGTCGAGGCGGTCCACGCCCTTCCACAGCGTCAGGCGCTGCGTGTACCGGAACAGGCCCAGGTCGGCGCGGACGGTGATCCGCGATCCGGCGGGGGAGTGCTCGACATCGATGTCGGCCGCCACGTCCCGGCTGCGGGCGGCCGTGGTGCCGGTCGGCGTGAGGTGCCAGGGGCCCTCGCCGAAGCGCGGGTGCCTCGGGTACTCCTCCTGCACGACGAGTTCGTTGCCGATGTCACCGGGACGCAGCAGCTCCCGGCCGCCCTCGGAGAGGGACCGCAGGCCGCTGACGGCGCCGCCGCGCGCGGGATCGACCGTCACCTCGTAGAACTCGTTGCGGATGGTGGCGCCCTCGCCGCGCGTCCACTCGGGGACGGTGCCCTCGGCGAGCGGAAGCGCCTTGAGGCCCATGCCGGGCACCTCCGGTACGACGACACGCAGTTCGCCGTCCTCCCGTACGGCGGGCAGGGGCAGCCCGGTGTCGTCCAGCGGGACGAGCCCCGGGTCCTCGACGGCCAGCACGTCCCGCCGCTCCCAGGTCGCCGCGTTGAAGACCACCAAGTCCTTTGCACCGCCCGGTAGTTGGGCCACCCTGCGGGCCAGGGCGTCGGTCGCGTCGGCGTGCACGGCCTCGGCGAGGTCGTACAGCTCCCGCCAGCCGGTGAGCAGGTCGATGTAGACCTGGTCGGACTCCGAGCCGGTGATGGCGTCGTGGTGGGCCCCGTAGATCAGCTGCCGCCACGCCTTGTCGAGCGCCGCGTCCGGATAGGGGTGCCCGGCCACCAGCGAGGCGAGCGTCGCCCAGGCCTCCGCGTCGGCGAGCAGCGTCTCGCCGTACCGCTGGGCCTGCTTGGTGTCGATGTAGGAGACGTCCTTGCCGGTGTAGATCGGGTTCATGTCCCGTGTCTGCGGCGACGCCTTGCGGCCCTCGGCGTCCAGCTCCGCGCGGACGGCGGCGAAGAAGTCCCGCGGGATCCCGCTGACGAAGCGCGGCCAGACGTACCGGGCGTTCCAGTCCCGGTGGATGCCCATCACCCAGCGGCACGGCGGCGCGTAGTCACCGCCGACCGGGAGCAGCACATTGCGGGTGAGCGCGACCTGCTTCAGCCCCTTGAACAGCTTGAACGCGGCGGCCTCCGCCTCGGGCAGGGTGGGCGCGTTGTCGATCGCCCAGCCGGCGCCGTAGTGGTTGACCATGTAGGCGGTCAGCAGCCCGCGCCCGGACGGGGCGATCCAGCTGAACTCCGCCGGGAACTGCATCCGCCGCGGGTCCCGGGGCTCCTCGCCGAACACGGAGAGGGTCGGCCCCCACTGGTGGAACGGCCCGCGCGCCCACGAGCTGGAGCTGACCCCGGCGTCCGCCATCAGCCCCGGGAACTGCGGATCGTGCCCGAACGCGTCCAGCTGCCAGGCGGTCTCCGGCGACGCCCCGATGATCCCGCGCTGGAAACCGTCGCCGTACAGGGCGTTGCGTACGGTGGCCTCGGCGCCGGTGAGGTTGGTGTTGGGCTCGTTGTAGGTGCCGCCCATGATCTCGACGCGGCCGGTGCGGATCAGCTCGCGCAGGAAGGCGCGCTCCTCCGGGAAGGCGTCCCAGTAGGGCTTGAGGTAGTCGACCTCCGCGAGCACGAAGGTGTACGCCGGGTCGCGGCGGGCCAGGTCGCAGTGGGCGCGGACGAGACTCATGCCGGACTGGCCCCGCGAGTCGAAGGTGCGGGCGGGCAGGCCGGTGGTGGCGGGGTCGTCGGCGACGTCCCAGGTCTCGGTGTAGGCGCCCTGGGTGTTCCACCACACGGGGTCGTAGTGGAAGTGGCTGACCATGAACATGGTCCAGCCGGGTTCGGCGGCCGTGAACGCGCCGCCCTGCCGGGCGACCTGGTCCCCGTCGGCCGCGGTCACCGTGATCTCGCGGCGGTCGCCGGGGGCGAGGCCGTCGGCGGTCACGGGTATCTCGGCGCGTACGGTGCCGTCCTCGCCCACGGTCGCCTCGGCGGAGCCGTGGACGCCGGCCCCCTCGACGGTGAGGCGGACTGCCTGGCCGGGTGTGTGGCCGACCTCGACGGCCACCACTTGGTGCGGGTGGTCCTCGGTGCCGACGAAAAGCTCGGTGGACTCGACAGAGATGACGCGCATGGGGCTCCTACGAGTGCTCGCGGGGAGCCCCATCCTGGCATCGGCAGATGGTTCAAACAACCACCAGAATGTTTTCTCGGTGGTTCATCCATGCAGTCCCGGACAGGCGGTCCCGGACAGGTGGTCCCGGACAGGCGGTCCCTGCGGGCCGGTCCGGACGGACTCAGCGCCCCCGGCGCGACTTCACCGCGTGCTGCGGGGTGATGTGGTCGGTCAGCGCCAGCGAGGCGCTCGCGCGCTGGTAGGTGAGCTGGGCGACGCGGACGTACAGGCAGTCCACGAGCATCAGGACGGAGTGCCGGCTGCTGATGCTCTCGGCGCGGAAGCTGGTCTCCGAGGACGACGAGATGAGCCGGATGTCGGCGGCCCTGGCGAGCGGGGAGCGCGGGTCGGTGGTCAGGGCGATGGTGGTGGCGCCCCGCTCCTTGGCCATCTCGAACGGTTCGAGGGTCTCGCGGGTCGCCCCGGAGTGGGAGATGCCGATGGCCACGTCCGCCGGGGTGAGCAGGGCCGCGGAGGTGGCCGCAGCGTGCACCTCGGTCCAGCCGCGCACCGCGCAGCCGATGCGGAACAGCCGTGTCTCCGTCTCCTGCGTCACGGCACCGCTGCCGCCCACGCCGTAGACGTCGATACGCCGGGCGCGGGCCAGGGCCTGGGCCGCGCGTTCGAGCGCGTCCAGGTCGATCCGGTCGATGGTCTGCTGGATGGCCCGCAGGTCGGCGGTGCCCACGACCTGGACGACCCGCTCCAGGCTGTCGTCGGGGGAGATGTCCGGGCCGATCTCGGCGGTGCCCCAGTCGGAGACCTCGCCGCGGCCGCGTTCCTGGGCCAGTTCGATCAGCAGGTGCTGGTAGGAGTCGAGGCCGATGGCCCGGCAGAAGCGGGTCACCGTCGCCTGGGAGGTGCCGGTGCGGCGGCCCAGCTCGGCGGCCGAGCAGTGGGTGACGGCGGCCGGATCCTCCAGGATCAGCTCGCCGACCTTCCGCAGGGAGCCGGCCAGCCGGGGCAACTCGGTGCGGATGAGGGTGGTGACGTCCGTCGGAGGCATGGGAAAGAAGGTACCAGCCACCGTTTGCCGCGCAGCTTGAATACCAGGACCGAGCACGGGCCGAGCCGGGCTCATTGCCCGTGCCGACCGCTCTGTGATTTATTGATTCACCCATGGAGTCGTACAGGGTGGTTCAATCCACCCGGTGGGGAGTGACGCGTGTCCGACGAGTCTGTGAGCGCCCGGCGCTTCACGCGCGAGAGCATGGCCCTCCTCGACCATATGACCGAGTCCGCCCGCGACGACGTGGCACGCGCCGCCGAACTGATCGCCGACTGCGTACGCGCGGACGGCGTGATCCAGGCGTTCGGCACCGGCCACTCCCAGGCCATCGTCCTCGAACTCGCCGGACGGGCCGGGGGACTCGTGCCGACGAACCGGCTGAGCATCGCCGACCTCGTCCTGTACGGCGGCGAAACCCCGAGCGTCCTCGACGACCCGCTCCTGGAGCGGAAGGCGGGCGTCGCCGACCGCATCTACGACCTGGCCGCACCGCGCCCCCAGGACCTCTTCGTGGTGATCTCCAACTCCGGCGTCAACAACGTCATCGTGGAGATGGCCCTGCGCGTCAAGGAGCACGGCCACCGCCTCCTGGCCCTCACCTCCCTCACCCACAGCCGCGCCGTCCCGGCCGGACACCCCAGCGGCCAGAAGCTCGCCGACCTCGCCGACGTCGTCCTCGACAACCGGGCCCCGCGCGGCGACGCGCTGCTGGACCTGCCGGGCGGCGGCGCGGTGTGCGCCCTGTCCACGCTGACCGGCGTGATGCTGGTCCAGATGGCGGTCGCGGAGGCGACGAAACTGCTCCTCGCCGCCGGGGAGCGCCCGCCGGTGTACGTCTCGGCCAATGTGCCGGGCGGCTTCGAGGGCAACTTGGAGCTGGAGAGGCGGTACGCCGGACGGATCCGGCGCACCGCGAGCTGATCACTCCACGGGTACCGGCGTCAGCGCCACGGCCAGCGGATAGGCGCCGGTCTTCAAGGGCGCCCGAGTGGTGCCCGACGCGGTGTCGACCGGTACCAGGGCGTTTCCGTCCGCGGTGGTGACGTAGGCCGTACGACCGTCCCAGTCCAGGCCCACGTCGAAGGCGGACCTCCCGACCGTGACCTCGGCGCCGGGGGCGCCGGTCACCGTGTCGACCGGCGTGACGTGGTCGCCGTTGCTCGGGCTGACCCACAGCGTCCGGCCGTCCGGCGACAGACCGAGGCCGTACGCCTGGCCGGAGACCAGCAGCGTCGGCTCGGTGTCGTTCGTCGCCGTGTCGATCGGGGTCACCGTCGAGCCGCCGGAGTTGGAGACGTACACCGTCCTGCCGTCCGGCGCCGCGACCACGTTGAAGGGACGGGGGCCCACGGGGATGGCCTGGCCGGCGACCTCGGTGGTGAGGTCGACGGGGCTGACCGTGTTGTCGTGGATGTTGGCCACGTACAGCGTCCTGCCGTCCGGTGTGATCGCCATGTTCTCCGGACCGGAGCCGACCGCGACGGGCGGCCCCGCCTTCAGCGTCCCGGTGTCCACGGGCTGGACCGTGCCGTCCGTGTAGTTGGCGACCCAGAGCGTGTCGCCGTCGGGGGTGAGGGCGAGACCGGCGGGGACCTTGCCCACGGCGACCGTGGCGGTGACCGTGCCGCGCGCCACGTCGATCACGCTGACCGAGTCGGAGCCCTGGTTGGCGGCGTAGGCGGTACGGCCGTCCGCGGCGACGACGACCTCGCCGGGGTTGTTCCCGACGGCGATGTGCGTGGTCGTACCGGAGTCGAGGTCGAGGGAACTGACCGACGCGCCGCTGAAGTCGGCCGTCAGCGCCCGGGACGTGCCGGCGCCGTCGGTGACCCGGACCGGGAGCGCGCGGGTGAGGACGCCGTCTCCCGACACCACGACCGAGTGCACGCCAGGCGTCCGGGCGGTCAGCGTGACGGTGGCCGACGCGCTGCCGCCGGCCGGTACGGTCACGCTGCCCCCGGTGGGCGAGGCCGTGACCCCGTCGGGCACGTCCAGCGTCCAGGTGACCGTCCTGGCGGCGGTGGACCGCTCCTCGGACAGGGCGAGGGTCACGGTCCCGGAGGAACCGGGCTTCAGCGAGAGCGAGCCGGGTGTGAAGGAGGCGTCGACGCCGGGGTCGGGGGCGTTCTCCAGCAGCGTGGTGTAGAGGAACTGGTCCATCACCCCCGGGGACACCTGCTGGGGGATGGCGTCCAGTTCCTTGCGCTCGCCCCTGAGCCGGTTCCAGTACCTCGACACGGCCTCGGTGTCGCCGCGCCTGCCCGCGAGCAGCAGGTCCACCGCCGTCTCACCCGCGGTGCCGTAGCGGCCGAGCTTGTCCAGCCAGGCCGAGGTCTCCTCCAGGAACCCGGGGTTGTCGAGGCGGGCGCGCAATGCGGTGGGGGTGGCGGCCATGTCGCTGAAGTAGGCCCTGAGTGCCGCGGCGGCCCGGTCGAGGCCGGTGTCGTCGTCGTGGGCCTTGCGGAAGGCGGCGATGAGGGCGGTGAGCGTGGGGGACTCGGTCGGGTCGAGCTGGGAGGAGTGGTTGTTCTCGGCGAAGATCCGCAGCCATCTCGCGGCCCCGGGTCCGGCCAGGTCGCGGACGGAGGCGAGGAAGGCCGCTCGCGGGTCGTAGGCGTCCGGGTTCCAGAGGTAGGCGGCCGAGGTGAACAGGGCGATCCTGCTCGCCTCGCCCTGGACCATCGGGTTGGCGGTCACCCCGGTCACGGCGCTCGCCACCCCCGCCTCGCGGCCGGTGTAGGGGCCGAGGAGGAGACGGCTGGTGACGTAGTCGTTGACCGGATAGTTGTCCCAGATCAGGATCGGGTGGCCGTAGATCTCGCGCGCCCGCTTCACCTGCTCGGTGGTGATGGTGGGCGCGATGACGCCGACGCCGGTCCACTCGACGACCACGGACTCGTCGAGCCGCTCCCGAAGCGCCTTCTTGTACGGGGAGTCGGCGAGGTCGGAGTACTCGGTGGGGACCATCTCCAGCGGCTGGAGCCCGGTGTGGTCGCCGGAGAACTCCTTCCAGACGGTGTTGAGCAGGTGTGCCTGCGCGGCCCCGGCCGCACCGCCGCCCGTGCCGAACTCCCGCTCGTCCTCGGCGCAGTTCCACTTGGTGTAGCTGATGTCGTCCAGCGGGACGGCGAAGGAACGCACCCCGATGTCGTACAGCGAGTCGAACTTGGCGGTGAGCGCCTTGATGTCGGCGTCGGAGGAGTAGCAGACGGAGAGCCCGGGGGAGAGGGCGTAGGTGAAGCGGACGTGGTTGGCGCGGGCCCGGTCGACGAGTTCCCTCAGCTTCGCCAGTTCGGCGGGCGGGTACGCCTCGCGCCAGCGGGCGCGCAGGTAGGCGTCGTCCTTCGGGGAGTAGACGTAGACGTTCTGCTTCGTATGGCCGTAGAAGTCGAGTTGGCGCAGTCGTTCGGCGTGGGTCCAGGGGGTGCCGTAGAAGCCCTCGATCACACCGCGCAGGGCGGCGGTGGGCCAGTCCCGGACCGTGGTGACGGGCACCTTCTTCCTGTGGTCGATGAGCTGGCGCAGGGTCTGGGCGGCGTAGAAGGTGCCGGTGGTGTCGGTGCCGGAGAGGGCGACGAGGGCGCGGCCGTGGGAGCGTCCGGAGGCGAGGACGTAACCGCCGGAGGGCAGGCCCGCCGGGGACTTGGCGCCGAGTCGTCTCAGCGCGGCCCCGGTGGCGGTGTTCTCGGCGGGGCCGCCGACATAGACCGTCAGGCCGGCGGGGGGCGGCTTCTCGCCCGCCCGCACGGTGACGACGCGCTGGGCGCCGGCGCCGCGCAGGACGGTTTCGACGAGGTGCCGGGCGGAGGGGTCGGTGTCCGGGCCGACGACCTCGACGACCCGGTCGGGGACGGTGAGCCGGCCCGAGCCCGGGTGCAGGCTCTTGGGGGTCGGCCACACCTGTGGGGCGGGGGTGGCCGGCTCGGGTGCGGCCGCGGCCGGTGCGGTGAGGCCGAGGGCCAGGAGCAGGGCGGCGACGGTGGCCGACATGACCCGGCGCCGTGGACGTCTGACGCGAGGGGCTGAAAGCACAGGTCCTCCCGGGATGAATGTATCCACCGGGGGATGCTAGGGATGGCGAATGTTTCATTCAATGGTCGGAACTGCGCGGCCGACGGCGGGTGGGCGCACACTGGAAGAGTGCTGTCGGTGCTCAAGGGGGTGTCGGCATGGCTGCGTCGGAGTGCACGAGGGTGCGGCTGTGGCGGTGGCGGCGCAGCCCGCTGAGGCGGCGCAGTGACCTCGTCGAGGCCTGGGTCGTGCTGTGCGGGTGGGTGGTCGCGCTGGTCGGCGGCGTGTTCGGGGGCCTGCTCGCGGCGGACGCGGTCGTGGCCTCCGCGGAGCAGCAGCGGGCCGAGAGCCGCAAGGTGACGGCCGTGCTGGTGAAGGACGCGGAGGATCCGGGGCCCTCGCGGGTCACCACCGACCATCTCGTGTGGGCGACCGTGCGCTGGACCGATGCCGACGGCACCACCCGCACCGACGAGGCACGGGTGTCGCCCAGGACACAGGCGGGCAGCAAGGTCGAGGTGTGGACGGACCGCGACGGCGCCGTCGTCAACGAGCCGCTGTCCGAGAACGAGCTCCTGCTGCACTCGATCGCCGGAGGCGTCCTGGCCGCGGCCGGTGTCGGCGGCGTCGTGCTCGGGTGCACCTGGACGGTGCGGCTGGGGCTGGAGCGGCGGAGGCTGGAGCAGTGGGCCGCCGAGTGGGAGCGGATGGACACGCCGTGGGGGTGGAAGACGGGCTGAGACGCCCTCTCCCGCCCGCCGCGGCGAACACCACGGTCAGCCGCGGCCCACCGCCGCCGTCACCTGACGTCCGCGCTCGGCAGCGCCGACGGGGACGCGGTGTTCAGGTCCTCCAGGCCCTTGGGGATGGCCAGCGTGAGCACGGGCGCGCCCGGCTGGGGCGCGGGCGGCGTGAGCTGCTCCTTGGGGAGCTTGGGGGGCGTGGTCTGCTGGAAGTTGTTCGCGTCGAAGTTCACCAGGCCGGTCTTCTCCAGGACCGTGATGTGGTCGAGCACGGTGTCGTTCGCCAGGTCGGCGAGCTGGCGGACCATGGTGTTCTGCGTGTTGGCCCGGATCTTCGCGATCACCGGGAAGATCTGCCCGTGCGTGACGCGCATGATGGCGACTCCGGTGGCGTCGAACTCCTTGCCCGTCTTGGAGTCCACGGTCGCCACGAACTGCTCCTGCTGCGGGCTGGCCTGGTTCGGCAGCGTGATGTTCAGCTCGGTCGCGATCTTGCGGCACGCGAGGTCGAGCCGGGCGTGGCCGACCACCAGGTGCTCGCCGGCCTCCTTCATCTCCGGCGTGGTGCCCCGCTCCATCGCCATCATGCCCAGCGGGTGCTCCCACAGACCTGCCGCGCGGACCTTGACCACGAAGTCGCGGTCGGCCTCGGTCAGCGGGCCGTACTGGGTGTTGGCGATGACGCGGTCCTGCGAGGAGGAAGCGGTTTCCACGCCGAGCATGGCGGGGTAGGCGAGAGCGGAGAGGGTGAGGACGAGGGCGCCTCCCACGAATACGGTGCCTACCATGCGGCGCGAGATGGGCATCGTGCCTCCTGACGTGAGCGACTGGGTCCCCAGGAGGTACGTACGGAACGCGCGAAACAATCACCGCCGCGGGCAGAAAGTCGGGGGCCTGCTGTGCGTCGTGCGTCACACTCCCGGTCTCAGCGCAGATGGCGCGCGAAGAAGGCCAGGGTGACGTCCATGGAGTCCGGCCACCGCGGCCCGAACGTGTGCCCCTCGCCCGGATACGTCCGCAGCTCGACGTCCTTGCCGGCCGCCTCGAACGCGGCCGCGGTCCGCTTCGACCAGGCCAGGGGGCAGCTCGTGTCGGCGGTGCCGTGGTGGATCAGCAGGGGTTCGGTGACCCGGTCGACATAGGTGATCGGCGAGACCTGCCGCCAGAACTCCGGGTTCTCCTCGGGCGTGCCGTGCGCGGCCTCGATCTCGTCGACGACCGGGTCGCCCTCGGGCCGCTGGAACTGGTCGATGTTCTCCTCGGGCCGCGAGCTGACCGGGGCGAAGACGACGGCCGCGTCCACCAGCCCGGGCGCCACGACCAGCGTGTTGTGGACGACCCCACCGCCCATCGAGCGCCCCAGCAGGCCGATCCGCTCGTCGTCCACGTTCGGCCGGCCGGCGGCGCGCAGAGCGTGCACGGCTGCGATGACGTCCTCGGTGTAGCCGAGCCGCAGATTGACGTCGTTGTCCGGGTCGTCGTCCGAGCCCGCGTGGTTGCGGTAGTCGGTGTGCAGGACGACGTAGCCGTTACGGGCGAGGAGGTCCTGCTCGCGGGGCAGGCCGCGGCCGGTGGTGTACACGTCCGGGTCGATGTAGCCGTGCGCGAGGACGAGCGCCGGGAACGGGCCCTCGCCCCGGGGGACGTTCATGATTCCCGAGATCGTCAGGCCGTCGGACCGGTAGGTGACGGCGTACTGCGTGTAGGCGTCGGTGCGCAGGCGTACGGCGGCGAGGCGGAGGTCGGAGCCCCGGTGCTCGCGCCGCATCAGGGCCGGGAGGGAGACCGGGTCGGCGGGCGTGGGGACGGTGGGGGAGGACGAGGGGGTCGTGGCGGGGGGTTCGCCGCCGGTCCGGGTCGATGCCGCCGGGGTGCCGGCCGGCGCGGTGTCCGGGCCGCCGCCGGCATGCCCGGTGCAGCCGACGGCGGCCACCAGCACGAGCCCGGCGGCGAGACAGCCCACGCTCCGCGGTGAGCGCATGCCGCCAGTATCCCGCGCTCCGGTTCCATCGGGCCGGTGGCTCGGAGGGCCGGGTCTCGGATGACCGGGCCGCCGAGACCCGGTGAGCCATTGTGATGCCCATCACATTGGAGCTAGGGTGAAAGCGCCTGGTGCAGCCCACGGGCCGTGGGCCGAATGACGGCGCCCGCGACGTGGCCGACTCCAGGTGAGGGAAGTGATCCCGTTGTCCGTCGCCTGGGACGACATCGGCGGCCTCGTCGATGCCCATGAACGGTTCCTCGCCGGCTCACTGGTCGAGGCGGACGTCCGCGACGCGGTGCTCGATTCCTGGAAGCGCTGCCGCTCCGCCGGGCTCGATCCGGACCGCCTGCTGGTCCGCTACACCGAGGACGTCTCGCTGGACGACCGGCTGCTGCGCGCCGCCGACCCGGTCCTGAAGAACCTGACCGCCTCACTCACCGAGGTGGGCATGACGATCGCGCTCTGCGACGGGCAGGGCCGCATGGTCCAACGTCTCGGTGGCGGCCGGCAGTTGTGCGAGGTCCTCGACGAGGTGCAGTTCGCCCCCGGGTTCGACGCCTCCGAAGCGGTCGTGGGCACCAACGGGGTCGGCACCGCCCTCGCCGAGCGCAGCCCCGTCTATGTCGCCGGCCGGGAGCACTTCGCCGACTGCATGCAGCCCTTCACCTGCGCGGGCGCGCCCGTACGGGATCCCCTCAGCGGGCGTATCGAGGCCGTCCTCGATCTGACCTGTCTGCGCGATCAGGGCGACCCGGCCATGGTGCGGATGGTCCGCGAGGCCGCCCGGAACATCGAGGCCCGGCTGCTGGAGCAGGCCACGGAGCGCGAACGTGCCCTTCTCGCCGCGTACCGCAGGGCCGACGGACACACGCGGGGCTGGCCGAAGCAGCCCGAGGGGCCGCTGCGCGGCGAGGACGGCGGCGCGCTCGGGCGGATCGACCTGGCGGTGCTGCGCGAGAAGGCCGAGGAACTCCTCGCCTCGCCGCATCGCACCCTCGACGAGGTCACCCTGCCCAGCGGCCGGACCGCCACGCTGCTGCGCCGTCAGGTCCAGGGAGCCGCGGGGGAGACCGGCGTCGCCGTCGAGGCCCGCGTCCTCGACGGCCCTCGCCTGCGCCACGTCCACCGGCCCACGCCGGCCACGCGGGGTCCGGTCGGGGTGGTTCCGCCGGCGCCGGTCGCGCCGGTTGGGCAGGGCGTACCGGCTGGGCAGGGGATGCGCATCGCGCAGGGCACGCCGATCGTGCAGGGCACGCCCACCGCGCCCACCGCGCCCACCGCGCTGACCAAGCCGAGCGTGCGGGACGAGCCGACCAGGCGCGGGGAGCCGCCCGCCGCCGCGTCGGCGCCGCCGCCCGTTTCCGCCGAGCCCGTGCCGCCCGCCTCCCCGGCACCCCCGCTCCGGACCACCCCGCAGCCCGCCGAGGCACAACCCGCGCCGGCGGAGACCGCACCACCGTCCGCGCCCCACCGGGACGCGGCACCACCCGTCCCGACACGCACCGGCGAACCCCCACCCCCCTCCCCGCGGCCCTCGACCCCGGACGCCGACGGCGACGGCGCCGCGCCCACCTCGCTGCTCGGCCTCCCCGTGCCCCAGCCCCCCACCACCGCGCCCCACCCCGACGGCGACGACGGCGGTGGAGCCGAAGGCTGGTTGCTGCTCGTCGGGGAGCCCGGGGTCGGCCGGCTGGCCGTACTGGCGCGGCGGCGGCTGGAGTTGCTGCATGACGCCAGCGTCCGCATCGGCACCACCCTCGACGTCACCCGCACCGCGGAGGAACTCGCCGAGGTGACCGTCCCCCGGTTCGCCGACTTCGCCGCCGTGGACCTGGTCGACTCGGTGCTGCGCGGTGAGGAGCCGGAAACGCTCGACGGGCGGACCGCGTTGCGCCGGGTGGCCATCCGCGCCGTACGCGAGGATCCGCACCATCTGTACGAGGTCGGCGACCTCGTCGAGTACGTGCCGTCCACGCCGCAGGCCCGCTCCCTGGAGACCAGGAAGTCCGTGCTCGAACCCGTTCTCGAGGAGGCGGGCGGCTGGTTGGCGCAGGACCCGGAGCGGCTGAGGAAGGTGATCGCGGCGGGCATCCACTCCCTGATCACCGTGCCGCTGCGGGCCCGCGGCACGACCCTCGGCGTGGTCAGCTTCTACCGTTCCCTGCAACCCGCCCCCTTCGAGGAGGACGACCTCTCCCTCGCCCAGGAACTGGTCGGCCGCGCGGCGATCTGCGTCGACAACGCCCGCCGCTACACCCGCGAGCACAACACCGCCCTCACCCTCCAGCGCAGCCTGCTGCCCCGCGGCCGCCCCGAGCAGAGCGCCGTCGAGGTCGCCTACCGCTACCTGCCCGCGCAGGCCGGTGTCGGCGGTGACTGGTTCGACGTCATCCCGCTGTCCGGCGCCAGGGTCGCGCTCGTGGTGGGCGACGTGGTCGGGCACGGACTGCACGCCGCCGCGACGATGGGCCGGCTGCGCACCGCCGTGCACAACTTCTGTTCCCTGGACCTGCCGCCCGACGACCTCCTCACCCACCTCGACGACCTGGTCGGCCGGCTCGACCGGGGCGAGGGCTGGGCGGCGGAGGGCACCCCGGACTCCGGCATCGTCGGAGCGACCTGCCTCTACGCCGTCTACGATCCGGTGTCCCGGCGCTGCACCCTCACCCGCGCCGGGCACCCCATGCCCGCGGTCGTCGCCCCCGACGGCACGGTCGAGTTCGTCGACCTGCCCTCCGGTCCTCCCCTCGGCCTGGGCGGCCTCCCCTTCGAGACGGTCGAGCTGGAGCTGGCCGAGGGCAGCCAACTCGTGCTCTACACCGACGGTCTGATCGAGGACCGGCACCGCGACATCGACGCCGGCCTGGACAAGCTGCGCACCGTCCTGGCCAGCACCGACCGCCCGCCGGAGGAGACCTGCGAGGCCGTCCTCGACGCCCTGCTCCCGGCCCGCCCCGGCGACGACGTGGCCCTGCTCGTCGCCCGCACCCGCGCGCTGGGCGCCGACCGGGTGGCGCAGTGGGACCTGCCCAGCGATCCGGCGGTCGTCTCCCGCGCGCGCGAGGCGGTCACCGGCCAGCTGACCGCCTGGGGCCTCGACGACCTGGCCTTCACCACCGAACTGGTCGCCAGCGAAATGGTCACCAACGCCATCCGTCACGCCGCCGGCCCCGTCCAGCTCCGCCTGCTCCGCGACCGCGCCCTGATCTGCGAGGTCTCCGACAGCAGCGCCACCTCACCGCGCCTGCGCCGGGCCCGGAGCACGGACGAGGGCGGGCGTGGCCTGTTCCTCGTCGCCCAGCTCACCGAGCGCTGGGGGACCCGCTACACGCCCGACGGCAAGGTCATCTGGACGGAGCAGCCGTTGCCGTGACCGGCAGCCCCGGACCGGAACAGCGCACGTCGGCCGCGGGCACCGTCCCGTCGACGAGGTGGGCACCCACCGCACCGTCCACGCACGTGTTGCCGCGGCTGGCGAACACGCCGTGGGAGTAGTCGTCCTCCAGGGTCACCAGGCGGGACCCGGGCAGCACTTCCCGCAGCCGGCGGGCGCCCTCGATCGGCGTCACCGGATCGTGCGCGGAGGCGACCAGCAGGACGGGCGGGGCGTCGGGGCCGCCGAGGGGGGTGCGGTGGGCCGGGCGGTGGTGCCAGTACGCGCACGTCGACGCCTCCATGCCGGTCAGGATCGGCTGCGGGTCGAGACGCCGGGTGCGGCGGACGTCCGCCACGATCCGGTCAGGCGTCGGTCCGGGGCCGTCCGCGCATTTCACGATCCGGTTGGCCGCCTCGTAGGCGCGGGACTCCGGGCTGTCGAAGGCGGCGGCGGGGCGCAGACCGTCGGTGCTGCCGTCGGCGAGATACGGGGCCGTACGAGACACCGAGGAAGCTCGTGCGCGGCTCGCCCAGCGCGGCGCGGATGGCGTCCATGTCGTACGCCGTCCACTCGGTGGACAGGTACGGCAGCACATCCGGGCCCGCGCCCGCCGCGCAGTCGTCGGCCATGTGCCGCAGCGACGCGAGGTACGCCCGCTCGGCCCGCGGGGTGGTCGGCACCGGATCCGCTCCCGGACCGGTGAACAGCCCGCCCATCGCGCCGCAGTCCACCGGGACGCTGAGGCCGACCCCGCGGGGATCGAAGCCTATGACGTCGTATGAACGCCGCACCCTCTCGGGGAGTTTGGCGCGCTTGGTCACCGCGTAGGGGAGGCCGGAACCGCCCGGGCCGCCGGGGTTCACCAGCAGGATGCCGCGTCGCTCGGCGGGGGTGCCGGAGGCGGGGACGCGGGAGACGGCGATCTCGACGCGAGGTCCGGTGGGGCGCCTCCGGTCGAGCGGGACGGAGAAAGGGGTAGCAAATGAAAATGATTGTCGCTAGCGTGTGCGCGTCAAGTCCGCAACCCCTCCGGCCGAGGGGTGTCCCGGGCTGTCCGGAAGTCTGAACTCGCGGCACGAAAAGGGGAGTTGTGGCTCATCTGCTGGTGGTGGAGAGCTGGGTCGGGTCGACACCGCCGGTTACGCCTCCCTCGCCGCCGAACTCAGCGTCCAGCTCGACCACCTGGATGTCCTGGTGTGCAGCGTCGGCACCGGCGGCCACAGCGCCGGCGTCATCGGCCCGCTGCGACGGCACTGGCCCGCGCTCCGGCTCATCGGCGTCGACGCCACCGGCTCCACGATCTTCGGCCAGCCCGCCCGACCCCGTCTGATGCGCGGCCTCGGCAGCAGCATCCACCCGCGCAACGTCGCCTACGACGCCTTCCACGAGGTCCACTGGATCGGCCCCGCCGAGGCCGTGGACAGCTGCCGAAGGCTCGCCCAGGGCTCCTTCGTCAGCGGCGGCTGGAGTACGGGCGCGGTGCGCGCGGGTCGCCGATCCACTCTCTCCCGGAAGGACACAGTGAAGGCCCACCTGCGCACCGTACGTCTCGAACTCGCCGAGCCGTTGCGCATCTCCCGCTCCACCATGACCGCCCGCGACGCCGTGTGGCTGGGCGTCGAGCACGACGGCGTGACCGGATACGGCGAGGCCGTCAGCAGCGTGTACTACGGGCTGGACGCCGACACGCTCGTGCGGCTGATCTCGGCGGTCGGTGTGGAACGGTTCGCCGATCCCGAGAGCGCCCTGGAGGCCCTGCCCTCGGGTGCCGTACCGCCCGCCGTCATCGCCGCCGTCGAGTCCGCGCTGCTGGACCTCGTCGGCAAGCGGGACGGTGTGCCCGTCCACCGCATGCTGGGGACCGAGGCGTCGTCCGGCGTCGCCACCGCACGCACCATCGGCATCACCTCACCCGCGCACGCCGCCGCCGAGGCCCGGCGCCTGGCCGCGAGCGGCTTCCAGGTCATCAAGGTGAAGGCGGGCACCCCCGACCCCGAGATCGAGGGCAGCGGCACCGAGCTGATGCTCGGCTGCCTCACCGCCAGCACCCTCGGCCTCGCGCCCGCCGTCCACCTCGCCGACCGCGCCCGCTGGACCGACCTCGACGGACACCTGCTGCTCGCCCACGACCCGTGGCGCGGGATCGGCGGCGCCGACGGCTGCGTACGCCCAAGTGGCCGCCCCGGACTGGGAGTCGAGGAGGTGACAGCCCATGCGGACGTGGCGTGAGATGCGGGGCTTCCCGCTCGCGGTCCGGCTCCTCCTCGTCAACCAGCTCGGCGTCAACACCGGCTTCTACCTCCTCATCCCGTACCTCGCCACCCACCTCGGCGAGAACCTCGGCATGTCGGCGGCGGTCGTCGGGATCGTCCTCGGCGTGCGCACTCTCAGTCAGCAGGGCCTGTTCATCATCGGCGGCTCGGCCTCGGACCGGCTCGGGGCGCGAGGCGTGATCATCGCCGGGTGCGCCCTGCGGACCGTCGGCTTCGGGCTGTTCGCGCTGGGCGACGGGCTGCCGGTGCTGCTCGCCGCGTCCGTGCTCAGCGGGCTGGCCGGGGCCTTGTTCAACCCGGCCGTGCGGGCGTATCTCGCGCAGGAGGCGGGGGACCGCAAGGCGGAGGCGTTCGCCCTGTTCAACGTGTTCGCCACGACGGGCGCGCTGATCGGGCCCCTGCTGGGCAGCGTCCTGCTCCTGGTCGACTTCCGCACGTCCGCGCTGACCGCCGCCGGCATCTTCGCCGTGCTCACCGTCGCGCAGGCCCTCGTCCTGCCCGCGCGGAAGGTCGAGCCCAGCGGCAACAGCGGTGTCCTCGCGGACTGGCGCGAGGTGCTCGGCAACCGGGCCTTCCTGGCCTTCGCGCTCGCCATGGTCGGCATGTTCACCCTGGAGAACCAGCTCTACCTGCTGCTGCCCGCCGGGGCCCGCGAGGCCACCGGCTGGGAGGGCGCGGCGGGCATCGTCTTCCTCGTCGGCACGGTCGCCAACCTGGCGCTTCAGCTCAGAATCACGCGGAGCCTCAAGTCCCGCGGCCCCAGAGCGCGTTGGATCGCCATCGGGCTCGCCGTGATGGGGGTGGCGTTCCTGCCGCCGGCCCTGTCGGCGGGCGCGGGGTCCCCTGGGTGGGCCGACGCCGGCCCCGTCCTGCTCGGCGCGCTGCTGCTCTACCTCGGCGTCATGATCGCCTCGCCGTTCGTGATGGAGCTGATCCCCCGGTTCGGACGGTCCGAGCTCACCGGCACCTACTTCGGGATCTTCTACGTCATGTCCGGTATCGCCGCGGCCGTCGGCAACACCGTCGTCGGATGGGCCATGGACACCGGCGAGAACGCCGGCCACGCCTGGCTGCCGTGGCTGTGCTGCACCGCCTTCGGCCTGACCTCGGCGGCCGGCGTGGCCCGGCTCCACCGGCGCGGGGCGCTGCCGGCCGATCCGGCCACGACGACACCGGCACGCCCCGAGGAGCGGAGCAACGCATGACCAGTGGCAACCTCCTCACCGACAACCCCGCCCTGTACGAGGCCCGCTTCCCCGACCCCGACCGGCTCGCCGGACGCTGGGTCGAGGACTGTCTGCGCCGGCACGGTGCCGGGGGCCGGGTCCTGGACATCGGTTGTGGCACCGGGCGCGACGCCGCTCACCTGCACTCCGTCGGTCGTACGGTGACCGGTGCCGATCTGTCCGAGGCGATGCTCGCGTACGCCCGCGCCCGCCACCCGGGGCCGGCGTACGTCCGGGCCGATCTGCACGGCTTCGAACCGCGTGAGGTGGGCGGCGTCGGTTTCGACGCCGTCGTCTGTCTGGACAGCTCCCCGCTGTACTGCCACACCGACGACCAGCTCGACGGCTTCCTCGCCTCCTGCCGCGGCGCGCTCGCGCCGGGCGGGCTGCTGGTCGCGGAGATGCGCAACGGGGCGTATTTCCTGGGACGTACGGACCTGCTCGACGCCCCGTCCGTCCACGCCTTCACCTGGCAGGGCACCGGCTACCGGTCGACCACCACCCTGACCGTCGACCGCACCGCCCAACTGCTTCGCCGTATCCGCGTATGGACGGCCGACGACGGATCACCGCCGGTCGAACAGCTCTCCGCCTGGCGGCTGCTGTCCCCGCAGGAGCTGCGGTACCTCCTCGCCGCGCACGGCTTCGAGGTGCTCGAACTCCACGACGGACCCGGGCCGCGCACCGAACCCCCCTGGCGCGAGGGCGAGTCGCCCGGCAGCGCCGCCGACGGCGACCGGCTGCACGTCGTCGCCCGCCGCCACACCGACTGACACGAAGGACCGAGTCATGTACGACGAACGTTTCCCCGGCCTGCGCCGCCGCGGCTTCCTCGCCGCCACCTCGGGCGCCGCCGCCCTCGCCCTCGTCGGCTGCGGAGGCGGCACCGACGACAAGGCGGACAGCGCGTCCGGCGCCCCCAAGCGCGGCGGCCGGCTGCGCGCGGCGTTCGCCGGCGGCGGCGCGAGCGAGACCCTCGACCCGCACCTGGCCAACCTCTTCGCCGACGTCGCCCGCGCCAAGGCCCTCTTCGACAAGCTCGCCGACTACGGCGCCGACCTCTCCGCCCAGCCCCGCCTCGCCGAGAAGTGGGAGTCGAACAAGACGCTGGACCGCTGGAAGGTGACACTGCGTCAGGCCACCTTCCACGACGGGAAGCCGGTCACCGCCAAGGACGTCCTCTACAGCTACCGCCGGATCGCCGACCCGAAGCAGGCGTTCCGCGCCAAGGCGTCCCTGGAGCCCATCGACCTCGATGCCAGCCGCGCCACCGGCGAGCGGTCCATCGAGTTCGTCCTCAAGCGGCCCACCGCCGAATTCCCGAACATCCTGGCCGCGTTCGGCGCCTACGTCGTCCCGGAGAACGCCACCGAGTTCGACAAGAAGCCCATCGGTTCCGGCCCCTTCCGGTTCGTGTCCTTCGCGCCCGGCCGCTCCGCCGTCTTCCGGCGCTACGACGACCACTGGGACGGCGCCCCGCTCCTCGACGAGATCGAGTTCGTCGTCGCCAACGAGGAGTCCGCCCGCGTCAACGCCCTCCTCGGCGGCCAGGTCGAGTACGCCCACGAGCTCAACCCGACCACCGCCCGCGCCCACGAGGGCAAGGGCCAGATCGAGATCGTGCGGCTGCGCAACAGCGCCATGCAGGCGTTCTGCATGAAGACCGACCGGGCGCCCTTCGACGACAAGCGGGTCCGCGAGGCGTTCTTCCTCATCGCCGACCGCCAGGAACTCGTCGACGGCGCGCTGTCCGGCGCGGGCGAGGTCGGCAACGACCTGTTCGGCAAGGGCTACGAGTACTACGCCGCCGACCTGCCGCAGCGCGAGCAGGACCTCGACAGGGCCCGGGCCCTGCTGAAGCAGGCCGGTGCCGAGAAACTCAAGGTCACCCTGGACACCTCGGCCGTCGCCGCCGGGTTCACCGAGGCCGCCGGCATCTTCCGCGACCAGGCCGCCAAGGCGGGGGTCACCATCGAGGTGAAGATGGGCAGCAAGGACTCCTACTGGAGCGACATCCTCGACGGCGGCGCCCTGTGCTGCTACCGCTCCGGCGCCATGCCCATCGAGGCCCACATCTCCCAGCGCCTGCTCACCGACTCCACCACCAACGCCACCAAGTGGCAGCACAAGGACTTCGACGCCCTCTACCAGCAGGCGCAGTCCACCCGCGACAAGACCGAGCGGGCCGCCGTCTACGAGCGGATGCAGCGCCGCCTGTACGCCGAGGGCGGCTTCCTCGTGTGGGGCTTCGCCGACTGGATCATCGGAACCGCCCGCACGGTGAAGGGAGTGGAGACGAAGGCGCCCGCCAACACCCTCGACTGGGCCCGTTTCGACAAGGTGTGGCTCGCGTGAGAACGAGCGGACTGCGCTCCTTCGTCGCCCGGCGGCTGCTTCTCGGCGCCGCGCAGACCATGGCCGTCGTGCTGCTGGTCTTCGCGCTGACCGAGGCGCTGCCGGGCGACGCGGCCGTGGCCCTCGCCGGCGACCAGCCGGACCCCGCGCGCATCGCCGCGATCCGCGAGGCGATGGACCTGGACCGGCCGGCGTACGAGCGGCTGGCCGACTGGGCGGCGGGCCTGCTGCACGGCGACTTCGGCACCTCCCTGGCCTCCGGCCGCCCGGTCACCCAGTACATCGCCGACGGTTTCGGCCCGACCCTGCTGCTGGCCGCGCTCACGGTGGCGCTCCTCGTCCCGCTCGGCCTCGGCCTCGGCGTGCTCGCCGCCCGCCACGAGGGACGGCTCGTCGACCGGCTGGTCAGCTCGGTGACGCTGGCGGTGTACGCGGTCCCCGAGTTCGCCCTCGGCGTCCTGCTGGTGACGGTCCTCGCCCTGAAGCTGGCCTGGCTGCCGCCGACCGCGCTCGGCTACGGCACCGACCTGCTCGCCCATCCGGCGGCACTGGTCCTGCCCGTGCTGGTCCTGCTGTCCCGGCCCGTGTGCTCGCTGTCCCGCCTGGTGCGGGCCGGCATGGTCGACGCCCTCGCCTCCCCCTACGCGGCCCACGCCCGCCGCTACGGCGTCCCCGGCGCCCGGGTCCGCTACGCCCACGCCCTGCCGAACGCCCTCGCCCCGGCCGCGCAGCAACTCGCCCGCACCGTCGACTGGCTGCTGTGCGGGGTCATCGTCGTGGAGGCCCTCTTCGTGATCCCGGGCCTGGGCACGGTCCTCCTCAACGCCGTGGCCGAACGCGACGTACCGGTCGTGCAGGGGCTGGCCGTGGTGTTCGGCGTGCTGACGGTCCTGCTCAACCTCGGGGCCGATCTGGTGGCCCACCGGCTCACACCTCGCGCGGGGGTGGCCGCATGAGGCAACGCCGTTTCGCGCTCGGCCTCGTCGTCATCGCCGTCCCCCTCGTCCTCGCCCTCCTCGGACCGCTGCTCGCCCCGGACCCCGGCCCCCGCGCCACGTCCTTCACCCTGGGCGGCGGTCACTGGCTGGGCACCGACTTCGTGGGCCGCGACGTCTGGCACCAGGTCCTGCTGGGCGGCCGCACGGTGGTGGTCACCGCCCTGGCCGCGACCGCGCTCGCGTATCTCGTCGCCGTGCCGGTCGGGCTCGTCAGCGCGCTCACGCGCGTGCGGCGGCTGGAGGAGTTGCTGATGCGGCCGCTGGACGTGCTGCTCGCCGTACCGTCGCTGCTGCTGATCCTGCTCGTGGCCTCCGTGTTCGCACCGGGCGCGGCCGGGCTCGCGCTGCTCGTGGCGCTGGTGAACGTGCCCGACGCGGCGCGGATCGTGCGGGCGGCCGCGGGGGAGGCCGCCGCACGGCCCGCCGTGGAGGCGCTGCGCATGCAGGGGGAGACGTGGTGGCGGATCGCCGTCGGCTACGTCGGCCGGTCGGCGCTGCGCACCCTCGCCGCCGACGCCGGCATCCGGCTGACCGGCGTGCTCTACCTGGTGTCGACGGCGGCGTTCCTCGGTGTCGGCGTCGCTCCGGACGCCGCCGACTGGGCGGTCATGGTGGACCGCAACCGCACCGGCCTGTTCGTGCAGCCCTGGGCCGTGGTGGTGCCCGCGCTGCTGATCGTGGCGCTGACGATGGGCACCAACCTGATCTTCGACGCCGCGCTGGAGAAGAAAGGACGACGTTCGTGAGCCGGGCAACGGATGAGGCCGTCGCCGAGATCCGCGGCCTGCGCGTGGAGATCGGCGGCCGCGCGATCGTGGACGGGGTGCACCTGCGGGTGCTGCCCGGGAAGGTGACCGCGCTGGTCGGCGCCTCGGGCAGCGGCAAGACCACGACCGGCCTGGCGCTGCTGGGGGAGTACCCGCCCGGCGCCCGGATCACCGGCGACGTGCGCCCGCCCTCCGACGGCCCGGTGGGCTACGTGCCCCAGCACCCCGCGGCCGTCCTCAACCCCGCCCGCCGCGTCAGCGCCCTCCTCGACGACATCGCCCGACCCCAGGTCCGCCACCTGCCCCGCGCCGCACGCCGCGAGGCGGCCCGCGAGCTGGTGCTGCGCGCCCTGTCCGACGCCCAACTCCCGGACGGCGCGGCCCTGTTGCGCCGCCATCCGCACCAGCTCTCCGGCGGCCAGCAGCAACGCGTCGTCCTGGCCCAGGCCCTCCTCCTCGGTGCCCGTGTCATCGTCGCCGACGAACCCACCACCGGCCAGGACGCGTTGACCAAGAGCCGCGTCGTCGAGCAGTTGGCGGCGGTGGCGGCCCAGGGCATCGCGGTCGTGCTGCTCAGCCACGACCTCGACGTCGTACGCGCCCTGGCCGACGAGGTCCTCGTCATGCGCGCCGGCCGGGTCGTGGAGTCCGGCCCGGCCGAGCGGCTGTGGTCGGCGCCCCGCCACGAGTGGACCCGCCGCCTGCTCGACGAACAGCGCGCGGCACCGAACACCGGGGCGAGCACCGACGCCGGACAACCCATCCTCGAAGTACGGGACTTGACCGCCGTACACGATCGCCGAACCGTCGTGCTGCGCGCCCCGCGTCTCGCTCTCCACTCCGGCGAGTGCCTGGCCGTGGTCGGCCGCTCCGGCAGCGGCAAGACCACGCTCGCCCGCTGCCTCGCGGGCCTGCACCGCGACCACGACGGCGAGATCCTGCTCGACGGCACTCCGCTCCCGCGCAGCCTGCGTCACCGCGATCGGGCCCGACTGGCCGCCGTGCAGTACGTCTTCCAGGACGCCCGCGCCGCCTTCGACGAGCACCGGCCCGTCCTGCACCAGGTGGCCCGTACGGCGGTACGGCTGCGGGGCGCCGACGAACGGGCGGCGAGGGACGAGGCGGCGACCACCCTGAGCCGCCTCGGACTGCCGGAGGAGCTGCTCCACCGCCGGCCCGGCGAACTCTCCGGCGGCGAACTCCAGCGTGCCGCCCTCGCCCGCGCCCTGCTCGCCCACCCCCGGGTGCTGATCTGCGACGAGGTCACCTCCGGCCTGGACACCGTCACCCGGCGCGGCATCCTCGACGTCCTCGCGGGCCTGGTCGGCGAGGGCGACAACCTGTCCCTCGTCCTCATCACCCACGACCTGGACACCGCGCGCCTGGCTCACCGCATCGCCGTACTGGACGCGGGTGAGCTGGTCGAAGAGGGGGTGGCACAGCGGGTCCTGACGGCGCCTCGGCATCCGTTCACGATCTCTCTGATGGAGACGACCGAGCGTCTGGAGGCGGGCAGCCGCGTCTGAGCCGGCCTCCGGAGGCAAGTCCTCGCCCACGACGTGGTCGGCAGGCGCCCACGACGTGGTCGGCAGACGCCTACGACGTGGTCGGCAGACGCCGGCGGCGCGGGCGGGCGGTGGCCTCGGCGAGCAGGGCGTGGATCTGACGCACGGCCTCTCCCGGATGCGTGGCCGGGGTGCCGAACGGCAGGCGGGTGTCGTGGTGGGAGTCGGGTGTCTCCACGCGCAGCACCAGGCCGTACCGGTCGAGCCGCAGCGGCCGTACGGCGGTGGCGCCGAGCTGCTGCCGGGCCGGGAGCAGGCGGGCGAGCGGGGCCACGGTGTGGGTGTGGGCCGCGTCCAGCCGGGCCAGCATCTCGGCCTCGTGGGTGGCCAGCGGGTCGGGGGCGGCCAGGGTCAGTTCGTCGAGGCCGATGATGGTGGTCCCGTCGTCCTCGGTGAGCACGGCGCGGGCCGGATGGAACACCAGGGCCTTGGGTCCGAGGGCGGTGAGCCAGCCGCCCAGCGTCAGCCGGGCGCGCACGCGCTCCCGTACGGCGACGGGCGCGACGTCGGTGAACTCCACGAGGGCGGCCAGATCCCCCTGCGGTGCGACCGCGAGTTCGGCGGCGAGGTGCGCGTCGGGCGGGTTCTGCAGGAGCAGTCGCGCGGCGGCGTCGACGGTGTGCAGGCCGATCAGCTCGACGCGATGGCCCTGCGTGGTGACGGTCAGCGAGCCGGCCGCCGAGAGCACCGAGCGGGCACGCTCGGCGGGCGTCGGCTCAGGGCAGGGGGCAGCAGACATGGCGACCTTTCAGATTAGGTAAGCCTTACCTTACCTTCTTTGGGTCTCTTGTCCACCACTGCCAACGGAATGGTCACCGTGAACACCGTCGCCCCCGGCTCACTGGTCACCTCGATCAGACCGCCGTGGGCCCGCACCAGGGACTGGGCGACCGCCAGACCCAGGCCGCTGCCGCCGCGGTCGCGGGTACGGGCCTTGTCGACCCGGTAGAAGCGGTCGAAGACCCGTTCCCGGTCGCCGGGCGGGATGCCGGGGCCGGCGTCCGCGATCCGGACCTGCGCCGCGCCGTTCGCCACCGACACCGCCAGGGACACCCGCGTCCCGGCCGGGGTGTGCATCGCCGCGTTGGTCAGGAGGTTGTCCAGGACCTGGCGGATGCGCTGGGGATCCAGGCGCAGCCTGAGGGAGGAGGGCCCGGGGGCCACCGTCAGCGGGTGGTCGGCGTGGGTGACGCGGAAGGCGTCCGCCGCCTGTTCGGCCAGCTCCACCAGATCCGCCTCCGCCAGGCGCAGCGGCGTCTCGACCTCCGCCGCGTCCAGGCGGGCGAGCAGCAGCAGGTCGTCGAGGAGGAAGCCCATCCGTGCGGCCTCGGCGCGCAGCCGCGCCAGGTGCTTGTCGCGTTCCTCGGGGGCGTTGGCGGCCGCGTACTGGAACAGATCCGCATAGCCGCGCACCGACATCAACGGCGTACGGAGTTCGTGCGAGGCGTCCGCGACGAACCGGCGCAGCCGCTGCTCGGCCTCCGCCCGCACCGCGAGGGAGTCGTCGATGTGCTCCAGCATGGTGTTGAACGCGGTGCGCAGCTCCTCGACCTCGGGTCCGCCGCCGCGCGCGTCGTGCCGCACCGGCAGCCGCCCCGAGTCCGTCAGATCGTGCGAGGTGATGTCGCGGGCCGTGTGCGCCATGTCGCTCAGCGGCTTCAGCCCGCGCCGCAGCATCCCCCGTCCGAACACCACGAGCGCCAGCAGCGCGAGCCCGAAGGCCACGACCTGGATCGTGATCAGCTCGCCCACGGTGTCCTGGATCTCGTCCATGGGCGCGGCGCTGACCAGGACCACGCCCGGCTCGACCTCGCAGGCACGCAGCCGGTACAGACCCGCGTGCCTGAGGTACTCGGTGCGCAGCAGCTCCGAGTGAGCGGTGGTCTGCGCCCGGGCCAGGTCGGTGAAGTCGTCGACGTCCTTCGGCAGGTCGGCGGGGTCCTCGGGCTTGCGCAGCTCGGGGGCGCCCTCCGACACGTCGTACACGGCGTAGAACCAGCTGTAGTACTTCTTGCCCGAGAGCGTGCCGTAGTCTGCGATGCTCTTGGACTGGCCCATCTGGGCCTGTGCCAGTTGGGTGTCGAGCTGGGCCGACAGGTAGTCCCGCATGTACGTGGTCAGGGCCGTGCCGACGACGGCGAACACGACCAGCGACAGCGCGCCCAGACCCAGCGCGAGCCTGGTGCCCAGCCGGAGCCTGCCGTACGTCCGCCGCAGCCGCCCGATCACTCGGCCGCCTGCCGGATCACGTACCCGAAGCCGCGCACGGTGTGGATCAGCGGTGCCCCGCCGTCGCCGGCCTCGTCGAGCTTGCGGCGCAGCCGGCTGACGACCAGCTCGACCACGTTCGAGCGGCCGCCGAAGCCGTACTCCCACACATGGTCCAGGATCTGCGCCTTGGTCAGCACGGTCGGCGACTTGCGCATCAGATAGCGCAGCACCTCGTACTCGGTCGGCGTCAGCGTCAGCGGCCTGTCGCCGCGGCGCACCTCGCGGGTGTCCTCGTCCATGGTCAGGTCGCCCACTCGCAGCACCGAGCGCTGGAAGCCGGGGCCGGCGCTGCGCCGCAGCACGGTGCGCAGCCGGGCCATCAGCTCCTCCACCGCGAACGGCTTGACCAGGTAGTCGTCGCCGCCCCGGGTCAGCCCGGCCACCCGATCGGCCACCCCGTCGCGCGCGGTCAGGAAGACCACCGGCACCATGGTCCCGGCACGGCGCAGCCGGTCCAGGACGCCGAAGCCGTCCACATCGGGCAGCATCAGATCCAGCACCACGATGTCCGGATGGAACTCGGCGGCCAGCCGCAGCGCCTCCTCGCCGGAGTTCGCCGTGACCGCCTCCCAGCCCTCGTAGCGGGCGACCGTCGCGACGAGGTCGGCGATGGGCGGGTCGTCGTCCACGACCAGCAGGCGTACTTTCTCCACCCGTTCATACTGCGGCACCCGGCCCCCTCCTCGGCGGCGGGGAGGGCGCCGCGGCCACATCGATAACCAGTTGAAAGAAGTACGACAGCTTTTCGACAGCCATCGCCGGACAAGCTCGTTGTCCCAGACCAGATCAAGGAGCTGTCGCCCGTGACGACGACCGTCCCATCGCCCCCTGCGCCTCCCACGGCGATACGCCCCAGGGTGGTCGCCCGCACGGGCCTGTACGCCGTCCTGGCCGGGAACGTGGCCGTGGTCCTCTACTTCTTCCTCGCCGCCGGCTTCGCCTCGAACACGCTCATCGTGCTCGGCCGGCTCACCGGCCTGTTCGGCGCGCTGCTCATGGCGTTCCAGCTGCTGCTGGTGGCCCGGCTGCCCTGGCTGGACCGCCGGATCGGCATGGACCGGCTGACCTCCTGGCACCGCTGGACCGGCTTCAGCGTCCTGTGGACCCTGCTCGCGCACGCCGTGTTCATCACCTTCGGCTACGCCCAGTCGTCCTCCCTGGACCCGGTGAACCAGCTCATCGACCTCGCCGAGACGGTCGAGGGCGTGCTGCGCGCCGTCGTCGCGCTGGGGATCATCATGGTGATCGGTGTCGTCTCCGCCCGGTTCGCGCGGCGCCGGCTGGCGTACGAGACGTGGCACTTCATCCACCTGTACACCTATGTGGCGGTGGTCCTGGCCTTCACGCACCAGGTCGCGGTCGGTACGTCCTTCACCTCCTCCGCCGCCGCCACGGCGTACTGGTACGCGGTGTGGGGCGTCGCCCTCGGGGCGGTGCTCGTCGGCCGACTGGTCCTCCCCCTCTGGCGGAACTGGCGCCACCAGCTGCGCGTCTCGGCCGTCGTCCCCGAGTCCGACAACGTGGTCTCCGTGTACGTCACCGGCCGCGACCTGGACAAGATCCCGGCCCGGGCCGGCCAGTTCTTCCTGTGGCGGTTCCTGACCAAGGACCGCTGGTGGCAGGCCAACCCCTTCTCCCTGTCGGCCGCGCCCGACGGCACCCAGCTGCGGCTCACCGCGAAGGCGGCCGGGGCCGGCTCGGCGGGCATCAGGCACCTCAAGGTCGGCACGCGCGTCTTCGCCGAGGGCCCCTACGGCGCCTTCACCACGCTGCACCGCACCCGGCCGGAGGCCGTGCTCATCGCCGGCGGCGTCGGCGTCACCCCCATCCGGGCACTGCTGGAGGAACTGCACGGCCACGCGGTCGTGATCTACCGGGTGGCAACCGACCGGGACGCGGTCCTGTACGGCGAGCTGGTGGAACTCGCCCACGCCAAGGGCGCCGAGCTGCACCTGGTGACCGGACCGCCGGTCCCCGACAAGCTGGCCCCGGCCGAGCTGGCGCTGCTGGTGCCGGACATCACCGACCGGGACGTCTTCCTGTGCGGGCCGCCGCCCATGATGGACGCGGTCATCGGCAGCCTGCGCGAGCTGGGCGTCCCCAAGCAGCAGGTCCACTTCGAGCGCTTCAGCCTGGCCGGCTGAGAGGACGAGGAAGACACCGTGAAGCGAGCAATACCCGTCCTGGTCCTGAGCGTCGCGGGCCTCATCCCGGTCTGGCGCTACGAGCCGTCCCTCGGCACGCCCACCACGGCGGCCGCCGCCCCCGCCCCGACACCCTCGGCGCAGTCCTCCGCCCCTGCCTCGGGCAGCACGGTCGTCAAGGGCCCGACCGTGCGGACCGACAAGGGCCCCGTGCAGGTCGAGGTGACCTTCGAGGGCGGCAGGATCGCGTCGGTGCGGATGCTTCAGCAGCCGGATCATCCGCAGACGACGGCCGCGGTGCCGAAGCTGATCGCGGGGACGCTTGAGGCGCAGAGCGCGGACATCGACTCGGTGTCCGGGGCGACGATCACGAGCGAGGGTTACAAGGAGTCGCTCCAGGCCGCCCTCGACGCGAACGCCGAGACGGCCGCGTCGGCCGCGCCGTCGCCCGCGTCGCGGACGGTCGACGGCCCGACCGTGCGGACCGACAAGGGTCCTGTGCAGGTCGAGGTGACCTTCGAGGGCGGCAGGATCGCGTCGGTGCGGATGCTTCAGCAGCCGGATCATCCGCAGACGACGGCCGCGGTGCCGAAGCTGATCGCGGGGACGCTTGAGGCGCAGAGCGCGGACATCGACTCGGTGTCCGGGGCGACGATCACGAGCGAGGGTTACAAGGAGTCGCTCCAGGCCGCCCTCGACGCGAAGGGCGCCTGACATGCACCGCGTCGAGCATGTGATGGGTTTCCCCGTCTCGCTGCGGGTCGACGACGAGCACGTCGGGGAGCGGACCGCCGACGCGGTGTTCGCGTGGCTGCGTGAAGTCGACGCCCGGTTCAGTCCGTTCAGGGCGGACAGCGAGGTGTGCCGGCTGGACCGGGGCGAGCTGTCGGCCGCCGAGGTCAGCGCGGACCTGCGCGAGGTCCTCGACCTGTGCGAGGAGTACCGCGGCGCGACGGGCGGCGCCTTCGACGTACGGCTGCCGGGGCGCGGGCTGGATCCGTGCGCGGTGGTGAAGGGCTGGTCCGTGCAGCGGGCCGCCGAACTGCTGACGGCGGCGGGCGCGCGGCGCTTCGTCCTCAACGCCGGAGGCGACGTGGTCGCCTCCGGCGGGCCCTGGCGGGTGGGGGTACGGCACCCGGAACAGGCCGACAAGGTGTGCACGGTGCTGGAACTCACCGACGGGGCGGTCGCCACGTCCGCCCGCTACGAGCGCGGCGACCACATCATCGACGGCCGCACCGGACGGCCGGCGACCGGCCTGCTCTCGCTCACCGTCGTCGCCTCCTCCCTGACCGTCGCGGACACCACGGCCACCGCCGCCTTCGCGATGGGCACGGAGGGCGTCGCGTGGGCCGCCGCCCGGGAGGGCTGCGAGGTGTTCGCGGTGGACGCCGAGCGACGGGTCCTGCGTACGGAGGGCTTCCCGGCGGCAGGGGCGCGGGCACAGGCGGCCTGAACAGGAACCCCGCACCACAGGAGGTCTAGACTCTGCCGTCTGTGGCCAGGAGCCCGTGATCGCGAACGGGCGAAAACTGCCAAACCCGAAGGGTATTCGGCGTTTTGATACGGATAGAGTCAGTCACCAAGCGATACCCGGACGGCACGGTGGCGGTCGACCGGCTCTCGTTGGAGATACCCGACCGCTCGATCACCGTACTCGTGGGGCCGTCCGGCTGTGGCAAGACGACCACGCTGCGGATGATCAACCGGATGGTCGAGCCCAGCGAGGGCACCATCCTCATCGACGGCGTCGACAGCCGGCAGCAGCCCGTCAACACCCTGCGCCGGTCCATGGGGTACGTCATCCAGAACGCCGGCCTCTTCCCGCACCGCACGATCCTCGACAACATCGCCACCGTGCCCCGCATGCTCGGCTGGGGCAAGGAGAAGTCCCGGGCCACGGCGCGGGAGTTGATGGAGCGGGTGGGGCTGGACGCGGCGCTCGCCAAGCGGTACCCGTACCAGCTCTCCGGAGGCCAGCAGCAGCGCGTCGGTGTGGCACGGGCGCTCGCGGCGGATCCCCCGGTGCTGCTGATGGACGAGCCGTTCTCGGCCGTCGACCCCGTGGTGCGCAAGGGACTTCAGGACGAACTCCTCAGAATCCAGGAGGAGTTGGGCAAGACCATCGTCTTCGTCACCCACGACATCGACGAGGCCGTCAAGCTCGGCACGATGGTCGCCGTGATGCGCACCGGTGGCCATCTCGCCCAGTTCGCCCCGCCCGCCGAGCTGCTGTCCCACCCCGTCGACGCGTTCGTGGAGGACTTCCTCGGCGCCGACCGCGGCATCCGGCGGCTGTCCTTCTTCCCCTCGGCGGACCTGGAGCTGCTGACCGCGCCGCTCGTCGCCGTCGACGCCACCGCCGAGCAGATCGCCGCCGCGGGCGCGACCGGCGCCCCCTATCTCCTCGTCACCGACGCCGGCGGCAAGCCCCTCGGCTGGAGCGAGCCGCGGGATCTCACCGCGGGGGAGGTCAGGACCGACCGACTGCTGGCGCACGGCCGCCCGTTCGTGGCCGGCACCGACTCGCTGCGGGCCGCCCTCGACTGCGCCGTGCTCTCGCCCACCGGATGGGCCGTCGCCGTGGACGCCGAGGGCCGGGCCACCGGGGTCGTGTCGCAGCAGACCATCGGCGAGGCCATCCGCGGGGCGCACGCGGAGCGACGGCGTACGCACGACGACGTCCGGAAGGTCGCGCCGTGACCGAGTTCTTCGACATGCCGAGCTACCTGGAGCACAGCTACCTCGGCCTGGTCGGCCTGCACCTGCGCGAGGCACTGCTCCCGGTGCTGGCCGGGCTGGTCCTGGCACTGCCCCTGGCCCAGCTGTGCGTCCGCTTCCGCTGGCTGTACCCGCCGGTGCTGTGGGTGACGACCGTGCTGTACGCCATCCCGTCGCTCGCCTTCTTCGTCATCCTCATCGACTACACCGGCCTGAGCGAGCTCACGGTGATGATCCCGCTGGCCGTCTACAGCCTGGTGGTGCTGGTCCCGGCCATCGTGGACGGCGTGCGGTCGGTGCCGCAGGAGACGCTGGCCGCCGCCACCGCCATGGGCTTCGGGCCGATACGGCGCTATGTGCACGTGCAGTTGCCGATCGCGGCGCCCGCGATCCTCGCCGGACTGCGGGTGGCGTCCGTGTCGAGCATCTCCCTCGTCAGCGTCGGCATGCTGATCGGCAACGAGGGAGCCCTCGGCAACCTGCTCGACAGCGGCATGAAGTACCACCAGCCACGCCTGGTGTGGCTCTCCGTGGTGGGCACGGCCGTCCTCGCCATCCTCGTCGACGCCGCGCTGATCGTCCTGCGCACGCTGGTCACGCCCTGGATGCCGCGCGGCACCCGTAAGTCCTCGCGCACGCTCGTGGCGAAGGAGGGCGCCCGGTGAACGTACTGAGCCACATCAGCGCCTTCTTCGGCGACAGCGCCCACTGGCAGGGCTACGACGGCATCCCGACGCGCCTCAGCGAGCACATCGAGTACACGCTGATGGCGCTCGGCATCGCCGCCGCCGTCGGACTGCCGGTCGGCCTTCTCACGGGCCACACCGGGCGAGGCGGCAACGTGCTCGCCCTCATCGCCACCTCCGCCCGGGCGCTGCCCAGCTTCGGCCTGATGGTGCTGATGTTCATCCTGCTGGGCCTGGGCATGGCCCCCGTGATGATCCCCCTGGTCGTGCTGGCCGTCCCGCCCATCCTGGTCACCACCGACGAGGCGATGCGCTCCGTCGACCCCGCGCCGGTGGACGCCGCCCGCGGCATGGGCATGGCCGAGGCCGGGATCCTGTTCCGGGTCGAACTGCCCGTCGCCCTCCCGCTGATCCTCAGCGGCCTGCGCTCGGCCGCCATCCAGATCGTCTCGACGGCCACCATCGCGGCGTACGTCAGCTTCGGCGGCCTCGGCCGCTACATCATCGACGGCCTCTACCAGCGCGACTACGAGAAGGTCGTCGGCGGCGCCACGCTGGTCGCTCTGCTGGCGCTGCTGACCCTGGCGGTGTTCTGGCTGCTGGGACGGCTCGCGGTGTCGCCGGGGGTGCGCAGACCCTAGGCGCGCGGGAACGGCCGTACGGCGACCGCGTCCACCTCGAACAGCATCCCGGGCAGCGCCAGCGAGGCGACGCCGCTCAGGGTCTGCGCGGGGAGGCGGTCGCCGAAGCGGGCGTGCAGGGCCTTGCCGAGGGACTCCAGCTTGGCGGGGTCGTGGTCGACGATGAACGTGCCGAGGCGGACCACGTGTGCGAAGCCGAGGCCGACGCCTTCAAGCGCTGAGCGCAGCCGGTCGAAGGCCAGCTCCACCTGGGCGGCGAAATCACCGGGCATCGGCGAGCCGCTGGCGTCGGAGGCGTACTGGCCGGCGATGAAGACGAGTTCACCGGGCGCCGAGACGGCGTGGCTGTAGCCGAACGGGGTCGGGTCGTGCAGGGCGGATGGGTTGGTGATCGCGCGCTCGTCGATGTTCATGACACCGCCAACACCCTTGCGACCGCGGCCATTCCGCCCCCCGCCGTCATCCGTCCGTGCGGGCCAGCGCCAGTTCCAGTACGACGAGCAGGGCGTCCCGTACCGAGCCGGTCTTCCGGGCGTCGAAGACGACGACCGGGACGCCGTCGGTGACGTCGAGGGCCCAGCGGACCTCCTCCAGGGTGTGCTCGACCCTGCCGTCGAAGGCGTTGACGGCGACCGCGAAGGGGATGCCCTTGTGCTCGAAGTAGTCGACGGCGGCGTAGCAGTCGTCGAGGCGGCGGGTGTCGACGATCACGAGTCCGCCGACCGCCCCCTCGACGATGTCGTCCCACATGAAGCCGAACCGCTCCTGGCCGGGCGTGCCGAACAGGTACAGCTTCAGGGTGGGGTCGATCGTGATGCAGCCGAAGTCCATGGCCACGGTGGTCGTGGTCTTGCGCGGCGTGTGCGTGAGGTCGTCCACGCCCGCGGCGACCTCCGTGATGGCGGCCTCGGTGGTCAGCGGCTCGATCTCGGATATCGAGCCCACGGTCGTGGTCTTGCCCACGCCGAAGCCGCCCGAGATCACCATCTTCACCGGCAGCGGCGGTCGTACGGTGGCCGGTTCAGTCGGTGTCACTGAGTACCCCTCGTGCGTCGGGGATGGCGCGCAGGCCGTCGATGACCCTGCGCAGGACGGAAGCGTCGTGGACGAGGCCGGTGTCGGGCACGTGCACCGTCAACTGCCCCGCGGCGCGCAGGTCCTCGGCGAGGACGCGCACCACGTTCAGGTGCAGCCGCAGCCGGGCAGCGATCTCCGCGATGGACTGCGGCAGCCGGCACACGGCCACGATGTCGTGCCGCTCGAAGACGAGCCGGTCGAGCGCGTCGAGCCCCTCGGTGGTGGCCACCACCTGGGTCTCGACGGGCATCGAGCGGCCGTCGGCGCCGTCCGCCACGCGGCCGGCGGTGAGCAGGAACGGCCGTACGGCGGAGGCGGGACCGACCGGTTCCGGACCGCTCGGGTCCGGACCGCTCGGGTCCGGCGGTGGGGTGCCGTCCGCCATGGCGTCGTCCGTTCTCGGGTCAGCGGGCCGACGCGGCGCCGACGCTGTTCTTCAGCTCCAGCACGAGCTGCGGGCTGAGGGCGGCGCCGACGCGGTTGGCGAACACGGTCATCTCGTAGGCGATGTTGCCCAGCTTGGCCTCCTTGTCGGTGACCACGCCGAGCACGGCGCCGCTGCCGATCGCGGAGACCAGGACGTGACCGCCCTCCAGGTCGATGATGACCTTGTTGAGGGCGCCGAGGCCGTAGTTGCCGGACGCGCCGGCGGCCAGGCTGGTGATACCGGAGACGATCGCGGCGAGCCGCTCGGAGTCCGCCTGCTCGCGCAGCTCGGACACGGCGATGAGCAGGCCGTCGGACGAGACGGCGATGGCGTCCACGACGCCGGCCGTCTCGGTCGCGAAGCGGTTCAGCAGCCAGGTGAAGTCGGCTGCGGCGGCCTGCAGTTCGGCCGGTGTGGTGCCTTCCGCCGGGGTGTCACCTGTCGACGTGCTCACTGCTGCGCTCCTTCCGGGAGGTGGTTCTGGTCCTGCGTATGGGGGGCTGGGGGTGGGACGGGGACGGAGTGGTCTCCGATCGCTCGGGTCCCGTCGGCTCGGCTGTCGCGGTGCGCGCGTTCCACGGCGGCCTCGAACTCCTCGATCGCGGCCCGCACGGCCTCCGCGTCCACGGTCCGCACGCCCTGCCGGGGCGCCGCCCGCGAGGCGGAGGAGCCGGCGTTCACCCGGAGGGTCGCACCCCGGACGCGGCGCCGCAGGGGGCGGGTGGCGGCGGGGGCCTCGCCGGCTGTCGGCGTCGCGGTGGTCCGGAGGCGTGGGGCCCCGGCGGCGGAGGACGGCGGATCCGGGCGGCCGACGGGAGCGGGGGCGTCCCGGTCGGTCCGGGCGCGCGGCGACGGGTCCGGCCGGTCGGCCCGGGCGTGGCCGTCGGCGGGGGCCGTGCCGCCGGTGCGGGCGCCTGCCCGGGGCCGGTCCTCCATCGAGGTCTTCGCGCTGGGAGCCCCGGTGCCGGACGGCGTCGCGTTCGGCCGGGATGTGGACGGCGGTGCCGCGTTCGCCTCGGCGCGCGGTGCCGTCGCCGCGTCGCCTGCGGTGCCCTGCCGCTGGGAGGACCGGCGGGGGAGCGGCCGCGGTCCGTCCGCGCCCGCCGGCTCCGGTGCGCCGGACACCGACGACGCCTGGGTCGATGAGCTGTCGGCGGCGTCCATCTCCGTGGCACTGCTCGCCCCGGCATCGGAACTCCCGGAGACGGTCGTTGGCTTCGTCAGTGGGCTGTCGGTGGCGTCTGTCCTCGTGGCACTGCTCGTCCGGGCATCGGAATTCCCGGTGACGGTCGTTGGCTTGTTCAGTGGGCTGTCGGTGGCGTCTGTCCTCGTGGCACTGCTCGTCCGGGCATCGGAATTCCCGGTGACGGCCGTTGGCTTCGTCAGTGGGCTGTCGGCGGCGTCCACCCCCGTGGCACCGGTCGCCCCGGCCTCGGCGCCCCTCGAGACCGCTGCCAGCGCCGCCGTAGGCGTCGTCCCGGTCGTGCTCCCCGTCACCAGCAGGGTCGACGGCACCGTCACCTCGGCCGTCACGCCGCCGCCCGGGGTGCGCGACAGGGTGACCGTGATCTCCCAGCGGCGCGCCAGCGTGCCGACGACGAACAGGCCCAGGACCTTCGTCGGCACCAGGTCCAGTCGCTCGCGACGGATCAGGCGGGCGTTCTCCTCGTCGAGGCGCTCGGGGCTCATGCCCAGGCCGTGGTCGGCGACGACGATCACCGCGTCACCGCGCTCGCCGTTCGCCACCGTCACCTCGACCGGACTGCCCTGCGGCGAGAACGACACCGCGTTCTCCAGGAGTTCGGCCACCATCAGCGTCAGGTCGCCGATGACCTCCGGCTCCACCACGGCCCCGGTGCGGGCGCGCAGCTCCACCCGCTGATAGCCCTCGATCTGGCCGAGTGAGGCGCGGACGACGTTGGTGAGCGCCATGGGTCCGGCGTCGAAGTCCGTCTCGTGGATGCCGGCGAGCAGCATCAGGCTGTCGGCGTTGCGGCGCAGGCGCACCGCGATGTGGTCGATGGAGTAGAGGCGCTCCAGGAGCGCGGGGTCGGTCTCGCCCCGTTCCACCGCGTCGATCAGCGCGAGCTGACGTGTCGTGAGGTTGCTGACCCGGCGGCCCACGTTGCCGAACATCTCCGCGACGTTGCGCCGGCTGAGCACCTGCCGCTCCAGCAGCGCGGCAGCCCGCGTCTGCATCTGGTTGAACGTCTCGGCGAGTTCGCCGATCTCGTCGCGCGCCGTGACCGGCATCGCGCCCAGCCGCGGCGGACCGTCGTCCTCGGCGTCGTCGTCGGCCACCCGGGCCAGCTCGCGCTCCGCGACCTCGGCGACCTGCCGCGCGGCCCCCGTGAGCGCCTGCACCGGGCGGACCACCGAGCGGCGCACCAGCACCGCGAGGACCAGCCATACGGCGAAGCCGAACAGGGCGAGCCCCAGCAGCAGGACGGCGCGCCACGCCGCCTCCTCGGAGGCGTGGTCCGCGCGGTCGGCGATCTGACCGATGAGCGAGGTGGTGATCGCCAGACGGGTGTCGGCCTGGTCGCGGTAGGCGGGGTAGGAGTCGAGCGCCGCCTGCAGCGACTCGCGGATCTCGGCGGGCGAGTCGGCCTGCACCGAGCCGGGGGCGATCTGCAGCTCCGCGTAGTGCCGGCTGATGGTGGCCTGTGCGGCGGTGTACTTGATCCCGTTGAGCTGGGCGGTCTGCGCCTCGGTGGCGAACCGGGCGAAACGGTCGGCCTGATGGGTGTACTCGTCGTAGGAGCCGATCGCGCCGATGAACTGGATGAGCGCGTTGGAGTCACCGGTCGACGCGGAGAAGACGCCGGTCTCGAAGGCGCTGTGCGCCGCCCCCGCACGCAGCAGCGAGTCGAGGAGGTTGCCGGTGAACGTGGTGGCCAGATCGGGGTTGCGGTCCAGCCCCAGGCCGTCGATCAGCCCCTGCGCGGCGTGGCTGTACGCGGGGTCGATGTTGTCGGCGGGCACATACCCCCGCTCGACGGTGTCGCGCAGGCTGCTCAGGCCCTCGACCCCCCGCAACGCCTGCGCCTCGGTCTTCGGCAACTGGTCCCCGAAGGCGTCGCGCACCCGCTCGACCTGGGCGTTCACCAGGGACTGCGCGGTGCGGTAGGCGGCGGCGGAGGGCGTGCCGCCTTTGGTCGCCTCACGTCGCACGGAGAGCAGGACGGCCTGCTGGTGTTCGGCCGCGAGCCGGTCGACGAGCGTCGCGACCTCGGTGCTCTCCCGCACCAGCCGGGCGGCGTCCGCCGCGTCGCGCGACTGCGCGAGCTGGTCGGTGATGAGGTGGGCGAGCAGCACCGCGACGGCGGTCAGCGGCACGCCGACGAGCAGATTGAGCTTCCGCCGGAAGGGCCAGCGGTCGGCGAAACCGCGTAGACGACGCGGGCGGGGCGCGCCTGCCTCGTTCGTGGACACCGAGTTGCCTCCTTCGGGGCGTCCGCACGGCGCGCGAGGTCTCACGTGACCGCGGTTGTTCGAGTATGGACCGGCTCTGTCCGGGGGACGGTACCGCCCCTTGATCACCGTGACCGGAACTGTACGTCAAGAATCCGTTAAAGCCCCCTGCACCCCAACCGTCCCGCCTTCAAATCGGAGCCCAACTGCCCGTTACCTTCCGATTTTCGAGGCCAATCGGTGACCTGAACACCCTTGACTGACAGAGAACCGGCTGGATTGGATCAGTTGAAGAGCTCTCCCAACCCCCTGAAACCGGAACGGGAATCGTGACTTTCACCGCCGCACGCAGCAGGTCCCTCAGGAACCGTCCCGGCGTGGCCGCCGTCGCGCTCGCCGCCACGGCGGCGCTGCTGGCGGGATGTTCCTCCGCCGACAAGTCCGACCCGCTCGCCGAGGGAGAGGCGAGCGGGGACACCGTCGTCGTCGGCTCGAACAACTTCGCCGAGAGCGTCCTGCTCGCCGACATCTACGGCGAGGCCCTGAAGGCCAAGGGCATCAAGGTCAGCTACAAGCCCAACATCGGCAGCCGCGAGACGACCTACGGTCTGCTCAAGAACGGCTCCGTCACCGTCCTGCCGGAGTACAACGGCTCGCTGCTCGCCTACCTGGACCCGAAGGCGGAACAGAAGTCGACCGAGGCCGTGAACACCGCGGCGAAGGCCAAGCTGGACAAGAAGCTGACGCTGCTTCAGTCCTCGCCGGCCGAGAACAAGGACTCCGTCAGCGTCAACGCCGAGACGGCGAAGAAGTACGGCCTGACCTCCGACTCCGGCCTTCAGGACCTCAAGGACATCGCCCCGGACCTGGTGATCGGCGGCTCGCCCGAGTTCCAGACCCGGCACCAGGGTCTGAAGGGCCTGGAGGCCGAGTACGGCCTGAAGTTCAAGTCCTTCAAGGCGCTGGACGCGGGCGGCCCGCTGACCCAGACGGCGCTGGCGAAGAACGCCGTGCAGGCGGCGGACATCTTCACCACGGACCCCACCATCACCAAGGAGGGCTTCGTCGTCCTGAAGGACCCGAAGAACCTCTTCGGCTACGCCAACGTGACCCCGCTGGTCCACAAGAGCGGTCTCTCCCAGGAGGGCGTCGACGCGCTCAACGCGGTCTCCGCCAAGCTGGACACCAAGACGCTCCTGGAACTGGACTCCCAGATCCAGCTGGAGAACAAGGACCCGCTCGACGTGGCGAAGACCTGGCTGAAGTCGGCCGGCCTGGACTGACCTCCAGCAGGCTCCCGCGGGGTTGTGACGGGCTCTCGTCACAACCCCGCTGTGCTGCTCAGTAGCCGACGTGGAACGTGGCGTCCTGGCGCTCGGTGGCCGTGGAGACCGGGTCGATGCGCAGGGCGTAGTCCGCGTGCCTGATGTAGCGGGTCGGGTGGTTGTGCGAGCGGAACGACGTCCAGGAGGCGTCGGCGAGCCCGGCCGTCCGGTGGAAGGTCGCGTCCGCGGCGAACGTGGACGTGCCGTCGTTCTCGTCCAGGCGCAGGGCGTAGTTGTAGTGCCGTAGGTAACGGGTCGGGTAGTTGACCGACTGGAAGGACACCCCGGAGGAGTCGGCGAGACCCGGCACCAGCTTCCACTGGGAGTCGGGGAACGGGTCGAAGGGGTACTCGTCGATCCGGCCGGCGAAGCCGCTGTGCCGGACGTAACGCGCCGGGAAGTTGTAGGACTTGAGCCGGTTCCAGGCGGGGGCGCCCCAGCGCGCGACCAGGTTGGTGTACTGGGCCTGGGTGATCGGCTGGATCCCGCAGTGCTTGGAGTTGAGCGGCTGGGTGTAGAGGCGCTGGTCGAGCGCCGTCCAGGTGCCGGCCGCGAGGTTGCTCGACTGCCAGGCGTAGAAGACGCCGTTGGGCGTGTACGTGTCGCCCCACAGGTACCAGGTGTTGGACGTCAGGGACTTCACCACCGTCGGGGCCTCGGTGCCGCCGTGGGAGACCGCGGTGCTGAAGGCGGTGAAGCTGCCGGGGTTCAGCGAGGTGGACCGGGCACCCACCAGCGTGTGGTTGCGCTTGAAGTAGAGGTAGTTGACGCCGTTCACGCCGATGGTGAGGTTGCCGTCGATGACGTCGTAACCGGGGTCGAAGAAGACCTGCGGATTCGTGGTCGTCCGGAAGTCGGTGGTGTAGCTGACCATGATCACGTTGTGGCCGCTGCTGTTCACCGACGAGTAGAGGATGCCGTACTGCCCGCGCCCGGCGTCCCAGTAGGCCTCCGGCGCCCAGCTGTGGGTGCCCGTCATGTCGTGCAGCTTCAGCAGCCGGTAGCCGGTGAAGGACCGCAGGTCGACCGAGTCCCAGACGTGGATGTAGACGCTGTTGCGGTTCCAGTCGGTGCCCTTGAGGTCGGTGGCCAGCACGACGAACGTCCCGTCCTGCTTGCGCAGGACGAACGGGTCGCGCAGGCCGCCCGCGCCCGAGGTCGGGGTGGCCACCGGCCTGTTCTGGTTCAGCGGCATCCAGCGCAGACCGTCGGTGCTGACGGCGAGGTGCAGGCCGTAGTCGGCTTCGAGCATGGTCGTGGACTCGGTGAAGTACGTCATGACGTACGCCGAGTCGGCGGCGTGGGCTGTTCCGGAGCCGAGCGTCAGGGCGCCGGTCGCGGCGAGCGGAACGGTCGCCGCCATGCCGAGGACGTGTCTGCGGGACGGGTTCGTCATGGGCTCTCCAGGGGGTGCGGGCCTTCTGACCGAGATGCCGAGCGGCCGAGTGGTCGATATATCGAACGGAGTTCGGTTGATCGACCAGAAGGTAGGAGAGCATGGGGTACGCGTCAATCACCTGGTCGGCCTTGGCGGATTCCCGCCACCCGGCCGACCAGGGACGCTTGCGGCCGGCTCGGCCGGCTCGCGCTCAGCTCGCCTTGCGGGCGTCGGCGATCAGCTGGTCGATCAGGGCGATCAGCACGTCCCGGCACGACTCGCGCTCCCGCGCGTCGCACAGCAGCACCCGCACCTGCGCCGGGAGCGCCAGCGCGTCCCGGATGTCCTCGACGGGATAGGGGTGTTCGCCGTGGAAGCCGTTGACGGCGACGACGAAGGGGATGCCGCGCCGCTCGAAGAAGTCGATCGCCGCGAAACTGGACTCCGGCCGCCGCACGTCCACCAGGACGACGGCACCCAGCGCGCCGATCGCCAGGTCGTTCCACATGAACCAGAACCGCTGCTGCCCGGGCGTGCCGAACAGATACAGCACCAGCTCCCGGCTGATGGTGATCCGGCCGAAGTCCAGGGCCACCGTCGTGGCCCGTTTCTCCTCGATGCCGTCGAGGTCGTCGATGCCGAGGCCCGCGGCGGTCAAGGGCTCCTCGGTGCGCAGCGGTGCGATCTCGCTGACCGATCCGACCATGGTGGTCTTGCCGACTCCGAAGCCGCCGGCGATGAGGATCTTGACCGTGTCGGGCGGCGCGACCGACGTCGCGGGGGTGTCAGAGCCGGCCAAGGCCGTCCCTCACTTTCTGCAGCAGGTCCAGGTCCGGGGTGCGGGGGGTGACGGGGTGCGGCGGGTGGACGGTGATCAGGCCCGCCTCCAGCAGATCGCAGAGCATGATCGCGACCACGCTCACCGGCAGGTCGAGATGGGCCGCGAGCTCCGCGACGGCGATCGGCCGGGCGCTGCGCCGCAGGATCCGTGTCTGCTCGGGCTGCGGACGCGGTGCCCGCTCCGGCGGCGGGTCCACCGCCGTCACCGTCGTGATCAGGGTGAAGTCGGTGCGGCTGGGCCGGGTCCGGCCGCCGGTCAGGGTGAAGGGACGTACCAGCCGGCCCGCCGTATCGTCTCCGCCCACCTCACGCGCCAGGGCCGACGTGGGCCCGCGGTGCCGCCGACAGATGCTCGCCGATCTTCTTCACCAGCATGTTCATCTGGTACGCCACCACACCGACGTCCGCGCCCTGGTTGGTGAGCACGACGAGATGGGCGCCGGGACCGGCGGAGGTGAGGATCAGATAGCTGTTGGCCATCTCGATCAGCGCCTGGCGCACCGGGCCGCCCCGGAAGTCCATGCTGACGCCCTTGCTCAGGCTCATCAGGCCGGACGCGGTCGCCGCCAGCCGCTCGGCGTCGTCGCGCAGGAACCCGGTGGACTTGCTGACCACCAGCCCGTCCTCGGAGAGCACCACGGCGTGGTTGACGTCGGCGACCCGCTCCACGAGTCCGGTGAGCAACTGGTCGAGCTGGGTGTCCGTGGCGGGGGTGGGGCGTGTCATAACGATGTCCTTCATGAACGGTCGGCGGTCGGGGTGGAGGACGTGGGGGCGGAGGCGGCGCCGGCCGTGGGCGGCTCCTCGTCGGCACCGTCGTCACGGGCCTTGAGCGTGCCCCGCTGGAAGCAGGCGAGGGAGGAGGCGGCGCGCTCGGCGGTGAAGTCGTCCGCGGAGCCGTCCTCTTCGGCGGGCGGTGCCTCCTCGCGCAGTTCGGCGGCGAGGCTGGTCTGCGGCACACGTCGGGGCAGCGGGGTCAGGCCGTCACGACGGGCGGCGGGCGCGGCGGTCCGCTCGGGCGCGGTACGGGCCGGGACGACGGGGCGGGACTCCCGTACGGGCTCGTCCGGTTCGGCGGCCCCGGCGTGCTCCACCTCGTCGCGGTCCGGGGCGGGCACGTCCCGCACCACCACGTCGTGCGGGATGAGCACGATCGCCGTCGTGCCGCCGTACGGCGAGGAGCGCAGCGTGACCGCGATGCCGTGCCGGTGGGCGAGCCGGCCGATCACGAACATGCCCAGGCGCAGGTCGTCGGCGAGCGCCACCACGTCGAACTGCGGCGGGTCGGACAACTGGGCGTTGAAGGAGTCGTAGTCCTCCTCGGACATGCCGAGCCCGCGGTCCTCGACCTCCACGACCAGGCCCTTGGCCACCATCGCGGCCCGCACTCCGACCGGCGCGGGCGCGGGGGAGTACAGGGTGGCGTTCTCGATGAGCTCGGCCAGCAGATGGATCACGTCCGCCACCGCGGGCGGCGCGAGATGCACCTCCTCGTCGGTGTGCACCTCCACCCGCTGGTACTCGGCGACCTCGCCGACGGCACTGCGCAGGATGTCGATCAGCGCGACCGGCTCGCTCCAGCTGCGGCCGGGCCGCTCACCGCTGATGATGACGAGGTTCTCCTCGTAGCGGCGCAACTGACTGGCGGTGGAGTCCAGTTCGTACAGTCCCTTGAGGACCTCGGGGTCCTGGTGCGCGCGCTCCAGCGCGTCCAGCTTGGTGAGCTGGAGGTTGACCAGGTTCTGGCTCTGCCGGGCGATGCTCAGGATGACCTTCTGGAAGCCGCGCCGGGTGTCGGCCAGTTCGACGGCCGTGTGCACGGCGGTGCGCTGCGCGGTGTTGAACGCCTCGGCGACCTGCCCGAGTTCGTCGTGGCCGTAGTCCAGCGGCGGGGTCGCCAGCTCCACGTCGACCTTCTCGCCCCGCTCAAGACGGGCCACCACGTCGGGCAGCCGCTCCTGGGCGAGGCCCAGGGTGGCCTCCCTGAGGCCGCGCAGCCGCCGCGACAGCGAGCGGGTGATCCGCCAGGACATCCACACGCACAGCAACAGCGCGACCAGACCGCCCGCGCTCAGGGAGGCGGCCTTGACCAGCAGGCCGCGCGCGTCCTCGGCGCTGTTCTGGAGCAGTGCGGCCGTCTGCTGCCGGATCAGCGCGGAGTACTCGTCGGAGACCGCGATCAGCGCCGCCCGCCACTCCTTCTGCACGTCCGGGAGGGCGATGTCCCCGGTGTCTCCCGCCGCCCGGGCCGCGAGCACCCGGTTCTCGATGGACTCCAGGGCCCGCCAGTGCGGGCTCCGCAGGATCCGCTCGGTCTCCGTCTTCGCGTTCCCCGTGAGCGAGGGAAGGACCTGGTCCTCGACGAGCCAGCGACGGGTGTTCACCGTCTTCGCGAACTCGGTCCACGTCTTCTCGTCCATCTTCCCCGCCGGCCCGGCGAGCGTCAGCAGCGCGTCCTCCTGGGACACCAGCTCCGCCGCGTGCTCCAGCGAGACGAGCGGACCGGCCTGCGAGGTGAGGTCGCCGTCGTCGACCTGGGACAGCTCCTGGAAGGCGTGGATCTGGGCGTCGATGATCGACGTGTACTGGCCGAGCGCCTGCACGGCCGTGATGTCGGTGGGCTTGTCCACCTGGCCCCGGTAGTACTCCAGGCTGCTCAGCGACGCGACGACCGAGTACAGCCGGTCCTTGACCCGGGACGGCGCCTGCTGGATCTCGTCCGACTGGCCTAGGAGCTTCGTGACCGCCTCGTCGGTCTTGCGGCGCTGCGCGTCCAGCGCGCCGCGGGCCTCCTTCTCGCCGGAGGCGAGCCATACGGCCGAGAAGCTCCGCTCCTTCTGCAGCGCGAGCGTGGCCTCGGTGCCCATGGCCCCGGTCGACTTGCTCAGGCCGGTCTGCGAGCGCAGCTCCAGGCCCTCCGAGAACATCTGGATCGTCGTGACGCTCCAGACGGCGGCGAGCGTGACGCTGGGCACCAGCGCGAGGAGGATCAGGGAGAGACGTATGGAGCCGAGGCGGCGGCGCCGGGGACCTGTCTGTGGAGACATTGTCGTCCTAGGGCGATCAGCGGAGGGGGAGGCGGAAGGGGACGGCCGCGAGGGGTGGCGGCGGGTCCGGGACGGCACAGGGGATGCGCAGGATGCTATCCGCACATCTGAGCGTGCGCGTCATACGTGACCGAATCTTTGGGGACACCGTGGGGCGAAGCGTCCGTCAGCGGGTGCCGGCGGCGGCCAGCTTCGCCACCGCGCCCACGTTCGCCTTGGTGACGAACGCCGGGCCGGTGAGGACGGGCTTCTCGCCACCGCCGAGCGTGTTGCCGTTGGTCTTGTAGAGCCACAGTGAGTCCACCGCGAGATAGCCCTGCAGATACGGCTGTTGGTCCACCGCGAACTGCACGTCCCCGTCCTGGACCGCCTCGACGAGGTCCTTGTTGAGATCGAAGGTCGCCACCCGGGCCTTGCTGCGCGCCTGCCGAGCCGACTTCACCGCGGCCGGCGCGAACTGCGCGCCGTTCGTGACGACTTCGTCGATGCTCGGGTCCTGGGACAGCCGCGTCGCGATGGAGGCGGTCACCGCGTCCAGGTCGGTGCCGTCCACATAGAGGTTCTCGGTCTCGCCGCCGAACGCCTTCTTCACTCCCGCGCAGCGCGCCTCCAGGGAGACGTTTCCGCGCTCGTGGATCACGCACAGGGCGTGCCTGGCCTTCAGGTCGTCCAGCTTGTCGCCGACGGCCCGGCCCGCGACGCTCTCGTCCTGGCCGAAGAACCCCAGCAGACCCGCGGACCGCCAGATGTCTATACCGGAGTTGAGGCCGACCACGGGTATGCCGGCCGCCCGGGCCTCCTTGACCGGACCCGTCATCGCCGACGGCTTGGCCAGGGTCACGGCGATGCCGTCGACCCTCTGCTTGATGGCGTCCCGCATCAACGCGGCCTGCCGCGCGGGGTCGGAGTCGTTCGCGTAGGTCAGGTCGATGCCGTCCTTGGCGGCCGCGGCCTGGGCGCCCTTGTGCACCAACTCCCAGAAGTCGTCGCCCTTGCCGCCGTGGGCGATCAGGGCGATCTTCAGACGCGGGCCGCCCGCCGCGTTCGCGCCCGACGCCTCGTCGGTCCCGCCGACCGCGGAGCAGCCGGCCAGCAGGAGACAGACGGCGGCCGTGAGGGCCGCGACGCGAGCGAAAGCGAAGGAGGGGGGTGGGGTCTTCATGAGGGTGCGGCACCTCGCTGTGCGGCCGAGCCGGAGGAACGAACGAGAGTGCGGCCGGAACCGCACGGAAGTGCGCCGACCTGCTGAACTCTCGCTGGTGGGGAGCCAATCGTGTGTGACCAGGGGTAGTCAAGTGTGCAACCACGCCGTGTGAGTCGTCGCTGCCACATCGTGATGAACCGCTGGCGGGAGGGCGGGCCGGGGGCCGGCCCACCCACACCGATTGCACTGGCAAACCGAATCAACTCGGTTTGTGCGCCACCGCTCCGCACCTCGCGATGTCCTCACCTCGGATCACCTCGGTACCCGCGCCGTCCGGACGCCACCCGCGGACCTGGCGACGCCCGGCTCGACGAGGTCCAGACCGGTGAAGAATACGCGCCGTCGGCGCAAGAGTGCCTCCTGGCATACGGCAGGACGCCTACGGCGCTGTCACGGCTGCTTTCCGCCGCTCCCTTCGACGACGCCGCGGCTCCTGATCCGGCAGCCACCCGAAGGCGAGGGAACTCCCCACCACGCCCAGCGCCAGCCCGACGAAGAACCCGCCCAGATTGGACGTGGGCCAGGTCCCCAACGACACCAGGACCCCGGTGATCGAGTAGAAAAGCCGCTGGGCCGGGTTGAACAACGTCAGCAGTCCCAGCAGCACCATCAGCGCCGGCAGCAGATACCCCGCCAGCCCCTGCATCCCGACATGAAGCACGACCTTCATCGACGCCTTCATCGTCAGCAGGATCTCCGCCCCGCCCAAGGTGAGCAACACCCCACCCCAGAACGGCCGGTCGGCCCTCCAACGACGGAAGGCCGACCGCGCATCCGCGCCCGCGCGCATCAGCAGCCCGAGTCGCTGAAGCGGAGTTTCAGGCCCGGAAGCTTGAACACCCCGGCGGTGGTCGCGTAGTTGGTCTGGCGCAGATTGGCGATGCGCACGGTGTCCGCCTGCTGGCTGAAGACACCGATCGGACCCTTCACCCCGGCCTTGGTCAGGGTGCTCGCGTCGTTGCCGATCTCGATGTTGTTGAACGCCGCGTCACCCGACAGCTCGGTCGAGTCGGTGGTCAGATCGCTGGCGCTCACCTTCTCCGCCCCGCTGCCCGCGGTGATGAGCAGGTTCGTGCCGCCGAGGTCGACGCTCTGGCACAGTTTCGTGAGCGTCGCGTTCTTGATCGCGGACGTGACGACCAGCACCTGTCCGCCGGTGTCCCCTTCGTTGGGGCTGCCCGGCGCCATGTGGTCGAGGCCGCCGAACTGCTCGAACCCGGTGCCGTTGAGCTCGGTCGCGGTGACCGTGAAGGGCATGCCGGAGATCGCGAACTGCACGCCCAGCGCGCCCTCGGCGGTGAGGACCGCGAGAGCGCCGGCGACCAGGGTCGCCGGAACCGCCATCACGGCGGCCCGGCGCGCCCGGACCCGCCCGCGTCTCGCGGGGCCCTCGGGGGTGTGGTCGGCGGACGAGGTGACGTCCGAGGACGAGGCCATAACTGCTCCCAGTGCAGGAAAGTGCGAGTAGGGCATCAGTGGCACGTTGTCCTGGCGCGGACAGCGCCTACGGCGCACGCCCCTCACACCTCCCGGCGGGGGCAAGGGCTTTCTCGTACTCCGCAGTAGCCAAGCCGGAAGTTACCGGTGGTTACATGCGAGGGTCAAGGCGGTTGTGGAAAAAGAGTGTTGATTGTGTGTCACCTGTGGGTCATGGGCTTCCAGGGCCATCGGGCAGCGTCGCCTGGAGCACCAACTCCCCTGCAAATCCTTGACGTTGACTGACCCATGGGTCTACAACTCTCCCTGGCTCCCCCCTGGATCCGTGGCGCCGGATCCGCCGCCGCGTGGCCTCGGCCCGCGTTCCCGGACCTGATGTCCTTCACATTCCGCGAGATCACTCCACGGCGCCGTCACGGTCGCTTCCCCCCTCGGCCCGTGCCGGACGCCCCCGTCCGGTCCGGCCGGAGCCCCTCCACGGCTCCGGCCGGTCACCGGTCGGCTGTCGTCGCCGGTCCGTGACGTACGGAGAAGGCGTCACGGACCGGCAACGGCATCCCGTCGACTCGCGCCCCCCGAGCGCCGCCTCCGATCCCCGAACCCCCCACTTCCCCGAACCCTCCACCTCCCCGAACCCTCCACCTCCCCGAACCCTCCACCTCCCCGACCCCCCTGATCCCCTCAGGGCACACCCCCGCAACGAAAGCCGAGGTACACCCGCATGCGTACGCGCACCCTCCTCACCCTCGCCGGCACCGTCGCCGCGCTCACCCTCCCCCTGGCCGGCCCCGCGTCCGCGGCCGACGGCGCCGTCCTCACCACCGGCTCCGTCGGCGGTACGGCCGTCGCGGCCGGGGAGGTCCTCACCGCGCCGCTGGCCACCGGCACCGCCGCCACCTTCTACTCCAGCGCGACCGGCACCAGCGGCATCTCCTGCACGAAGTCGCAGTTCACGGCGACCGTCACCGACAACCCCGGTGCGCCGGGGACGGCCACGGAGTCGGTCAGCCAGCACACCTTCGACCCCGCGAGCTGCACGACCAACGTCCTCGGTGTGCTCGGCGTCACCAGCATCACGGTCAACAACCTGCCGTACTCCGCCGCCGTGTCCTCCGACGGAGCCGTCACCGTGACCCCGGCCGCGGGCTCCACCATCCAGACGACGGTCGTCCTGCGCACCCTGCTGGGCAGCATCAACTGCGTCTACCAGGCCCCGAGCCTGAGCGGCACGGCGAGCAACGACGACAACAGCATCAACTTCACCGGCCAGCAGTTCACGAAGGTCTCCGGCTCGTCCCTCTGCTTCGCCAACGGCTACTTCACCGCCAAGTACGCCCCGGTGACCGGCAACGGCGAAGCCGTGTACGTCAACTGACGTCCACGGCCGCGGAGTTCATCTCCGTCGCGGTCGCAGCGCCAGGGCGGCGCCCCCGGTGAGCACCAGCACCGCGGCGGTGCACCGGTTGACCGCCTGTCGGACTATCCGGTGCTTGTCGGCGAGTGCAACGGTGAGCGCCACGTCC
>NZ_JBEXQG010000063.1:0-54811 GCF_040612485.1 Streptomyces sp. NPDC006385
GGCCGCCACGGGCGGGGCCGGCGGGGCGGCCGGGGGCTGCGTGGCGGGCTGCGGCGGGGCTACGGGGGCGGCCGGGGCCGGTTCCTCGACCGTGACGCCGAAGTCGGTGGCGATGCCGGCCAGGCCGTTGGCGTAGCCCTGGCCGACCGCGCGGGCCTTCCAGGCGCCGTTGCGCAGATAGATCTCCACGATCACCAGTGCCGTCTCGGTGCCGAGCTGCGGGGGCGTGAAGGTGGCCAGGACGCTGTTGTCGTCCGCGTTGCGGATGGTGGCCGTCGGTTCGATGCCCTGGAAGGTCTGGCCGGCGGCGTCCGGGCTGGCGGTGACGACGATCTTCTCGATGCCGGGCGGGACGGCCGCGGTGTCCACGATGATCGCGTCGGGCGCGGAGCCCCCGCCCGAGCGGTGCGTCACGCCCGGTCCGCTCGGTTGGTTGTAGAAGATGAAGTCGTCGTCGGAGCGCACCTTGCCGTCGGCGGTGAGCAGCAGGCCCGATACGTCGAGCCGCACCGGGGCGGCGACGTCCACCGTCACGCGGGCGGCGGAGAGAGGGATGTTCGAGCCGGGGGTCATAGCTGTCATGCCCGGAAGAACGAGCGAGCCCGCTTTACCGTTCCCTTACCCTGGGGCCAATCGGGTCGGTGTTCCGAGGTCCTGCGCACAGGTGGCGCCGTCGTCCGCCGAGGAGGATGCGTGCATCCCAGTCCCCTGCTGGTCGTTCCCGCGGCGCTGTGGAGCACGGCCGCCCTCGTGGCGGTGATCGCGGCGATGGCGGCGACGGCCGTCTCCTACGCGGCAGCACTGCGCGGCCGCCCCTTCCCCGCTGGGCCGGCATGACCTTCGCCGCCACGGGTGCCGCCCTCTACGGTTCGCTGCCGATATGACCCCCTGCCCGACGGTCGTCATGACGGCCGTGCCGTCGGGCAGGAGGCGGCGGCGCTACGGGACCACCACGATCTTCCGGCCCACCCCGGACGCGAACTGCTCCAGCGCCTCGGGGTAGCGCTCCAGCGGGATCCGGTCGCTGATGAAGACCTCCGGGTCGAGGACGCCGTTCGCGAAGAGTTCCGCCGCGCGCTCGAAGCTGTGCAGGACCGCCATCGAACCGGTGATGGTGATCTCCTGGTTGTAGATGCGGTACGGGTCGATCGTCACCCGCGTCGCGTAGTCCGCCACCCCGAACTGCAGGAATGTGCCCGCCTTCGCCACCCGGTCCAGGCCGTCCTGGATCGCCGCCGCGTTCCCCGTCGCGTCGACCACCAGGTCCCAGCCCTGCGGCCGGTCCAGCTCGTCGGGGTCGGCAGCGGACGCCGAGACCCCCAGCCGCCGTGCCGTCTCCAACCGCGCCGGGTTCACGTCCACCACGTCCACGCTCGCCGCACCCGTCCGCTTGGCCAGCTCCAGCATCATCAGGCCCATCGTCCCCGAGCCGTAGATCAGCACATGGGCGCCCAGCCTCGACCGCAGGACGTCGTAGCCGCGAACCGCGCACGACAACGGCTCCACCAGCGCCGCGTCCTGCGTGCGGACATGCTCCGGCAGCTTCACGCAGTTCGCCACCGGGGCGAGCGCGTACCGCGCCGCGCCGCCGGCCGTCGTCACGCCGATCGCCGCCCATCGCTCGCACAGGTTGTTGTGGCCGGTGCGGCAGTAGCGGCACTCGTAGCAGTACAGGGACGGGTCGACCGCGACCCGGTCGCCTACCGACAGCTCGGTGACCTGCGTGCCGACCCCGACCACCTCGCCCGCGAACTCGTGCCCGGGCACGATCGGCAGCTTCGGCGCGAACTCGCCCTGGAGGATGTGGAGATCGGTGCCGCAGAGGCCGCAGGCCGCGACCTCGACCACGACCTCCCTCGGACCCGGCGTCGGATCCGGGACCTCCGCCACGACGGCCTTGCCCACGGACTCGATGACGGCGGCCTTCATTTCACGGCTCCCAACGACAGGCCCTGGACCAGCTTGTCCTGGGCGGCGAACCCCGCGGCGAGCACCGGCAGGGAGATGACGAGCGACGCGGCGCACACCTTCGCCAGGAACAGGCCCTGGCTGGTGATGAAGCCGGTCAGGAAGACGGGGGCGGTCTCCGCCACCACGCCGGTCAGCACGCGGGCGAACAGCAGCTCGTTCCAGCTGAAGATGAAGCAGATCAGGGCGGTCGCGGCGATGCCGGGGAGGGCTATCGGGGCCACGACGCGGGTCAGGATCGTCGGCAGCCTCGCGCCGTCCACCCGCGCCGCCTCGATGATCGCGACCGGGATCTCGGCCAGGAAGGACTGCATCATCCACACCGCGATCGGCAGGTTCATGGAGGTGTAGAGGATGACCAGCAGCCAGATGTTGTCGAGCATGCCGGTGTTCTTGGCGAACAGGTACAGCGGCAGCAGGCCCGCCACGGCCGGCAGCATCTTCGTCGACAGGAAGAAGAACAGGACGTCCGTCCACTTCCGTACCGGGCGGATCGACAGGGCATACGCCGCCGGGAGGGCGAGGACCAGCACGAACAGCGTCGACGCCATCGACGCCACCGTCGAGTTGATCAGCGCCGGCCAGGGGCTCGCGCCGCCGCCCGCGCCGAAGAACTCGCGGTAGCCGTCCAGCGTCAGCGAGGCGGCGAAGGACGGCGGGTTGGTCGCCGCGTCCTGTTCGGAGTGGAAGGACGTCAGGGCCATCCACGCGATGGGCAGGAAGAACACGATCCCGAGCAGCCAGGCGACCAGGCCGAGGCCGACTCCCTTGCGCCGGCTGCGAAGCCGTACGGCCAGTGCACTCATGCGCGCGACACCTCCTCGCGGAACAGGGACGACACCACGCGCAGCGCGAAGGTCGCGATGATGATCGAGCCGATGACCACCAGGACGCCCGCGGCCGAGGCGAGGCCGTTCTCATGGGCCTGGTAGAAGCTCTGGTAGACGGTGTAGGGGAGGTTGGCGGTGCCGAGGCCGCCGGACGTGATCGTGAAGACCGCGTCGAAGTTCTGGACGATGTGGATCGAGCCGAGCAGGGCGCCGAGTTCGAGGTAGCGGCGCAGATGCGGCAGCGTCAGGTGGCGGAAGATCTGCCAGTCGCTCGCGCCGTCGACGCGGGCCGCCTCGATCTGCTCGTGGTCGCGGCTCTGGAGGCCGGCCAGCAGGATCAGCATCATGAACGGCGTCCACTGCCAGACGAGGGACGCCTCGACCGCGAGCAGCGGGGTGGTGGAGATCCAGTCCGGCTGTGGGCCGCCCACATAGTGCAACAACCCGTTGAACAGGCCGTATTCGGGGTTGTAGAGCACATGCTTCCAGAGGAGGGCGGCGGCCACCGGGACCACCAGGAACGGTGCGATCAGCAGGGTGCGGACCACGCCCCGGCCCTTGAACCTCCGGTCCAGGAGCAGTGCCAGGACCAGGCCGAGGACCAGACTGGCCAGCACCACCGCGGCCGTGAGCAGCACGGTCGTCCACACCGAGTGGCGCAGGTCCGCGTCGGTGAGGACCTCCCGGTAGTTGTCGACGCCGGCGAATTGGCGGGCGTCCGGGTAGAGGGAGTTCCAGTCGAAGAAGGAGATCACCAGCGTGGCCACGAACGGCAGCTGGGTCACCACGATCATGAAGATGAGGGCGGGCAGCAAGGGGGCCCGGGTCGCCCAGGCGCGCAGCCGGGCGGAGGGCGGACGGGTGGTGCGTACGGGAGTCGTGGCCACGGGGGCCGTGGTGGTCGCTGTCATCGCCCCTCGTACTCCTCGGAGATCTTCTCGGCGAGCTGCTGTGACTTCTTCAGGGCCGACTCGACGGACTGGCGTCCGGCGATGGCCGCGCTGATCTCCTGGGAGACCTTGGTGCCGAGGTCGGTGAACTCGGGGATGCCGACGAACTGGATGCCGGGCGCGGGTCGCGGCTGGACGCCGGGGTCGTTCGGGCGGGCGCCCTCGATGGCCTCCTTGGTCATCTCCTGGAAGGCGGCCGCCTCCTTGCGGTACGCGGGGTTGGCATAGGTGGAGGCGCGCTTGCCGGCCGGGACGTCGGACCAGCCGATCTCGTCGCCGACGAGCTGCTCGTACTGCTTGCCGGACGCCCAGGACACGAACTTCCAGGCTTTGTCGGGGTTGCGGGACGCCTGCTGGATGCCCCAGGCCCAGGTGTAGAGCCAGCCGGAGGACTCCGTCTTCTCGACGGGCGCGGGCGCGTAGCCGACCTTGCCCTTGACCGGGGAGTTCGCCGACTCCAGGGAGCCGGCGGCGGAGGTGGCGTCGTACCACATGGCGACCTTGCCCTGGGTCATGTTGTTCAGGCACTCGGCGAAGCCGGACTGGGCCGCTCCCGACTCACCGTGCTCGCGTACGAGATCGACGTAGAACTTCGTCGCCTTCTCCCACTCGGGGGAGTCCAGTCGCGCCTTCCAGTCCTTGTCGAACCAGGTGCCGCCGAAGGTGTTCACGACGGTGGTGAGCGGGGCCATCACCTCGCCCCAGCCGGGCAGTCCGCGCAGGCAGATGCCCTTCATGCCCGGCTCGGCGCCGTCCGTCTTCGCGGCGAGGTCCGCCACCTGCTGCCAGGTGGGGTGCGCGGGCATGGTCAGGCCCTCCTTCTCGAACACGTCCTTGCGGTACATCAGGAAGGACGACTCGCCGTAGAAGGGCTGGCCGTAGAGCTTGCCGTCGTCGCCGGTCAGGGACTGGCGCATCGGCTTGAGGACGTCCTGCTCGTCGTACGCCGGGTCCCCGGCGACGTAGGAGTTCATCTCCTTCAGCCAGCCGTTGCGGGCGTAGATCGGTATCTCGTAGTTGGAGAGCGTGGCCACGTCGTACTGGCCCGCCTGGTTGGCGAAGTCCTGGCTGATCTTGTCGCGGACGTCGTTCTCGGGCAGGACGGTGAAGTTGACCTTGATGCCGGTCTCTTCGGTGAAGCGGGGGGCGAGTTTCTGCAGCGCGGTCATCTGGGGGTTGTTGACCATCAGGACGTTGATCGAGTCGCCGCCCGACCCCGCCCCGCCGGCTCCGACCCAGCAGCCGGAGAGCAGCGGGGCGAGCAGCGTCCCTGCGGCGGCCGCGGCGAGCGTGGCTCGCGGTGGCCGTCGTCGGCTCTGGGTTCGCATGGATCGCTCCTGGACGTATGGGGAGATAAGGGGCACTCTCCGGCGTGGACGTGCCCTACGGGGGACGTGGGTGGGGTTGTTCAGACGCGGATGACCTGGGGGCCCAGCAGTGCGTAGCGATGCGCCTCGGCCGCCGGCAGCAGCGTGCTCGTCACGATCGCCTCCAGCGCGCCGACCTGCGCGAACCGGCAGAAGCTGACCGCTCCGAACTTGGTGTGCACGCCCGCGAAGACCGTGCGGCGCGCGGCCCGGACGGCCTGCGCCTTGACCTCGCTGACCGCGGGGTCGGGGGTGGTGAGGCCGTGCTCGCGGGAGATGCCGTTGGCGCCGATGAACGCCAGGTCGATGACGAAACCGGACAGCATCTTCGTCGTCCAGTGGTCGACCGTGGCGAGCGTGCCGGCCCGCACCCGCCCGCCGAGCAGCAGCACGCTGACGTGGTCGGCCTCGGCGAGGGCGCCCGCGACCGGCAGGGACGCGGTGACGACGGTGAGCGGCCGGTCCATGGGCAGGGACTCGGCGATGAGCTGGGGGGTGAAGCCCTCGTCGACGAAGACCGTCTCGGCGTCCCCGAGCAGCTCGGCCGCGGCGGCCGCGATCCGGCGCTTCTCCGGGACATGACTGGTGGCGCGGAAGGCGAGCGTCGTCTCGAACCCGGCGCTCTCCACGGGATAGGCGCCGCCATGGGTACGGCGGAGCAGGCCGTGGTCCTCCAGGACGCGCAGATCCCGTCGTACCGTCTCCTTGGCCACGCCCAGGTCGGCGGCGAGCGCGGTGACGTCGACCGAGCCGTCGCGACGCGCGGCCAGCACGATCTCGCGCTGGCGTTCTTCCGCCGTTCTCGTGCTCATGCCGACACCTGCCTTCCGCTGTGCTGCCCGTTCGGGCCCGGTGGGGCCCATGCCGGAATTTCTACAGCGGGTGTTCGGCGCTGACCAGTGGTGTTGCGGGCCCGATGCTGCCCGTATGTGCCCGTTCACCGTGCGGTGCGCCCGCCTCGGACCTGCGCGGTTGCGGCGGCGCGGGTGGGATCGGGCGCCGCCCGTGCCCGGATACGGCGGTGGGCGGGCCCGTTCGGTGCCCGCCCGCCTCTCGCGACGACTTCTTTCGGACGGTACGCCGGGTTCTGCCGGTTCCCGAGGGGAGGGGGAGCCTCAGTACGGCCAGATCGGCGGGTCGCTCACGAAGTGGCCGCCCAGGTAGGCGTGCGCGACGTTCTCCGGATCCAGCTCGCCCTGCTCGGCGATCAGCTTCTCGGCGTACGGCTCGGAGTCGTCCCGCGGCTCGTAGCCGAGGGAGCGGGCGGTGGTCAGGTCCCACCACAGGCGCGTGTTCGCGGAGGAGCCGTAGACGACCGTGTGCTCGACGTTCTCGGCGGTCAGGGCCGCGTGGAAGAGGCGGGCGCCGTCGGCGGGGCTCATCCACACCGAGAGCATGCGGACGCTGGTCGGCTCGGGGAAGCAGGAGCCGATGCGCACGGACACCGTCTCCAGGCCGTGCTTGTCCCAGTAGAACTGCGCCAGGTCCTCGCCGAAGGACTTGGACAGGCCGTAGAAGGTGTCCGGGCGGCGCGGGGTGTCGACGGGGATGAGCGGGTCCTCGCCCCGCGGCCGGGGCGTGAAGCCCACCGCGTGGTTGGAGGAGGCGAAGACGACGCGCCCGACGCCCTCCTCGCGAGCGGCCTCGTACAGGTTGTAGGTGCCCTGGATGTTCGCCGTGAGGATCTTCTCGAACGAGGCTTCCAGGGAGATGCCGGCGAGGTGGATGATCGCGTCGACGCCCCGCACGGCCTCGCGCAGGGCCTCCTTGTCGGCGAGGTCGGCGATGATCGCGTCGGGCTCGCCGTCGATGGGGCGCAGGTCGAGCAGCCGCAGCTCGTAGCCGTAGGCCGGGAGCAGGTCCCGCATCAGGGTGCCGAGACCGCCGGCGGCGCCGGTGAGCAGAACGGTGCGGGGTGCGGGCATCCTCGGGGCTCCTTGGCTCGGCTTCGCTCGGCTGGCTCAACGACCGCATGCATGGACGGCATTCATATGCGTGGACACGCTAAGGATCGTCCGCCGATCACGTCAAGTGTCCTGCCAAGTCGGTGAATCCGCTGCTGGATCGGCGGTTTGCGCGCTTGACCGGCCTCGATCGGGCTCCATAGGCTGGCTTTGTTCAAGAATGTAGACGAGGATCAGAAACGTGAGCGCCTGCGGGGCGCAGCGCCTGTTCTAGGGAGAGCCCGTGACGTCAGTCCCCCTCGCCGCACGCCTGAGCATCCCCGGCGGGCCGCTGTTCTTCCCCGTCACCGCCTTCGGCCCCGGCGGCTCGGTCGACCTCGACACGTACCGCACCCATGTGCGCCGGGGGGTCGAGGCCGGGGCCGCCGCCGTGTTCGCGTGCTGCGGCACCGGAGAGTTCCACGCGCTGGCGCCCGAGGAGTACGAGGCGTGCGTACGGGCGGCCGTCGAGGCCGCGGCGGGACGCGTACCGGTCGTCGCGGGCGCCGGGTACGGCACCGCCCTCGCCGTGCGGTACGCGAGGCTCGCCGAGACCGCCGGGGCGGACGGGCTGCTCGCCATGCCGCCGTATCTCGTCGTCGCCGGGCAGGAGGGGCTGCTGCGGCACTACCAGGAGATCGCCGCGGCGACCGCGCTCCCCGTCGTCGTCTACCAGCGCGACAACGCCGTCTTCACCCCGGAGACGGTCGTCGAACTGGCCCGCACGGACGGCGTCATCGGCCTCAAGGACGGCCTCGGCGACCTCGACCTCATGCAGCGGATCGTCAGCGCCGTACGCACCGAGGTCCCCGGTGACTTCCTCTACTTCAACGGACTGCCGACCGCCGAGCAGACCCAGCTCGCCTACCGCGCCATCGGCGTCCCGCTCTACTCCTCCGCCGTGTTCTGCTTCGCCCCCGAGATCGCCCTCGCCTTCTACCGGGCGCTGGAGGCGGACGACGACACGACCGTCCGCCGTCTCCTGGACGGCTTCTACCGGCCGTTCGTCGACCTGCGCGCCCAGGGCCGCGGGTACGCCGTCGCCCTCGTCAAGGCGGGCGTACGGATGCGCGGACTGGACGTGGGAGAGGTGCGGCCCCCGCTGCACGAGCCGAGCGAGGATCATGTCAAGCAGCTCGCTCAGGTGATCGAGCGCGGCTACGCCCTGTTGGAGAAGGAGCCGGAGGACACCAAGTGAAGGCGTCGACATTCGTCTACCCCTGGGACGTCAACGGAGACCCGGAGGCACCCGGCAGAATCGCCGCCCTCGGCGTGCACCAGGTGACACTCGCCGCCGCCTACCACTCCACCCGCGCCCTGACCCCCCGTCACCCGCGCCACCGCATCGTCACCGCCGAACACGCGGCCGTGCTCTACCCGACGGACGACCGGTGGCGCGGCCGGGAGCTGCGCCCGTACCCGGCCGGGGACTGGGCGCCCGGCGACGCCTACGGCGAGGCGGCCGGCGCGCTCGCGGACGCCGGCCTGGAGGTGCACACCTGGGTGGTCCTCGCGCACAACTCCCGCCTCGGCGCCGAGCATCCGGACACCTCGGTCGTCAACGCCTACGGCGACCGCTACCCCTGGGCCCCCTGCATCGCCCAGCCCGCCACGCGCGCGTACCTCGTCGACCTGGCCGCCGAGGCCGCCGTACGCCCCGGAGCGCGCGGCACCGAGCTGGAGTCCCTCGGCTGGTACGGGCTCCAGCATCTGCACGCCCACGACAAGACGGCCGGGGTCCCGCTCGGGGACGCCGGGCAGTACCTGATGGCGCTGTGCTTCTGCCCGACCTGCGAGGAGGGCTACGGCGCCCAGGGCCTGGACGGCGACGAGCTGGCGGCCGCCGTACGCGCCGCCCTCGAACCGCTGTGGCAGGCCGCGGTCGCCGACGAGGGCTGGGCCGGGGTCGAGAAGCTGCTCGGCGAGTCGACCGCGGCGGCCACGCGCGCGTGGCGTGACGCGACCGCCCGTACGCTCCAGGAGGCGGCGGTCGCCGCGGTCCGGGCGGCCGCGCCCGACGGTTTCCAGGTGCTGCTGCACGCCGACCCGGTGCCGTACCACTGCGGGGCGAACGCGGGCGTCGATCCCGCGCACATCCTGTCCGTCGCGGACGGCGTGGTCGTGCCGTGCGCGGGCGGGCCCGGGCTGCTGACGCCCTTCGCCGAGCAGGCCCGCGAGGGCGCGGTCGTCGCCGCCAACTTCGGTGTGGTGTCCGGGATGGGTGGCAGCCCGGCCACGCTGGCGTCGGACGCGGCACGCGCGCGTGAGCTGGGGGCCACCGAAATGCGGCTCTATCACGCCGGGTTGGCGTCGGACGGCGACTTGGCGGCGGTGCGGGAGGCGCTGGCCGGCCGCTGAAGGGGCGGCAGCGCGGTCGCCAGCCAGGCGAGGCCGGTCACGGCCGACAGCACCCGTACGTCGAGCAGTTCGACCAGCGCCGCCCCCGTGGCCAGCCCGATGACGTTCGGTGTGAAGACGAGGGTGTTGGCCGTGGCGGCCGTACGGCCGAGCAGATCGTCCGGTGTCTCGCGCTGCACGGCGGTTAGGGTGGCGATGAGCACGCAGGGCAGGCCCGCGCCGACCGCCGCGCTCGCGACGAGGGCCACCGGATCGGACGGGATCGCCCTCAGCCCCGCCGCGATGGCCGTCAGCGCGATGCCGCAGGCGGCGAAGCGGCGATCGCCGAGGCGGCGCAGGGCGGGGCCGGAGAGCAGGCCGATCACCAGCGAACCGGCGCCCTGCACGGCGTACAGCACACCGGCGTACGCGGGGGCGTGCCCGAGGCCGTCGATGACGGCGTAGGTCAACGCACCGTTGAGGCCGGCGAACAGCATGGTGGCGCCGCCGGCCAGGACCAGGGGGCGCAGCCGGGGGTGCGACCACAGGTAGCGGGCGCCCTGGGCGGTCTGCGCGCGCCAGGTGACCGTGGGGCGCTCCGGCTTGCTCTCGCGGACGCGCAGGCAGGCGTACAGACCGGTGGCGGCCACGAAGGTGGCGGCATCGAGGACGGCGACGCTCGCGCCGCCGTACGCGGCGTAGACGCCCGCCCCTGCCAGCGGGGCGAGGAGTTTCATGCCCTCACTGGCCGTCATGCGCAGCCCGTTGAAGTCCCCGAGCAGGGGCGCGGGAACGGCGCCCGCGACCAGGGCCGACTCGGCCGCGTCATGGACGACGCCTGCCGCGCCGTACACGAACAGGACCGCGAAGAGGAGCCAGACGCGGTCCGGGGAGTCGACGGTGACGAGGGCGAGCAGAAGGGCGGCCAGGAGCAGGTTCGCGCCGATCAGCAGCGGTTTGCGGCGGGTGCGGTCGGCGAGCGTGCCGAGGAGCGGGCCGGCCAGGGTGGGCGCCCACATGGCGAGCATGCACAGCGCGGCCAGGCCGTCGGACCCGGTGAGGTCCTTGACCCAGACGCCGGACACCAGCCACAGCGCCGAGGTGCCGAAGCCGGAGATCAGGACTCCGGAGAGGCAGAGGCGGGCGTTGCGGTCGCGCAGGATGCGGGGGAGGGCCCAGGTGGTGATCGTCATGCCGCACCATCGTGCGGCTAAGGACGGGGCGCGGGGATGGGGGAAGTGCCTTAGAAGGCGCCTTGCTCGGGCTGTGCGCCCTGAGGCGTGCGGGGGGGGGCTTACCGGCGTGCGGCGGGGTGAACAGAAGGTCAATTTCCTGTGTGCGAACGTAATGTGATCCTGACTCGGGTGGGTGGATTCGGGTAACGTTCAACAAACAGGCGCTCGCGGTGATCAAGTGAACCGCGGCCGGACAGGACTCGAAGGAGGCAATGGTGTTCGATCTCCGGGCCGAGGCGGAAATGAGGCTGTTCTCGGAAAGGACGGCCAGGGAACTCGCTCTGCGGAAGCAGCGGGAAGAGGGCGTCGAGTCCGAAAAGCCCACGACCACGGAGACGACGGCCCCCCTTGCCGTGGAGCCGGTCGGCTGACCCGGGTCTCCCCTTGCGATGACGGCCCGTCGGATTCCCCGGCGGGCCGTTCGGCTTGTCGCCGATGAGTTTCGCCGTCCCCGTCGGTCCACCTCTCAGGAACCCATCCATGAGGAGCCGGCACATGACCGACAACGCGACCCTCGACCTCGGACCGCAGGCCCATATCGTGGCCCGCCTCGCGGACGGCGTCACCGATGATCAGCTCTCGGCGCCGACGCCCTGTCCGGGCATGGCGGTGCGCAACCTGCTGGGCCACCTGCTCGGGCTGTCCGTCGCCTTCCGTGACGCCGGCCGCAAGGACCTGGGCCCCACGACCGACACCAGCCCGGAGGCCGCCGTACCGGACATCGGCCCGGGCTGGCGCGAGGAGCTGCCCAAGGTGTTGACGGAGCTGGGCGAGGTGTGGCGCGACCCGGCCGCGTGGACCGGTGAGACCCGCGCGGGCGGCGTGCCGCTGACCGGCGCGGAGGCGGGCACCGTCGCGGTGGACGAGCTGGTGATCCACGGCTGGGACCTGGCCCGGTCGACCGGTCAGGAGTACGAGCCCGACCCGCCCGCGCTCCAGTTGGCGTACGGGATGCTCCTCGCGGCCGCCGACGACCCGAGCCGGGGCGGCATCTTCGGCCCGGTCGTGCCCGTCCCGGGGGACGCACCGCTGCTGGACCGGGCCGTGGGGCTGAGCGGGCGGGACCCCGACTGGACCCCCTGACGTGCCGCGGCCGGACACCGTGACCCTTCGCGGAGTTGCAGCGGCACACTGATCCGGCGGGGCTCAGCACGATCGCGGAGCCACCGTCACCGTGCGCGAAGGCCACCCGCCGCGCGTCCGAACCGGCGACTCGGCCGGACCGCAACTCGGCGACACCGCGACTCCGCACCCCGACTTCCTTTGTCAGAAGCATTGACGAAACAGGCGCCCCCTCCTACCTTCATCGCGTCGTACTTCGTACGTCATATATGAGACGCGATACGTGAGATCCCATACGCGAGAGCCATTTCCCGCGAAGATCCGAGAGGCGCGCATGACCTCTGTGCCCACGCCGATCCCCTCCCGCACGCAGTACGTGCTGGAGGAGATCAAACGCCGCATCCTCACCGGGCAGTTGACGCCGGGCCAGGCCCTGGTCGAGACCGAGCTCGCCGCGCAGTTCGGGGTGTCGAAGACCCCCGTGCGGGAGGCGCTCAAGACGCTGGCCGGGACCGGGCTGGTCGTGATGAGCCAGTACAAGGGCGTCACGGTGCGCATGGTGGACGCGGACATGGCGCGCGAGGTCTACGACGTGCGGCTGCTGCTGGAACCGCAGGCACTGAAGCGCTCCGTGCGGCGCGGGGCCTCCCTCGACGCCGCCCGTGACGCCCTGACCCGCGCCGACGCCGCCACCGACACCGCCGAACGGTCCCTCGCCAACCGGGAGTTCCACCGCGCCCTGTACCTGCCGTGCGGCAACCCGCTGCTCGGCCGGATGCTCGACGAGGTCCGCGACCAGGCCGCCCTCGTCTCCGCCGTCGCCTGGGCCGCCTCCCCCTCCTGGGAGCGGGAGGCCGGCGAGCACCGGGAGATCCTGCGGCTCGCGCTCGAAGGCGACGCGGACGGCGCCGCGCGCGCCCTGCACGCCCACATCGCGTCGTTCGTCGAGCGGGCCTTCCCCGACGTGACGGTCGAGGCCCAGGGAGAGGACGGTCCGGCATGACAACGACGTTCGAGACCCAGCGGGCGGCCCTGGCCGACGTGGTGGCGATCCCGGTGACCCCGTTCGCCGAGGACGGCTCCGTCGCACGGGACACCTACCGGGCCCTGCTGCGTCGCCTGCTCGACGGCGGCATCACCACCCTCACCCCCAACGGGAACACCGGCGAGTTCTACGCCCTCACCCCCGAGGAGCGCCGGCTCGTCACCGAGCTGACCGTCGACGAGGCCGGCGACCGCGCCGTCATCCTCGTGGGCGTCGGGCACGACGTGCCGACCGCCGTCGCCTCCGCCCGGCACGCCCGCGAGCTCGGCGCCCAGATGGTCATGGTCCACCAGCCGGTCCACCCGTACGTCTCGCAGAGCGGCTGGGTCGACTACCACCGCGCCGTCGCCGAGGCCGTGCCCGAACTCGGCGTCGTGCCGTACATCCGCAACGCCCAGCTCAGCGGCGCGCGCCTCGCGGAACTCGCCGACCACTGCCCGAACGTCATCGGCGTGAAGTACGCGGTCCCGGACGCCGCGAGGTTCGCCGCCTTCGCCCGGGACGCCGGGCTGGACCGCTTCGTCTGGGTCGCCGGGCTCGCCGAGCCGTACGCCCCCTCGTACTTCTCCGCGGGCGCCACCGGCTTCACCTCCGGCCTCGTCAACGTCGCCCCGGCCGTCTCCGCCAACATGATCGAAGCGCTGCGGTCCGGGGACTACCCCGGCGCGATGAAGGTCTGGGAACAGATCCGCCGCTTCGAGGAGCTGCGCGCCGCGAACGGTTCCGCCAACAACGTCACCGTCGTCAAGGAGGCCCTCGCCTCCCTCGGCCTGTGCCGTCGTGACGTCCGCCCGCCGAGCCGGCACCTGCCCGAGGACGAGCGCGCCGAGGTCGCCGCGATAGCCGCCGGGTGGTCGATATGACCGACAGCCGGCGCATGAGCCCGCAGGAACTGCGCAGCCACCAGTGGTACGGCACCGAGGGCCAACTGCGCACCTGGTCGCACAACGCCCGTATGCGCCAGCTGGGATACGAGGCGGAGGAGTACCGGGGCCGCCCGGTGATCGCCGTCCTCAACACCTGGTCCGACATCAACCCCTGCCACGTGCACCTGCGCGAGCGTGCCGAGGCGGTCAAGCGGGGGGTGTGGCAGGCCGGGGGCTTCCCGCTCGAGTTCCCGGTCTCCACACTCTCGGAGACGTACCAGAAGCCGACCCCGATGCTCTACCGCAACCTGCTCGCGATGGAGACGGAGGAGCTGCTGCGGTCCTATCCGATCGACGCGGCGGTGCTGCTCGGCGGCTGCGACAAGTCGACGCCGGCGCTGCTGATGGGCGCGTCCTCGGCCGACGTACCGTCGATCTTCGTTCCCGCCGGGCCGATGCTGCCGGGGCACTGGCGCGGGGAGACCCTCGGGTCCGGCACCGACATGTGGAAGTACTGGGACGAGCACCGCGCGGGCAACCTGACGGACTGCGAACTGCGGGAGCTGCAGGGCGGGTTGGCGCGTTCCCCCGGGCACTGCATGACCATGGGCACCGCGTCCACGATGACCGCGGCGGCGGAGACCCTCGGTATGACGCTGCCGGGCGCCTCCTCGATCCCGGCCGTCGACTCCGGGCACGAGCGGATGGCCGCCGCCTCCGGACGCCGGGCCGTGGAGCTCGCCTGGACCGGCCTCAAGCCGTCCCGGATCCTCACCCGTGCGGCCTTCGAGGACGCCGTCACCACCGTGCTCGGGCTCTGCGGCTCCACCAACGCCGTCATCCACCTGATCGCCATGGCGGGACGGGCCGGCGTCGAGCTCACCCTGGACGACTTCGACCGCATCGCCCGCACGGTCCCCGTGCTGGCCAACGTCCGGCCCGGCGGACAGACGTACCTCATGGAGGACTTCCACTTCGCCGGCGGCCTGCCCGCCTTCCTCTCGCGGATCACCGACCTGCTCCACCTGGACCGGCCGACGGTCAACGGCACCCTGGGCGAGCAGATCGAGGGCGCCGTCGTCCACAACGACGACGTCATCCGCACCCGCGACAACCCGGTCGCGAGCGAGGGCGGGGTCGCCGTCCTGCGCGGCAACCTCTGCCCGGACGGCGCGGTCATCAAGCACATCGCCGCCGAGCGGCACCTGCTCAAGCACACCGGCCCCGCGGTCGTCTTCGACGACTACAAGACCATGCAGCGCACCATCAACGACCCGTCGCTGAACATCACCGCCGACAGCGTGCTGGTCCTGCGCAACGCCGGGCCCAAGGGCGGTCCGGGCATGCCCGAGTACGGCATGCTGCCCATCCCCGGCCACCTGCTGAAACAGGGCGTGCGGGACATGGTCCGGATCTCCGACGCCCGGATGAGCGGCACGAGCTACGGGGCGTGCGCGCTGCACGTGGCGCCCGAGTCGTATATCGGAGGACCGCTCGCCCTGGTCCGCACGGGGGACTCGATCACGCTCGACGTCGAGGCCCGCCTGCTGCAGCTCAACGTGGACGACGAGGAGCTGGAGCGCCGCAGGGCCGAGTGGACGCCGCCGCCCGCACGGTACGAGCGCGGCTACGGCGCGCTCTACAACGAACAGATCACCCAGGCCGACACCGGCTGCGACTTCGAGTTCCTGGCCCGTCCGGGCAAGGTCGCCGACCCCTACGCGGGCTGACCGGCCGTAGGACCCGGCACACCTCTGTCCAGAGAGAAAGCGCTTCCCGCACGACGCACGCACGCACCACGCACGCACGACGTACGAGAACGGAGAACAGTCATGGCCCAAGCCGCAGCCGTGGCGAAACCGCCCGCGCCACCCCGGCGGCGCCGTGCCTCCGCCACGCCGCGCAGGCTTCCATACCTGCTGATAGCCCCGGCCGCCCTGCTCATGGTGGGCTTCATCGCCTACCCCGTCATCAGCGTCTTCTACTACAGCCTGCAGGAGTACAACCCGACCAAGCCGTGGCGGAACGGATACACGGGCTTCGACAACTTCGTCCACGCCTTCACCGAGGACCCGCTGTTCTGGGACACGCTGGTCTTCAGCGCCAAGTGGGTGTTCGTCGAGGTCGGGCTCCAACTGCTGTTCGGGCTCGCGCTCGCGCTGATCGTCAACCAGACGTTCGCGGGCCGTGCGCTCGGCCGTGCGCTCGTGTTCTCCCCGTGGGCCGTCTCCGGCGTGCTCACCTCGGCGATCTGGGTGCTGCTCTACAACTCCCAGACGGGCATCACCCGTTACCTCGCCGACCTGGGCATCGGCTCCTACGGCACCAGTTGGCTGTCGGACACCTCCACCGTGTTCCCGGCGGCGATCGTCGCCGACCTGTGGCGCGGCGTGCCCTTCTTCGCGATCCTCATCCTCGCCGACCTCCAGTCCGTCTCGAAGGACCTGTACGAGGCCGCCGAGGTCGACGGGGCCAGTCGGATCAAGCAGTTCTGGCACATCACCCTGCCCCATCTGAAGGACGCCATCGTCCTGTCCACGCTGCTGCGCGCGGTGTGGGAGTTCAACAACGTCGACCTGCTCTACACGCTGACCGGCGGCGGGCCCGCGGGCGAGACCACGACGCTGCCGCTGTACATCGCCAACACCAGCGTCGAGTCCCACAACTTCGGCTACGCCTCGGCCCTGACCACGGTGGCGTTCGTGATTCTGCTGTTCTGCTCGATCGTCTATCTGCGGCTGAGCAAGTTCGGAGGTGAGGACAAGTGAGCGTCAAGGAAGCCACCATGACCGCGCCCGCCCCGATGCGCGCCGCCCCCGAACCGCCGCGTCCGACGAAGAAGAACCGCTCCTGGGACGAGGTGCCCCGCTGGCACATCTACCTGCCGCTGTCGATCTACCTGGTCTTCACGCTGATCCCCTTCTACTGGATCCTGCTGTTCTCCCTGCGCCCGGCCGGCTCGACCTCGCTCGTGCCCTGGCCGATGACCTTCGACCACTTCGAGAAGGTCTGGACGGAGCGGAGTTTTGGCACCTACTTCCAGAACAGCGTGCTGGTCGGCGTCGTCACCCTGCTGATGACGACCCTCGTCGCCCTGGCCGGCGGCTACGCCCTCGCGCGCTTCAACTTCAAGATCAAGCGTGCCTTCATGCTCGCCCTGCTGTGCTCCCAGTTCGTGCCGGGCGCGCTGCTGCTGGTCCCGCTGTTCGAGATCTTCGCCGAGTTGCAGATGATCAACTCGCTGGGCAGCGTCATCATCGCCGAGACCGTCTTCCAGCTACCGCTGTCGATGATCCTGATCAGCAACTTCATCAAGAACGTGCCGTACTCCCTGGAGGAGGCCGCCTGGGTCGACGGCTGCGACCGGTTCACGGCCTTCCGGATCATCGTCCTGCCACTGCTGCGGCCCGGTCTCATCGCCGTCGGCTCCTTCGCCTTCGTGCACTCCTGGAACCACTTCCTGTTCGCGCTGATGTTCCTCAACAACCAGGAGAAGCAGACCATCCCGGTCGGCCTCAACACCCTGATGGGCGCGGACAGCGTCGACCTGGGCGCGCTCGCCGCCGGCGGCATCATCGCGGCCGTACCCGTCGTGATCGTGTTCGCCTTCATCCAGAAGTGGCTGATCACGGGCTTCAGCGCAGGGGCGGTGAAGGGGTGAGACTCCGTCGGACCACCGTCCCCGGCGCCCTGATGACCGAGCGCCCGGTGCGACGCGCGAGAGAGGCAGGAATGCTGAGGTCCCGTCAGGTCCTGATCGCGCAAACCCTGCCGAGAAACCCTCGCATCCCCGCCCGTGCGGAGGTGACGTCGACATGAGGCTGCGCCAGATCGCCGTCGTCGGAGCCTCGTTGGCGCTCCTGTGCGTCCCGGCCCATGCCGAGGCCCGGGACATCAGCCGCGACACCCTGCCCGCGAACGACGGCTGGGCCTCCGCGGGCGGGGGCACCACCGGAGGCGCGGCCGCCGACGACGCGCACGTGTACACGGTCACCGACCGCGCCGGGCTCGTGCGCGCCCTCGACGGCGGCAGCGACACCCCGAAGATCATCAAGATCGCCGGCACCATCGACGCCAACACCGACGACGACGGCGACCACCTCGACTGCGCGGACTACGCCACCGACGGCTACAGCACCAAGAAGTACCTGGCCGCCTACGACCCCCGCACCTGGGGCTCCGCCAAGCCCAGCGGCCCCCAGGAGGAGGCCCGCCAGGCCTCGGCGGCCAGGCAGGCCGAGCGGGTGGCGCTGACCGTCGGCTCCCATACCACCCTCGTGGGACTCGGTGACAGGGCCGTCCTCAAGGGCGCGAGCCTCCAGCTCGACCGCGCGGACAACGTGATCATCCGCAACCTCGAAGTCCGCGACGCCTACGACTGCTTCCCCGTCTGGCAGCCCAACACCGGCGGCCTCGGCGACTGGAAGACGGCGTACGACAGCATCTGGCTGCGCGGCGCCACCCACGTCTGGATCGACCATGTGACCCTCAGCGACAAGGGCCACCCGGACGAGAAGGAACCCACCTACTTCGGCCGCAACTACCTCCGCCACGACGGCCTGCTCGACATCACCAACGCCTCCGACCTGGTCACCGTCTCCTGGAGCCGGTTCGCCGACCACGACAAGGCGATGCTCATCGGCAACGGCGACACCGCCACCGGCGACCGCGGCCGGCTCCGCGTCACCCTGCACCACAACGAGTTCGACTCCGTCGTCCAGCGCGCCCCGCGCGTCCGCTTCGGGCAGGTGCACCTCTACAACAACCGGTACGTCGTCCCGGCCGACGCCCACGACCACCGCTACTCCATCGGCGTGTCGACCGAGTCAGCGATATACGCCGAGAACAACGCCTTCCACACCCCCGGCCACATCGAGGCCGCCGACCTGGTCAAGAGCTGGAACGGCACCGCCCTCCACCAGTCCGGCACCCTCTTCAACGGCTACCCGGTCGACCTGCTGGCGATCCACAACTCCTACAACTCCGGCAGCGAGCGCGATCTCACGGCCGACGTCGGCTGGAGACCTACCCTGCACACAAAGATCGACAGCGCCGAGGCGGCCGACCGGGCAGTGGCACGCGGCGCGGGCGCAGGGAGGATCCCATGAGCACTGCCGTACCCATCGTCCTGGCGGGCGCGCGCGGCCACGGCCGCTGGCACCTGGAGAACATCCGCCGGCTCCAGGACAAGGGGATCGTCCGGCTGGCGGGCATCTGCGAGCTGACCCCGCTGACCGGGGACGAACTCCCCGAGGGCATCGGGGCACCCGAGCAGTCCGCCGACTTCGGTGCCCTCCTCGACTCCACCGGCGCCCGGATCGCGGTGATCTGCACGCCGATCCCGACCCACACCGACCTGGCGCTGACGGCCGCGCGCAGGGGGGTGCACCTCCTGCTGGAGAAGCCGCCCGCCCCCTCGTACGCCGAGTTCCGGCGCATGGCCGACGGGGTCGCCGAGGCCGGCGTCGCCTGCCAGATCGGCTTCCAGTCGCTGGGCTCGCACGCCGTGCCCGCGATCCGGACGCTGATGGCCGAGGGCGCGATCGGCGAGATCCTCGGAATCGGCGGCGCGGGCGCCTGGGCACGCCCCGAGACCTACTACCGGCGGGCACCCTGGGCGGGCAGGCGCCGGCTGAACGGCGTCGACGTGATCGACGGCGCCCTCACCAATCCCCTCGCGCACGCCGTCGCCACCGCGCTCGCGCTCGGCGGCACGACCCGCGCCGAGGACGTCACCGCCGTCGAGACCGAGCTGCTGCGCGCCAACGACATCGAGTCCGACGACACCTCCTGCGTCCGCGTCACCGGCCCGCACGGCCCGCAGGTCGTCGTCGCCGCGACCCTGTGCGCCGAGGACCCCGACGAGCCCTACGTCGTCGTGCACGGCGAACACGGCCGGATCACCTTCTGGTACAAGCAGGACCGCGTCCTGCTCCAGCGCGCGAACCACGGCCCGGAGGAGTACGAGTACGGCCGCACGGACCTGCTCGAGAACCTCGTCGACCACCTCACCGACGGCACCGACCTGCTGGTCCCCCCCGACGCGACCGGCGCCTTCATGAAGGTCGTCGAAGCGATCCGGCTGGCCCCCGACCCGGCCCCGCTGCCGGACGGGACATGGCACCTGCTCCCCGACGAGCAGCGCCGGGTCGTGCCCGGCATCGACGGCCTGGTCGCGGCCGCCGCCGACGCCCTCGCCCTCTACTCCGAGCTGGGCGCCCCCTGGGCCCTTCGGGCCCGAACGAAAGAGGTGAGCACCTGATGACCCCCCACGACACCGCGGTGCTGCGCGTCGCCGGGCGACCGGTCGGCCGGTACGTCACCCGGCCCGAACTGCCCGTCCGCCTCTCCCCACGCCCGTACCTGCACCCCGTCACCACCCTGGCCGGCACGGCGGTCACCGAACTCAGCCCCGCCGACCACACACACCACCTCGGCGTCGGTGTCGCCGTTCCCGACGTCGAGGGGGCCAACTTCTGGGGCGGACGCACCTACGTCCGCGACCAGGGCCCGACCGAGCTGGACAACCACGGCGCCCAGCGGCACACCGCCTTCCAGCTGCGCGACCCCGACGGGTTCGTGGAGGAGCTGCGGTGGGTGGCGGCGGGGGCCGAGCTGCTGCGCGAGCGCCGGACCGTCGCGGCCACCGCACTCACCGACGCCGCCTGGGCGCTGGACTTCACCTTCTCCCTGACCAACGTCACCTCCGGCCCGCTGTCGATCGGCAGCCCCGCCACCAACGGACGCCCGGGTGCCGCGTACGGCGGCTTCTTCTGGCGGGCCCGCAAGGAGTCCTCGGCGCCGGACGTCTTCACCGCGGACGTGGCGGGTGAGGAGGCCGTCCACGGTCGACGCGCCGACTGGCTCGCCCTCGCCGGCTCCGGCTGGACGCTGGTCTTCGCCGGGGCCACGGACCGCACCCGGCGGGACCCGTGGTTCGTCCGCACCGCCGAGTACCCGGGCGTGGGCTCCTCCCTGGCGCACGACGAGCGGCTCCCGATCGAACCGGGCGACACCGTCGTACGCCGTGTCGTCACCGTCGTCGCGGACGGCCGCCTCGACCGGGACACGGCCGCCGCCCTCGTCCGCAAGGCGGTGAGCCCATGACGGCCGGGACGTACACGAACCCCGTCCTCGACGCCGACTGGTCCGACCCGGACGTCGTCCGCGTCGGCGACGACTTCTACCTGACCGCCTCCAGCTTCGGCCGCGCCCCGGGCCTGCCCCTGCTGCACTCCCGCGACCTGGTCAACTGGACGCTGATCGGCCACGCGCTCGAACGCCTGGAACCGGCCGAGGAGTTCGCGGCACCCCGGCACGACTGCGGCGTCTGGGCCCCGTCGCTGCGCCACCACGACGACCGCTTCTGGATCTTCTGGGGCGACCCCGACCAGGGCGTCTTCCAGGTCAACGCCCCCGAGATCCGCGGCCCTTGGACCACCCCCCACCTGGTGAAGGAGGGCAAGGGCCTGATCGACCCCTGCCCCCTGTGGGACGACGAGACCGGCGAGGCCTACCTCGTGCACGCCTGGGCCAAGTCCCGCTCCGGCGTCAAGAACCGCCTCACCGGCCACCGCATGCACCCCGACGGCACCGAACTCCTCGACGAGGGCAAGGTGATCGTCGACGGCGACCGGATCCCCGGCTGGTTCACCCTCGAAGGCCCCAAGCTCTACCGGCACGACGGCTGGTTCTGGATCCTGGCGCCCGCCGGGGGAGTGGAGACCGGCTGGCAGGGCGCCTTCCGCTCGCGCGGGTTCTTCGGGCCGTACGAGGAGCGGATCGTCCTCGAACAGAAGGACACCGACGTCAACGGACCGCACCAGGGCGGCTGGGTGCGCACCCCGTCCGGTGCGGACTGGTTCCTGCACTTCCAGCAGCGCGGCGCCTACGGCCGTGTCGTCCACCTCCAGCCGATGCGCTGGGACGCCGACGGCTGGCCGGTGCTCGGGAACGACGGCGCCCCCGTCGCCGTACACCCGCTGCCCGACCTGCCACCGCAGCCGCCCGCCGCGCCCGCCACCGACGACGACTTCCCCGGCGGACGCTTCGGACGCCAGTGGAGCTGGACCGCCAACCCGCGGGACGGCTGGGCCACCCAGCACTCCGGCGACGGGCTGAAGCTGGCCTGCGTCCGCTCGGCCGACGCGCACGACCTGCGCAAGCTGCCGAACATCCTCACCCAGCGGCTGCCGGGCACGCCGTGCGCGGTGGAGGTCGAGCTACGGCTGGACAGCGAGGAGCCGGGGGCGCGGGCGGGGCTCGCGGTGCTCGGGGACGCGTTCGGCTGGATCGGGCTCCAGCGGGGCGCGGACGGGGCGGCGCACGTCGTGCACCGGTTCGCCGAAGCGGTCGCGGAGAGGGAACGGGACGCCGCACACGCGCGGCTCGCGCCCGAGGGGCGGGTGCGGCTGCGGATCGAGATCGGGGCCGGGGCGCGGTGCCGGTTCCTCACCGACGTCGGTGACGGCCCGCGTGCCTCGGGGCCGGTCTTCGCGGCCACGCCGTGGCGCTGGGTCGGCGCCCTGCTGGGGCTGTTCGCCCTCGCTCCCGCGGGGCAGGGCCACGCAGGCGCGGCGACCTTCACGCGGTTCAGGATCAGCGCCTTGTAACTCGTCTCAGTCGTATGCCTGTTGAGCCTGTTGGGAGCCGCAATGACGCACCTCCGTAGCAAGCGCTTGCCGGGAGCCGGCAGAACCCTGGCCGCCGTCGTGGGCCTGGTGGCCGCCCTGGGTCTCGGGGGGCTGGGCGAGGCGAACGCCGCCGCACCCGTCGCGACGGACACCACCACCACGACGTCGGCCGCCCGCTGGAGCGACCGGCCCCACGGTTTCGCCTCCCTCGCCGGCGGTACGACCGGCGGCGCGGGCGGCAAGGTCGTCACCGTGACGGACCAGGCCGCGCTGGCGAAGTACGCGGCGGCCGAGGAGCCGTACGTCATCCGCGTCAAGGGCGCCCTGGACATGGACCCTTTCGGCACGGAGATACCCGTCGCCTCGGACAAGACCATCATCGGCGTGAGCGACACCGCCGAGATCGTGCACGGCGGCTTCACCCTCGATGCCGGCACGCACAACGTCATCATCCGCAACCTCACCATCCGCGACACGGCCGTCGAGGGGAACTGGGACTGCAAGGACACCGACTACGACGGCATCCGCCTGGACGCCGCCCACCACGTGTGGATCGACCACATTCGGTTCTCGCGGATCTGTGACGGGCAGCTCGACATCCGCAAGGACAGTGAGTACGTCACCGTCTCCCACAACCAGTTCACGAACAACAACAAGACCTTCGGTATCGGCTGGACCCCGAATGTCAGGACGCAGATCACCATCGACCACAACTGGTTCACGGGCACCAAGCAGCGCAACCCGTCCGTCGACAACGCCGCCTACGCGCACCTGTACAACAACTACCTGACCGCGCAGGCCGATCCCGGTGACCCCGTGTGGACGTACGGCAACTGGTCGCGCGGCCGGACCAAGATGGTCATCGAGAACAGCTACTACCGGGACGTCCAGCACCCCTACCAGGCCGACGCCACCGCGGAGCTGGTGCAGCGCGGGTCGATCCTGAGGAACACGACCGGCCGGCACGAGGCGTGGGGTGCCGCCTTCGACCCCCGGGACTTCTACGACTACCGGCTGGACCCCGCGGCCGCCGTGCCGGCGCTGGTGACGCGGTTCTCCGGGCCGCAAGCGCGGATCGGCGTGGTCCTGGACGTTCCCGCCGCCTATCCGACGGTGCAGGCCGCGGTGGACGCCGTGCCCGAGGGCAACGACAGCGCGGTGACGATCGCGGTCGCGCCGGGGACGTACCGCGAGAAGGTGTTCGTCCCCGCGAGCAAGCCGCACCTGGTGCTCCAGGGGACCGGACACGACCGGTCCGACACCGTCGTCGTCTTCGACACGCCCGCCGCGTACGGGGGTTCGACGGGAAGCGCCACCGTCAGGATCGCCGCGAACGACGTCACCGCCCGCAACCTCACCTTCAGCAACGACTTCGACGAGGCCGCGCACGAGCTGAGCGGCGAGCAGGCGCTGGCGATGAAGACGACCGGTGACCGGATCGTCTTCGAGGACACCGCCTTCCTGGGCAACCAGGACACCCTCATGACCGACAGCCCCAGGCTGACCGCCGTCAGCCGGGTCTACATCCGCGACTCCTACATCGAGGGCGACGTCGACTTCCTGTACGGGCGGGCGACCACCGTCGTCGAGCGTTCGGTGATCCGGGCGCTGAGCCGGGGGTCGGCCACCAACAACGGCTACATCACCGCCGCCTCGACGTGGACGGGCAATCCGTACGGCTTCCTGATCACCGACTCGAAGGTGGTGAGCGACGCGCCTGCCGGGTCCTTCCATCTGGGGCGGCCCTGGCACCCCGGTGGTGAACCCGAGGCCGTCGCCCAGGTGGTGATCAGGAACACCTGGCTGCCCGCCGCGATCAAGTCCTCGCCGTGGACCGACATGAGCGGGTTCTCGTGGAAGGACGCGCGGTTCGCGGAGTACCGGAACTCCGGCCCGGGGGCGGCTGTCACCGCGGACCGGCCGCAGCTCAGCCCTGACGAGGCGCGTGCCCACACCGTCGCCGACTACCTCTCGGGCACCGACGGCTGGAAGCCGTACGCCCGCCACTGACCCCCCACAACTTCATAGATCCGTCTGATCCAGAAGAAGAGAGCCGACCAATGAAGATCAGCAATCGCAGGAGCAGCTCAGGCGGGCGCCGTACGTCGGCCGCCGTCGCCCTGGGCGCCGTGCTCGCCCTGACCGCCACCGCGTGCGGCGACGACGGGAGCGGCGCGGGCGGCGACAAGGGCGCCGAGGGCAGCGGCAAGGGAAAGATCGTCTTCTGGGACAACAACGGCGGTGTCCGCACCGACATCTGGAAGGAGATCATCGCCGACTTCGAGAAGGCGAACCCGGACATCAAGGTCGAGTACGTCGGGATCCCGTCCACCGACTACCAGTCCAAGGTGGACACCGCCATCCAGGGCGGCGGCCTGCCGGACGTCGGCGGTGTCGGCGCGGCGATGCTCGCCGGGTTCGCCGCGCAGAACGCGCTGGAGCCGCTGGACGACCGGCTCGCCAAGTCCTCCCTCAACGGCAAGCTCAACGACGACATGGTCACCTCGCTGAAGGCGGCCGGCGGCGGTGACGACAAGCTGTACTCGATCCCGACCTCCGCGAACAACGGTGTGCTCTACTACCGCACCGACCTGTTCAAGAAGGCCGGGCTGGACGAGCCCAGCACCTGGGACAAGTTCTACGAGGCGGCGGAGAAGCTCACCGACAAGGGGAAGAACGAGTTCGGCTACACCATCCGCGGTGGCGCCGGCTCCATCGCCCAGGCGCTGGACGCGATGTACGGGCAGTCCGGGATCACGTCCTTCTGGGACTCCAGCGGTGCGAAGACGACCGTCAACGACCCGAAGAACGTCGAGGCGCTGGAGAAGTACGCGGGCCTCTTCAAGGAGGTCACGCCGGCCGCCGACCTCAACAACGACTTCACCAAGATGGTCGCCCAGTGGGATTCCGGCACGATCGGAATGCTGAACCACAACCTGGGGTCGTACCAGGACCATGTGAAGGCGCTCGGAACCGACAAGTTCCGGGGGATTCCGCAGCCCACAGGGGCCGACGGCAAGCGGGTGCAGGTCTCCAACCCCGTGGACGGGCTCGGCCTGTTCAAGAGCTCCAAGAACAAGGACGCCGCCTGGAAGTTCATCGAGTTCGCCACCTCGCACGAGGAGAACTCGAAGTTCAACAAGTCGGCGGGGCAGGTGCCGGCGAACAACGACGCCGCCAAGGACGCGTGGATCTCCGAGGCCGAGCCCACGAAATTGGCTGCCGCGGCGTTGAACGACGGGTCCACGACGATCGTGCAGCTGCCGTACTACCTGCCGGACTGGAACACGATCTCCAAGGCCGACAACGAGCCGAACTTCCAGAAGGTGCTCAACGGTGACCTGAGTGCGAAGGAGTTTCTGGACACGATGGCCGGTCAGCTGAACGAGGCTCAGGCCGAGTGGAAGCAAAGGAACGGCTGAGACACGGTCGCTGTTCCGCGCGGCCGGCTGCGGGTTGTCTGTGGCCGGTCGCGCCCACGCGGCGGAGCCGCACATCGCTACAGCCCCGCGCCCCTGACGGGGCTGCACCCCCCGCGCTTGAAAGGCACTGTCGTGTCGCTCACCCGTAGACAGATCGCTGTGGCGGCCGCCGCCGCCGTTCCTCTCGCCCTCTCTGGCACGGGTACCGCCCGGGCAGGCCGACACCACCGCACCCTCTACATCGCCGGTGATTCCACCGCCGCCCAGAAGTACGCCGACGCCGCGCCCGAGACCGGGTGGGGTATGGCGCTCCCGTTCTTCGCGCACCGGCACCTGGCTGTCGCCAATCACGCGGTGAACGGGCGCAGTTCCAAGAGCTTCGTCGACGAGGGCCGGCTCGATGCCGTCCTCCAGGCCATCCGGCCCGGGGACCTCCTGCTCGTCCAGTTCGCGCACAACGACGAGAAGGCCACCGACCCCACCCGGTACACCGAGCCCTGGACGACGTACCAGGACTACCTGCGGCTGTACCTCGACGGCGCCCGCGCCCGGGGCGCGCGGCCGGTGCTCGCCACCGCCGTGGAGCGGCGGAGGTTCGACGCCGAGGGCGACGCCGTGCCGACCCACGGCGACTATCCGGCGGCGATGCGCGCCCTCGCGCAGGAGGAGCGCGTCCCGCTGCTGGACACCCAGGCCCTGTCCCTCGCGCTGTGGCGGCGGCTCGGGGTGGAGGAGACCAAGACGTACTTCAACTGGACCGCCACCGAGCAGGACAACACGCACTTCAACCCGCCGGGCGCGATCGCGGTGGCGCGACTCGTGGCGCGGGAGCTGCTGCGCACCCGCGTGCTGGCACCGAACGACCTGCGTCGGCTCGACGAGGAGATCCCGCAGTCCTGGATCACCTGGCCGCAGCCCGCCGCGTAACCATCCCGACCGCAGAAGAGAGAGCCGCACCATGAACACACGTGTATGGCATGGGCATGCCACGATGAAGGCCGCCGTGCTGATCGGCTGCACGGCGCTCGTCCTCGGTCTCACCGGAACCGGTGCTCAGGCCAAGCCCCGGGACCTCGGGCGCGAGGTCCTCGCCAAGGGCGACGGCTGGGGCTCGGAGGGGGCGGGGACCACCGGCGGCTCGGCTGCCAAGGCCGAGCACGTCTACACCGTCACCACCTGGGCCGAGTTCAAGGCCGCGCTGAAGGCCGGCGGCGACGCACCCAAGATCATCAAGGTCAAGGGGATGATCGACGCCGTGTCCCAGGGCTGCGACGCCTTCGTCACCGGGGGGTACGACCTCCAGCAGTACCTCAAGGACTACGACCCGGCCGTCTGGGGCAACGACAGACCCGCCAGCGGTCCGCAGGAGGACGCGCGGGTCGCCTCCGCCGCCAACCAGAACGCGGAGATCAAGGCCTTCGTCCCCAGCAACACCACCATCGTCGGCGTCGGCAGGAACTCCGGCATCCTCGGCGGCAGCCTCCAGATCCTCGGCGCCTCGAACGTCATCCTGCGCAACCTCACCATCGAGGCCCCGCTCGACTGCTTCCCCAAGTGGGACCCGACCGACGACAACAACACCGGCAACTGGAACTCCGAGTACGACACCGTGGTCGTCTACGGCAGCGATCACGTCTGGCTCGACCACAACACGTTCACCGACGGGCGCTACCCCGACAGCGAGCGGCCGGTCTACTTCGGCAAGGTCTTCCAGCAGCACGACGGGCTGACGGACATCGTGCGCGGCTCCAACTACGTGACCGTGTCCTGGAACCGCTACGAGAACCACGACAAGAACATGCTGATCGGCAACGGCGACGGCCTCGCCGCCATCGACGCCGGCAAACTCAAGGTCACCATGCACCACAACCTCTTCGAGGGGATCCTCCAGCGCTCTCCGCGCGTGCGGTTCGGGCAGGTCGACGTCTACAACAACCACTACGTGGTGAACGAGGAACAGAAGAACGACTACTACCTCTTCGGTATCGGCATCTCCTCCCAGCTGTACGCCAGCCACAACTCCATCTCCCTGCCGGCCGGTGCCAGTGTCGGCAAGGCGCTGAAGAAGTGGAACGAGTCGCCGCTCACCGCGGAGAACAACTACGTCAACGGCAAACTCACCGACCTCATCGCCGTGCACAACGCGGAGATCCCCAGCGAGACCCTCCAGTCCGGCGCCGGCTGGAAGCCGACCCTGCGCACGAAGGTGGACTCGCCGAAGGCCGTCCCCTGCATCGTCGGCAAGCACGCGGGCGTCGGCCGTATCCGCTGACGCCCCCGGTACCGGCCGGGGCGGCCCGCACCGCGTCCCCACCCCGAAGGACGCACCCGCCCCGGCCCCCGGCCCCCGGCCCCCCACCCGAGCCGCGCTTCGAAGGAGCACCCGCATGCCCTCGCCTCGCCTCCGACCACCCCTGACCAGAAGGGGATTCCTCACCGCGACCGCCGCCACCGGCGCCGCGCTCGCCCTCGCGCCCGCCTCCGCGCAAGCCGCCGCCCGGCCGTGTCCCTTCGGGCGCTACGGCTCACCGTCCGCCCGCCTCACCCCACGGACCCTGTACGTCGACCGCTCGGGCCAGGGCGACTTCACCACCGTCCAGGCCGCCGTGACCGCCGCGAGCGGCAGTGGCTGGACGCTGGTCATCGCGCCGGGGACGTACCGGGAGACGGTCGCCGTCGACGTGACCCGTACGGAGATGACCTGGCTCGGGGCCGGCGGGGACCCGCGTGGCGTCGTCATCGTCTACGACAACGCCGCCGGCACCCCCAAGCCCGGCGGCGGCACCTACGGCACCACAGGATCCGCCACCACCCTCGTCCAGGCCGACGGCTTCACCGCCCGTGACCTCACCTTCGCCAACGACTGGCTGCGCGCCGACCACCCCGGCATCAGCGGCACCCAGGCCGTCGCGATCAAGGTGCAGGGCGACCGGTCCGCCTTCCACCACTGCCGGTTCCTCGGCCACCAGGACACCCTGTACGCCGACTCCATGGCCCTCGGCACCTTCGCCCGCCAGTACTTCTCGCGCTGCTACGCCGAAGGCGACGTCGACTTCGTGTTCGGCCGGGCCACCGCGGTCTACGAGGACTGCCACTTCCACACGCTCACCCGGCCGGACCTCGGGGGAGCCCCGTACGGCTTCGTCTTCGCGCCCTCGACCGCGCGCGCCAACCCGCGCGGCTACCTGGTGACCAGGAGCCGGGTCACCAGCGACGCCCCGGACGCCTACTACAAGCTGGCCCGCCCCTGGGTACCCAGCTCCGACCCCACCGCCCACCCGTCGCTCACCGTCCGCGACACCCACCTCGGCCCCGGCATCGACGCGGTCGCGCCCTACACGAACATGTCGGACAGCTACCCCTGGCAGCACCAGCGCTTCGCCGAGTACCGCAACACCGGCCCCGGCGCGGCCGTCACCGTCCCCGGGAACCGGCCCCAACTCACCGCCGCCCAGGCCCGGTCGGCGACCCGTGAGACCTACCTCGGCGACTGGAAGCCCTGGAAGAAGGGCCGCTGACATGCGCAGACGCACCCTGCTCGGCGGACTCGCCGCAGGACTGACAGCCGCCGGCACCACCCCCGCCCGCGCCGGTTCCCGCCGGGTGCTGCACGTGCGGCCCGGCGACTCCGTACAGGCGGCCGTGGACGCGGTGGCCGGGCCCGGCTGGACGATCGTCGTGCACCCGGGAACGTATCGCGAGGTGGTGAAGGTCCCCGCGGACAAGGCCGAGCTGACGCTGCGCGGCGCGACCTGCGACCCGCGTGACACCGTGATCGTGTACGACAACGCCAACGGCACCCCCAGGCCCGACGGTTCCGGCACCTACGGCACCGCGGGCTCCGCCACCTTCGCCTCGGCCGCCCCCGGACTGACCGTCCGCGACCTGACCCTCGCCAACGACTGGCTGCGCGCCGACCACCCCGACATCACCGGCACGCAGGCGGTGGCGGCGTACATCACCGGCGACCGGTCGTCCTTCGGACACGTCCGCTTCCTCGCCCACCAGGACACCCTCTTCGTCGACACCACCGCGCTCGACGCCTTCGACCGGCAGTACTTCCACCACTGCTTCATCGAGGGCGACGTCGACTTCGTCTTCGGGCGGGCCACGGCCGTCTTCGAGGACTGCCACTTCCACACGCTGCGACGGGACGTGGACTTCACCCCCAAGGGCATGGTCTTCGCCCCGTCCACCGCCCGCGCCAACCCCCACGGCATCCTGGCGGTCCGCTCCCGCATCACCTCCGGCGCCGAGGACGGGGCGTACAAGCTGGCCCGGCCCTGGGTGCCGTCGTACGAGACCACCGCCTGGCCGTCCCTCGTCGTGCGGGACACCTGGATCGGGCCGGGGATCGACCCCGTGGCGCCGTACACCAACATGCGGGAGCAGTACCCCTGGCAGACCATGCGGTTTTGGGAGTACCGCAACGGCGGGCCAGGCGCGGTGATCACGGTTCCGGAGAACCGGCCCCGACTGACCGCCGCCGATGCGCGGTCGCACACCCGCAGGGCGTACCTCGGTGACTGGCGGCCGTATGCGTAGGGCGGCCGCCCTCCTCGTCGGCCTGTGCCTGCTCTGGCCGGCTCCCGCCTCGGCGGCCCCCGCCCGGGAACCCGTCGGCTGGGCCGCCGCCGGCCCCGGCACCACCGGCGGCGCGGGCGGCACGACCTGGACGGTGCGCACCCGCGCCGAACTCAAGGAGGCCCTCGCGGGCGACGGCGACCCCACCGCGCCCAAGGTGATCCGGGTCGTCGGCGCCATCGACGGGCACGAGGCGGACGACGGTTCGCCGCTCGGCGAGCAGGACTACGCGCCCGGCTACGACCTCGGCAAGTACATGTCCTGCTTCGGTGCGGACGGCGCGGTCTGGTCCGACACGCGCCACGACTACTGCAAGCGGCAGCGCCGGCTCCGCCAGACCGGGTCGGCCAACGAGAAGGCACAGATCCAACTGACCGTGCCGAGCAACACCACGCTCGTGGGAGTGGGGGACGACGCGCGGCTGCTCGGAGTCTTCCTGACCGTCAACACCGGCACGAACATCATCGTCCGCAACCTGCACCTCGAAGCTCCCGTCGACCACTTCACCACCTGGTCCCCGGGCGACGGCACGCACGGCAGCTGGAACGCCCGCTTCGACGCGCTGACCGTGATCACGGGCAGGAACATCTGGATCGACCACTGCACCTTCACCGACGGCCGCTTCCCCGACCGGGAGGCGCCCGCCGGCTTCCACGGCGAGCGCGTCGGGCGGCACGACGGGCTGCTGGACATCGAGGACGGCTCCGACTTCGTCACCGTCTCCGACAGCCGCTTCGACGACCACGACAAGGCGATCCTCATCGGGTCCGGCGACGGGCGAGGCGACCGCGACCGAGGGCACCTGAAGGTGACCCTCGCCCGGAACCTCTTCACCGACATCGCCCAGCGCGCCCCGCGCGTCCGCTTCGGGCAGGTGCACGTCGTCAACAACGTCCACCTGGGCCGGGCGGCCGGCACCGTCTACGCCCTCGGCGTCGGCGTGGAGTCCTCGATCTTCTCCGAGCGCAACGTGTTCCGCTTCCGGCAGGGCGCCCCCACCCTCGCCGTCGCCGACTACGGAGGCGACCACTTCCACGACACCGGCTCCTGGTTCGACGGCCGCCCCGCCCACCTGAACAAGGTGGCGACCGGCCTCGGCCTCACCACCGACGTCGGCTGGAACCCGGCCGAGGTCTACGACTACCGCGCCCTCACGTCCCCCGCGGCGGTCGAGCGGTACGTGCTGCACCACGCCGGCCCCGGGAGAGCGCATGGACATCCCTGAACTCCCCGGCTTCCACCAGGCGCTCAAGCAGGAGCTCACCTTCCCCCTGGCCTGGGGCACCTCACCCTTCCGCGACTTCGGCGCCTGGCGAGAGGCGGCCCGCGCCAAGGTCGAGGAGCACCTCCTCGTCGAGCCGCAGGACGGGACGCCGTACGCGCCCGAATACGGCGAACGAACCCAAGGGGACGAGTACACCAGGGAGTCGGTGACCCTCTCGCTCACCGCCTACGAGCGTGTCCGCGGCGTCCTGCTCACCCCGCACGGCCCCGGCCCCTTCCCCGCCGCCCTGCTCCTGCACGACCACGGATCGACGTTCGACATCGGCAAGGAGAAACTCGTCCGGCCCTGGTACGACGACACCCGGCTCGCCTCCGCCCGGGCATGGGCCGCGGAGCACTTCAGCGGGCGGTTCGTCGGTGACGAACTGGCCCGGCGCGGATACGTCGTGCTGTGCCTGGACGCCCTCGGCTGGAGCGACCGGGGCCCGCTCACCTACGACCGGCAGCAGGCCCTGGCCTCCACCCTCTACCACCTGGGCTCCTCGCTCGCCGGGCTCATGGCCAGGGAGGACGTACGGGCCGCCGCCTTCCTGGCCGGGCTGGATCGGGTGGACCGGCGCCGGATCGCCGCCGTCGGATTCTCCATGGGCGCCTACCGCGCCTGGCAGACCGCGGCGCTCAGCGACGACATCGCCGCCGCGGCGAGCGTCGGCTGGATGACCGGCCTGAAGGAGATGATGGTGCCCGGCAACAACACCCTGCGCGGGCAGTCGTCGTACTACATGCTCCACCCCGGCCTCGCCCGGCATCTCGACATCCCCGACGTGGCCGCCATCGCCGCACCCAGGCCGATGATCTTCTTCAACGGCGCCCTCGACCCGCTGTTCCCGGCGGAGGCCGTACGGTCCGCGTACGCCAAGCTGCGCGCCGTCTGGCGCTCGCGGGATGCCGAGGAGCGGATACGGACGAAGACGTGGCCGGGGCTCGGCCACGTCTTCACCGCCCCCATGCAGGACGAGGTCTTCAGCTGGCTCGACGACGTCCTGTGAACCATCCCCCCGCCACCAGGCGCAGCCGTCCGCGTGCCGTCAGTCCCGGCGGATCAGTTCGGGGTCGATACGGCGGCCGACCAGGGGAAGCGTGCCGACGATCGCTACGGCGAGGACGCCGAGGCTGGAGGCCAGCAGTACGGGTACGCCCGCGCCGTCCCAGAAGATCTCGCCGCCGCCTGTGACCAGATAGGCGGTCTCGGCCAGCTTGCCCGAGACCAGGGCCAGCAGCAGGCCGATCGCGAGCGGCAGGACGACCTGCAGGCACTGCACCGTGCGCAGGGTGCCGGGCCGGGCTCCGACGAGAGCGAGGGCGGTGACCTGGGATCGGCGTTCCACGGCCCGGTCGGTGACCGACACGAGGAACGCGGCGACACCGATGACCAGACCCATCACCATGCCCAGCACGAGGAGCGTCTTGATCACCGTGAGTTGCTGCAGTGCCTCGATGTTGACGCCCGTCGGGTCCACGTCGGCTGTCGGCGCGATGGCACCGATCCCGTCCAGGACCGAGCGCACCGTCGCCGGGTCGGAGGAGGAGGCGAGGACGAGAGTGGCGGACGCCGGGACGGCGCCGGGCGGCAGCTCGCCGGGCGGGACGAGGATGTAGGCGCTGGACACGTTCGTCACTCCCTGACCCGCGTACAGCACGGTGTCCTTCGGTACCGGGATGCGCAGGGTCAGCGGCTTGCCGTCCTTCTCCAGCGTGTAGGTGGAGGTCTTGAAGGGCTCGTCCCCGGTGTTCGGGTCCGACATGCGCATCACCTCGCCGTCCACACAGCCCTCGACCTTCCGGGTCAGCGCGGTGAGCTGGGCACAGGTGGCGATCAGGGCGTTGGCCTGGTTGTCGTCGGTGTCGCTCTGCAGGTCGTTGTCGAAGTCCATGACGACGGCGGACACATCCACGCCGGGAATCTCGCGTAGCCGTTGCTGCTGGTCCCGGCTCAGCTGGGACACTTGCAGACCGTACTCCTGGGTCGGCGAGGTGTTGCGCGAGACCTGGCTCAGCTCGACCAGGACGCCCTGGGCGAGGGACGCCGAGAACACCAGCAGGACCAGGCCGGTGACCACGCGCATCGCGCTGCCGGGCTCGACCTCGTTGCGGCGCATGGCCAGATTGAGGGCGAGGTTGCCCGAGCGGGCGAGCCGCTTGGCCAACAGGTACGACAGCAGCGGCAGCGTCAGGACCAGGCCGAGGCCGGTCAGCAGCACCCCGGCCGGCACCAGGAGGGCGTTGACGCCGTCGCTGCGCGCAGGGTTGTCGGTCAGGCCGGTGGCACTGAAACCGATGACGATGCCCAGGCCGGTGACGAGCAGCAGTCCGCCCCAGACGCGGGGCGCCCTGGGAACCGCCGTACGGCGGGTGGCGAGCGGGTTCCGGGCCGCCGCGCGGGCGCTCGCCCGGCCGACGAACCAGGCCAGCGCCGGACAACCGAGCAGACAGATCGCCATGGTCTGCCCCGACACGGCGCCGTCGGCGGCGTACCACTTCAGGCCGGGCAGGCCCGTCCGGGCGACGATCTGATTGAGCAGCCAGAACTCCGTGAGGCCGAGGGCGGCACCGAGCAGGGCCGCCACGACGGTCTCGGCGGCGTTGACCCGCTGGGTGCCCTTCGCGCTGAGGCCGAGCAGACGCAGGGCCGCGAGCCGGCGGTTGCGGCTGGCGGCGGACAACTTGGCGCACACCGACAGGAAGACGGCGAGGGGCAGCAGGACCAGGGTGGCCAGAGTGAAGCGGAGGATCTCCAGGGTGGAGGGATCGACGACCCGGGTGGGTGGGTACTCGCTGCCGAAACTCTTCAACGCCCGGGCGTCGCCGCCGAGGTGGGCACGGGTCGTGCCGATGTAGGCGTACAGCTCGTCGGGGTCGGTCAGACCCGCCGCGCCGATCAGGCCCTTCTCGGTGCCGGGCAGCAGGCCCTTGAGACCGGGCTCGTGCTTGAGCTGGTCGTGCAGGGCAGGGGAGACGTACACCTCGCCCGGGCCGGGCAGCCTGCTCAGGCCGGGCGGCGGCGCAGGGGTGTCCTGTGTGCCGAGGGCGATGAAGACGCGGCCGAACGGCCTGGAGCCGTGCGGGTCCCGGAACTCCTGCACCAGGGTCCGCTGACCGGTCGGCTCACCGGCGTAGACCCGGGGGTTACGGGCGGCCGCCCGCCCGTCGTGGGCGTCGAGAATCGCCGGGATCGTCAGAACGAGGGCGAGACAGCACACACCGAGCGACCCGCCCAGGGTCATCAGCAGAAACCGGGCGCGGTTGCCCCGGCCGGACCCGAACAGCAACCGCAGACCGAGCAGGAACTCCCTCATCCCGCCGCTCCCATGGGGTTGAGCACCCCGTCGGCCATGGTGTAGCGGCTGTCGGCGCGGGCGGCCACCGTCGCATCGTGGGTCACCAGCAGTACGGCGGTGCCCTGCGAGCGGGCCAGATCCAGGAACTCCTCAAGAACGGCACCGGCGTTGGCACTGTCGAGGGCGCCGGTCGGTTCGTCGGCGAAGACCACGGCCGGTTTGTGCACCAGGGCCCGGGCGACGGCGACGCGCTGGCTCTGCCCGCCGGACACCTGGGAGGGCCTGCGCTCACGCAGATCGCCGATGCCCAGCCGGTCGAGCACCTCGGCGGCGGCCTCCAGCGCGGGGCGCTTGCGCCGGCCGGCGAGGCGCAGCGGCAGGGCGGTGTTCTCCTCGATGGTCAGCTCGGGCAGCAACTCGCCGTACTGGAAGACGAACCCGAACCGCTCCCGGCGCAGGGCGCTGATCTCCTCGTCGTCCAGATCGGCGAAGGACCGCCCCTCGAAACTGATCCGCCCTCGGGACGCAGGCAGCACTCCCGCCAGGCAGTAGAGCAGCGAGGACTTGCCGGAACCACTCGCCCCGGTGATCGCCGCGACCTCGCCCCGCGCGAGCGCGAGATGGGCGTCACGCACGGCCGGTGTGGAGCCGTACGAGAGCTCGACACCGCTCGCGGAGAGGATGTGCGACATGTCTGACGTACTGGTACTGATCGTGTCCCCCGGAGGCCGGAGGGCCCCGGTGGTCAGACCGGGGCCCAAGGGTTGTTCCATGACTGACGGTGTCACCCGTCAGTCTCTCCTAGCGGTGGTATGCCTTCGTCACCGAGCAGTTGTCCGGACGCAGCGAACCCCGGTCACGGCAGGCCCGTATCCAGGCGTCATCGGTGTGCAGCGCGGCACCGTCGTAGCTGAGCTTGTCCAGCCAGACGGTCTTCTTCTGCTTGCCGTTGAACCGGCTCCAGTCGTATCCCTCGACGCGGACCTGCATGTAGACGTCAGCTGAGCGTCACCGCCGTACCGGCTTGATCCCCTCCAGCGTGGGCACCACCGGCTGGATCGTGCCGTCGGTCGCGAACCTCATGCGGTCGATGGTCGTCTCGCGGTGCATGCCGTCACCGCCCGGCCTTCCGGGGCCGTTCAGGGCGAAGCGGTGGTAGACGATGTACCAGTCGTCGGTGCCGGGGGCGTTCACCACCGAGTGGTGGCCGGTGGCGAGGATGCCGTACTCGGGGCGCTTGGACAGGATCGTCCCCTTCTTGGTCCACGGGCCCAGCGGGGACGGGCCGGTCGCGTACGCCACGTGGTAGTTCTCGCTGCGCGTGTCGTCCTCGGACCACATGAAGTAGTACGTGCCCTTCCGCTTGATCACGAAGGAGCCCTCGCGGAAGTTGTCCGGGGTGATGTCCTTCACCTTCGCGGCGTCGAACGACACCATGTCGTCGTTGAGCGGCACGACGTACCCGCGCCCGTTGCCCCAGTAGAGATACGACGTGCCGTCGTCGTCCGTGAACACCGCCGGGTCGATCATCTGGCCGCTCCAGGCCCCGCCCTTGGCGACCAGCGGCTTGCCCAGCGCGTCCTTGAACGGGCCGGCGGGCGAGTCGGCCACCGCGACGCCGATCTGCTGCTCGGCGGAGAAGTAGAAGTAGTACGTGCCCTCGCGCTCGGCGATCGCGGGCGCCCAGGCGTACTTGTCCGCCCACGACACGTCGGGGCCCAGGTCCAGGATGACGCCGTGGTCCTTCCAGTGGACCAGGTCCTTCGACGAGTACGCCTTGAACCGGGTCCCGCTCCAGCCCTGGAAGCCGTCCGTCGTCGGGTAGATCCAGTACTCGCCGTTCAGGTGGTGCACGTCGGGGTCGGCGTTGAGGCCGGGCAGGACGGGACTCTTGGTGCGTACCGCCTCGACCGTCCAGGCGCGCTTCGTGCCGTCCGCGGCCGTGACCGTGTACGTCTGCGGCTTGCGGAAGTCGCGCCGGGTGCCGGACCGCGGGCTGACCTTCGCGCCCGCGGCGACCCACAGCTTCGGGGCCAGGCGCGCGAGGTCGGCGTCCGGACGCATCGGGAGGACGACCTTGGAGGTGCTCTCGGTGACGATCGCGTACCCCTTCTGGTCCTTCGCCGTCGCGTCCACGACCGAGGCGGGGCTCGCGGGGTAGGCGGCGAGCAGCCGGTCGTACTCCGCCTGCGTCACCGGTATCACCGTGCCGTGCCGGGGGCTCGCCGGGAGCTGGTAGTCCTTCGACGGCGTCCACTTGCCCGAGGCGAGGTCGGTGGTCTCGAAGGGGAGGTAGCCGCGGCCGCCGTACTCGTCGATGAACAGGTACCACTTCTCCTCGGTGTTCGACTTGAACACCGTCGGGCCCTCACCCCGGTCCATGGCGCCCTTGCCGATGCAGTCGGCCACGAAGTCGTACGAGGTGTCGGTCAGGCTCGTCGACTTCTGGGCGGTGATGAACTTCGAGCAGGGGGAGCCGGAGGAGGGGTCGCGTTCGTCCTTGGTGTAGCGGTAGTACGTGCCCTTGTGCTCGACGACGGTCGAGTCGATGACCGAGTACCCGGGGTCGTTCCAGACCTTCGGCTCGCTGAAGGTGCGGAAGTCCTTCGTGGTCGCGTACAGCATCTTGTTGTACGTCGATCCGGTGTGGTCGGGGTCGTCGGCGGCGTACAGCTTCGACGCCCAGAAGACGACGTACGCACCGAGGCTGTCGTCCCAGTACGCCTCCGGAGCCCAGGTGTTGCCCGCGTTGTCGGGGGAGACCTTCACCAGGCGCTGGTCGGTCCAGTGGACCAGGTCGGTGGACTCCCAGACCATGATGGACTTGCTGCCGTGCCGCTGGACCTGGTCCCAGCTGCCGCTGCTGTTGCGGTACATCCGCAGGTCGGTGGCGATCATGTAGAACTTGTCGCCCTCGGGCGAGCGGATCACGAACGGGTCGCGCAGCCCCTTCTCACCGATCGTCGAGGTGAGGACCGGCTTGCCGGCGTTCAGCTCCCGCCAGTGCAGCGGGTCGTTGCCGCGGCTGAGGGCGTAGCGGATCTGCTCGCCGTCGGCGGTGCCCTCGCCGGTGAAGTAGGCGAAGAGGTAGCCGGCGTACTTGGGCTGCTTCACGGGTGGTGCTCCGGAGTTCGCGGTACCGGCGGTGCTGGGCGGTGCGGCCAGCAGGCCGAGGAGGAGGGCGAGGAGGGGGATCAGCGGGGCCAGGAGCGCGCGAGCGGTGCGGGGGCGCATGACACATCCCGTGGAGTGCGGAGGCGGACAGGGGTTCTGGGGGTTTGTTGGAGTCTGGGGGGTTTGCTGGTCGGTTCTGTTCGTTCGGCTGCCTCGGAGTGTCATCTGTGGGGGAGTGGGCGTCAATCGGTGCGCTGGTCACCGAGGGGGACCGAAACTTTCGCTCGTTTTCGAGGAGCGGCAACCTTCCCGGGCGGCACGGCGACCGGAGGGCAGAAGCGGCCCGGTGCGGCCTCGGGCCGGCCTCGGGTCGGCCCCGCTCCGTCCCCGTCGTCCCAGGAAAGGACCCGCCCGTGCGCCTGAGCACCGGTCGTCACCGCAGGGCCCGTACGCTCTCCATCGCCGCGGCGGTCGCCGTCGCCTCGGGTGCCGGCGGTGTCTACCTCGGCCTGTCCGACGGCGGCGCCGAGGCCGCCTCGACGACGGTCACCGTGTCCACGACCGCGCAGTTGGAGTCGGCCGTCAACAACGCCCGCGCCGGTACGACGATCGAGGTCCGCGGCGGCACGTACCGGCCGACCGCCACCCTCAAGTCCGCGGCGAACGGCACCCGTTCGGCCCGCGTCACGCTGCGGGCGCGCGGCGCCGAGAAGGTGCGGATCGATGGCTCGAAGCTGCCCGACGGCTCCTGGCTGGCCGCGATCCACGGCGACTACTGGACCGTGCGCGACCTCACCTTCCAGAACTCCCCGGCGCAGGGCTTCGTCGCCACCTCGTCGGTGGGCGGCGTCTTCGAGAACCTGGTCACCGCGGACAACGGTGACTCCGGCTTCACCCTGCGCGGCGACGGCACGACGAACAACCTCGTGCGGAACCTGGACAGTCACGGCAACTACGACCCCGCCGGCCACGGCCAGAACGCCGACGGCATCGCCGTCACGTTCGGCTCCGGGACGGGCAACGTCGTCGACGCGGCGCGCCTGTACGACAACTCGGACGACGGCGTCGACCTGTGGCAGTTCTCCTCGCCGGTCACCGTCAGGAACTCCTGGGCGTTCGGCAACGGCAGGAACCACTGGAACGATCCGGCGTTCGAGGGCAACGGCAACGGGTTCAAGCTCGGCGGCGGCGGGGCCTCGGTGGCACACCAGGTGCACAACAACGCCGCCTGGGACAACACCCGGCACGGCTTCACCGAGAACTCCAACACCGGCGCGATCGCACTCCACCACAACACCGCCTACGCCAACGCCGAGTCCGGGTTCTCCTTCGCCACGGGCAAGGCGCGGCTCGCCCGTAACCTCGCGGTCGGCAACAAGGGCGGACCGTCCAGGCCGGGGCCGTCGACGGTCTCCGCCGCGAACAGCTGGGACGGCGGTGTCTCCACCCCGCCCTTCAGGTCCACGGACGCCACGACGGCGTACGGGGCCCGCGGGGCGGACGGTTCGCTGCCCGCGACGACCTTCCTGACGACGGGCTCCACCACCCTCGGCGCGACGATGAACCGGCGCTAGCCGCAAGGGCGAACGCCCCGCCGGTCGTCACCGGCGGGGCGTTCTGTGCTGCTGACCGAGGGGGGCTCAGGCCAGCAGGTCCTTGATGCGTGTGGTCACTGGTACGTGATGTCAGATGCCGAGAACCTGCACGAGGTTCCGTCCGGCCCCGTGCCGAGCTCCTTCGGCTCCTTGCCGCTGCTGTTGCCCTGGAAACGGGTGCAGGTCTTGATCTTCTTGGCGCCGTCGCCGTGGACGCGGATCTTGCGCAGCGCGGCCGTGTCGCCGTAGTTGGAGTTGATGCCGACGATCGAGTCGCCGGGCGCGGTGACGTCCACGTCGTTGACGATGACCGTGCGCTTGTACTGCGTGGAGCAGTTGCCGCAGGTGCGCACCAGCTTGCCGAACCTCTCCACCTGGAACTTGGTCACGACGAGCTTCCCCGCGCCGTTGAACTGCAGCACCTTGTCGTCGGCGTTGCGCGCTCCGCCGCCGTGCACCTTGTACACGGCCGAGGACGACTTGCCCCTGAAGGTGGCGGCGTCCTCGCCGACGTCCAGCCACCACACGTTCTGCAGCGTGCAGGAGCCCAGGCAGTGGACGCCGTCCGCGGCCGGGGTGCCGATGATCACGTTCTTCAGCACCGCGCCGTCGGCGAGCTGGAACACGGGGTCCTGGCCCTCTTCCTGGCCGCTGTCGCCCAGGGCGCCGGAGCCGTAGAACTTCGTCAGCCTGCCGTCGTACGTGCCCGACACCTTGATCGTCGACGACACGGCCTTGCTGCCCTTCGCTGTCGGCCAGGAGGCGGCCGCGCCGGCCGGCGACAGTAACGACGAGGTGACGACCGCCGCTCCGGTGATGCCGAACGCGGCGACTCCGGCGATCACGGCCCGCCGCTTGAGGGCCTTGCGGCGGTGACGGACGCGCTGTTCGGTCTGTGCTGTCATGACCTGGTTCCTTGCGTGGTGAGTGGATCCTTGCGTCTCCTGGTCGCCACACGTGCGGAAAGAGTTGCCGAACCTCCGGATCTTCTTTACGAATCCCCGCCGGACGTCGAGTCGTCGTCGTGCGGTGCGAAGTCCCCCGCCACGGACAGCTGTTCGCCGCCCGCCGTCGCCGTCATCGCGTAGCCGTCGTCCCCCGCGTCCCGGCCGCCGCGCTCATGGTCGTACTGCCCGGCGAACACCCACTCGCCCGGTGGGACCGTACGGCCCTCCTTGAGCACCCAGGTGTAGACGAGGAAGCCGTCCCTCTCCTCGACCGTCAGCGTGAAGTCGTCCTCGGGCAGCGAGCGCCAGGCGCCGGCGTCGTTGACGCCGCCGGTCTGGGCGATCTTCAACCGGACGGTGAGTGCGGTGAGTCGCTCGCCGGTCTTCAGCGTCAGATTGCTCTGCGCCCAGAAGTCGTTGCTGTGCGGGTCCACCGAGCCGTCCGACCACAGGGGGCCGTCCTCCTCGCCCTTGGCGGCGGGCGGCGGCGCCGGAGCGGTCGTCCGCGTCGGCGCCTCGGACGTCTCTCGGGACTCCGGCGTGTCCTCGGGCGTCGGGTCGGCCGGCGGGGCGGGCGGGACCGGGGCACGGCTCGTCGCGTCCGGCGACGGGGTGGGCGTCGGCACCGTGGCCACCGTCTGCCGCGGCGTGTCCTCCTTCACGGCGGACGCCACCGCGTAACCGCCGACCGCGAGAACGCCCGCGACCGCGGCCGTCGCCGCCACCACCCGGACCCAGCCGTACGCCGGCGGACGCGTCGCCCGGTGGCCGGACCGGTCCTGCCCGGAGGGATCCGCCATGCCGCGCTCGATCCGGGCCAGGATCCGCTCACGGTCGGGCTGATGCGCACCGGCCGCCTCGTGCAGCCGGGCGCGCAGTTCGTCGTGCACGTCCTGCCGCATCATCGGTTCCTTCCCGCGGCGTGCCCGGTGCGGGCCATCGCCGCCGCCCGCACCCTGAGCGGAGCCCCCTGCGTCCCGAGCAGCCGTTGCAGCTCGGCCATCCCCTTCGAGGTCTGACTCTTCACCGTACCGACCGAGATGCCCAGGGCGAGCGCGGTGTCCTTCTCGGAGAGGTCGAAGGCGTGCCGCAGCACCACACAGGCGCGCTTGCGGAACGGCAGTCCCCGCAGGGCCTCCTGGACGTCGACGACGCCCGCGACGTCCGGGTTCTCGGCCTTCTCCTCGCGCTGCGACCAGAACAGGGCGACACGCCGCCGTTCCCGGACGGCGCTGCGGATCCTGCTGCGGGCCAGGTTCGCCACCACACCGCGCGCGTACGCCACCGGGTGGTCGGCCGCGCGCACCCGGTCCCAGCGGTGCCACAGCGCCAGCAACGCGTCCGCCGCCAGGTCGTCGGCGGCGTCCGCCTCGCCCGTCAACAGATGGGCCAGACGGGACAGTTCGGCGTAGTGGCGCTCGAAGAAGGCGTGGAACTCCACGGAGGCGGCGTCGTCGACGACTGTGCCCACGGGCGACCCCTCCTGGCTGTGCGTGTCATGTGAATGACATGTGAGCGTCCGGAGATCACCCGGACGAGATCCGGAAGCGTAGCAGCGATCGAGCGCTTGTTTCGTACGAGGCTTCGAACGGTGTATGGCAGGCCGTACGTTGAGCGGCACTGATTCCGTAACACGGAGAAAACCTGAAACGGGTTCAACGCGGGAACAATCCAGCCAGCATCCGCACACCGATCCAGCAGGCACCGAGGAGCGACCGTCATGTCCGAATCCCAGAAGGTGACCGACCGGCCACGAGCCACGCCACCGGGCGTGAACAGCGTCGACCGGTTCTTCAAGATCTCCGCACGGGGATCCACCTTCGCCCGTGAGATACGCGGCGGCTTCGCCACGTTCTTCACGATGGCCTACATCCTTGTCCTGAATCCCATCATCCTGGGCAGCGCGAAGGACAAGTTCGGCCACCAGTTGGACGCCGTCCAACTCACCACCGCCACCGCCCTGGTGGCCGCGGTCATGACGATCATCATGGGCGTCGGCGGCAACCTCCCGCTCGCGCTCGCCGCCGGCCTGGGCCTCAACGCCGTCGTCGCCTTCCAGATCGCCCCGCTGATGTCCTGGGACGACGCGATGGGCCTGGTCGTCCTGGAGGGCCTGCTGATCTGCGTGCTGGTGCTCACCGGGCTGCGCGAGGCCGTCATGCACGCCATCCCGCAACCGCTCAAGCAGGCGATCAGCGTCGGCATCGGCCTGTTCATCGCCTTCATCGGCTTCGTCGACGCCGGGTTCGTCAGCCGCATCCCGGACGCCGCGAACACCACCGTGCCGGTTCAGCTCGGCGGCACCGGCACGCTCACCGGGTGGCCGATGCTCGTCTTCTGCCTCGGGGTCCTGCTGACGATCGCCCTGCTCGCCCGCAAGGTCAAGGGCGCCATCCTGATCAGCATCGTCACCATGACGGTCGTCGCGATGATCATCAACTCCCTCGCCGACATCAAGGCGTGGGGCCTGACCACGCCCGCGTGGCCCGACAAGGTGGTGGACACCCCCGACTTCGGACTCATCGGCGACTTCAGCCTGTTCGGCGCGTTCGGCCAGACCACGGCCATCACCGTCGTCCTGCTGATCTTCACGCTGATCCTGTCCGACTTCTTCGACACCATGGGCACGGTCGTCGGCGTCAGCGCCGAGGCGGGTCTGCTGGACGAGCAGGGCAAGGTGCCCGGCCTCGGGCGTGTCCTGCTGATCGACGGCGCCGCCGCGGCGGCCGGCGGCGCGGCCTCGTCGTCCTCGGCGACCTCCTACATCGAGTCGGCGGCAGGCGTCGGCGAAGGCGCGCGCACGGGCTTCTCCAACCTGATCACCGGCGGCCTCTTCGCCCTCGCCCTGTTCCTGACCCCGCTGCTCACGATCGTCCCGCTCCAGGCGGCCGCGCCCGCCCTCGTCGCCGTCGGCTTCCTGATGATGACCCAGGTCAAGCACATCGACTGGGACAGGTACGAGATCGCCATCCCGGCGTTCCTGACCATCGCCGTCATGCCGTTCACGTACTCCATCACCAATGGCATCGGAGCGGGCTTCCTCGCCTACGTCGTCATCAAGGCGGTGCTGGGGAAGGCGAAGGAGATCCACTGGCTGCTGTGGGGGACCTCGGCGCTGTTCCTGGTGTACTTCGCCATCGACCCGATCGAGCAGCTCCTGGGAGTCAAGTAGCCGCGGCTCAGCACTCCTAGTTCCTGAGCGCCGCCTCCATCACCTTCCGGGCCACGGGGGCGGCCAGCCCGTTGCCGCTGACCTCTGAACGCGCCGCGTCCGACTGCTCGACGACCACCGCCACGGCGACCTCCTTGCCGTCGGCCTTCGCGTAGGACGTGAACCAGGCGTACGGCGTCTTGCTGTTGTTCTCGCCGTGCTGGGCCGTGCCCGTCTTGCCGCCCACCGTCGCGCCCGGGATCCGCGCGTTCGTGCCGGTGCCGTCCTCGACGACCGTCCGCATCGCCGACTGGAGCTGCTCGGCGGTGCCGGAGCTGACGATCTCCTCGGTCCCGGCGTTGTCGTCGTAGTTCTCCAGGACGTTCCCACCGCCGTCGGTGATCTGCGACACCATGTGCGGCGAGACCAGCTTGCCGCCGTTGGCGATGGCCGCCGACACCATGGCCATCTGCAGCGGCGTCGCGGTCACGTCGAACTGGCCGATGCCGGACAGCGCGGTCTGCGCCTTGTCCATGTCCGCCGGGTAGACGCTCTTGTACGCCCGCACCGGCACGTCCTGCGCGTCGTCGTCGAAGCCGAACTTCTCGGCCATCGCCCGGACCTTGTCCTGGCCCAGATCGACGGCCATCTTCCCGAAGACGTTGTTGCACGAGTACTGGAGCGCCACCCGGATCGAGGCGTTCTCGCAGGGGGCGGACGGGTTCTCGTTCGTCAGCTTGTCGCTCGACTGCGGCAGGTCGTACGGGTCCGGGCTGTCCGTCTTCTCGTCCACCGACGAGTACAGCCCGTCCTCCAGCGCGGCCGCCGCGACGACCAGCTTGAACGTCGAGCCCGGCGGCAGCGGCTGGCGCAGCGCACGGTTCGTCATCGGCTTGTCGGCGTCCTCGGTCAGCTGCTTCCAGGCGTCCGAGTCGCCCGTGGTGATCCGCGACGGGTCGTATGACGGAGTGGAGACGACCGCCAGGATCTTCCCGGTGGTGGGGTCGATCGCTACGGCGGCGCCCTTCTTGTCGCCGAGCGCGTCGTACGCCGCCTTCTGCACGTCCGGGTCGATCGTCGTGATCACGTCGCCCGGGTCGGACCGCTTGTTGGTGACCGTGTCCAGCACGCTCTTGAGACGGTTGTCGGTGCCGTCGAGCAGGTCCCGGTAGATGCCTTCCAGCTGCGTCGCCCCGAACGCCTGCGAGCTGTAGCCGGTGACGGCCGCGTACAGCGGGCCGTCCGTGTACGTCCGCTTGTACGCGAGGTCGCCGCTTCTCGTCGGCGCCGAGCCGGTGACGGCCTCGCCGCCCACGACGATGTTGCCGAGCGGCTCGCTGTACAGCTCGATCACGTTCCGCCGGTTGTCCTTGTCGTCCGCGAGCGCCTGGCCTTCGTAGAACTGCACCCAGGTCGCCCTGACCAGCAGCGCGAGAACCAGCAGCAGCGTGAAGACGGACACCCGCCTGATCGTCTTGTTCATCCCACTCGGAACGACGATCAGGATGGGGGCAATCGTTCCCTTGCGCCCCGTTTTCTCATCGAGTGTTCATGAAGCCCGCCTCGTACGCGGCGATCACGGCCTGCGTGCGGTCCCGGGTGCCGGTCTTGGCCAGGACCGCCGCCACATGCGACTTCACGGTGGCCGGACCTACCTCCATGCGCCGGGCGATCTCCGCGTTGGTCAGGCCCTGCGCCATCAGCCGCAGCACGTCGCTCTCGCGCCCGGTGAGCCTGGCCACCCACGGCGCGGGCTCGGGGCACGCGCGCGCGTGCTCGGCCGCGAGACCGCGTACGGCCGACGGGAACAGCAGGGTGTCGCTGTGCGCGAGGAGCCGTACGGCCTGGACGAGCGCGTCGGCGTCGGCGCGCTTGAGCAGGAACCCGGCGGCTCCGGCGCGCAGGGCGTCGTACACGTAGGAGTCGTTCTCGAAGGTGGTCACGACGACGATGCGGGGCGGGTCGTCGAGCGTGGCCAGGATCTGCTCGGTGGCCCGGATGCCGTCGATCTCCGGCATCCGGACGTCCATGAGGACCACGTCGGGCCGCCGCTCGCGCACGACGGACACGGCCTCGGCCCCGGTCGCCGCCTCCCCGACCACCTCCAGGTCCGGTTCGGCGGAGAGGATGGCGCGCAGGGCGCTGCGGACCATGCGTTCGTCGTCGGCGAGGACGATCCGGATCGTCATGCGGGTCCCTTCATGGGAAGTCGTACGGACAGCCGCCACACCCCCTGTGCGGCGCCTGCCTGTGTGGTCCCGCCCAGCAGCCGGGCCCGGTCGGCGATGCCGCGCAGGCCGTGACCGCCGCCGGGACGGCAGGCGGGGGTGTGCTCCAGGGGGTTGTCGACGGTGATCTCCAGGTGCTCGTCGGCGACAGCGATCCGCAGGGTCACGGTCACCTGGTCACCGGCGTGCTTGAGGGCGTTGCTCAGCCCTTCCTGGACGATGCGGTACGCCTCGCGGGAGAGGACGGGCGGCAGGGCCTCGGGGTCGGCGTCGACCGTGGCGGTCACCCGCAGCCCGCCCGCGCGGGTGCGGCGCAGCAGGCTGCCGAGGTCGGCGGCGAGGGTGGGCGCGGGGGCCGTGCCCGGAGCGTCGCCGTCCCTCAACACGCCCAGGACGGCGTCGAGTTCGCCGACCGTGCGGCGGGTGGTGTCCTCGATCGCGGCGAGGGCCTCGCGGACGAACTCCACATCGGTGTCGAGGACTCGGCGGGCCGCGCTCGCCTGGAGGGTGACGGCGCTGAGGGCGTGGCCGACGGAGTCGTGCAGTTCACGCGCGAGCCGGTTGCGCACGGCCAGGTCGGCGGCGCGTGCCTCGGCCGCCGCGAGCCGGTCCTCGTGGGTGGGCCCGAGCAGGGCGGGCGCCCAGCGGGCCAGGAGCGCGCCGGCGACGGCCGCGCAGCCGGCCAGGGCGACGAGCGACGCCACCCCCGCGACCGGCGCGAGCGCCACCACCCAGGCGTGGTCGAGGGCTCCGGGCAGCTCCAGTTCGCTGTCCCCGAGCCACTCGATGACCGGCATCGCGACGAGGAAGGCGGCGAACGGCGGAACCGCCAGTGACATTCCGGCGATGATCCCGCCGAACCCGAGATGCAGCGTGAACCAGGCCGCCGTACGCCCTTTCGCGCCCCGCGTCCGGGCCGGCCCGTCGGCGAGCCGGTCCCCGTCGACCCCGCACAGCCACCGCACGGCGCCGGCTTCCATCGGCCGGGTCAGCGGGAACAGCACGGACGTGAGCGCGGCCAGGGGCAACCCGACGGCGAAGGAGAGCAGTTGGAGGGTGAGGTCGATGAAGACGTACCGGGAGTGGGTGGCGGGCCCGACGACGAGCTGGCCGACGAAGACGTAGGGCATGGCGAGGGCACCGCCGATGATCAGATGCAGCCATCGGCGCCGCGCCCGCCGGCCGAACAGCAACCGGATGAACCGGCTCATGCCGTACGACGATTCCGGCTCGCGGAGCGCTCCGCGAGGAAGTGGACGCCGAGGCAGGCGACGAGGATGCCGACGATCATCTGGCCAGCGTAGGCGAGGTTCATCAGCGGCGTGGGGCCGTCGGCCACGTCGGTGAGCGGCGCCAGCGACAGCCAGCCCGCCCAGCAGGCGGTGGCGGCGGAGCCGACCCAGGCGAGGGCGAGGGGCAGCCTGACCGGCAGGGCCCGGCCGCGCCGGAAGGCGAGCAGGAAGCCGCCGGTGACGGCCATGGCGAGGAAGACGACGGACAGCGCCTCCATGGTGTGGAAGCCGCTCGTCCGGTCGGCGGCCTGCGTCTCGTCGAGCCCGGCGGTGCCGCCGCACGCCCACAGGAGGTGGACGGACAGGGGCGGCAGCGCGAGTACGGCGGCGGCGACGGCGACGGCCCGCTGGGCCGCCCCGATGGCGCCGACCGGCAGCTCCCAGACCCGGCCCGCCCACAGCGCGCCCCAGCGGTCGCGGGCGTAGAGCGCGAACAGCGCGCCCAGGGCGAGTCCCTGCACGATGAACCCCGTGTAGACGACCCCGAAGACCCAGGCGTCGAGGAACGACTCCCCGTCGCCGCCGGCGCCGACGGCGGTGCCGCCGAGCGCGTCGACCAGGAGCTGGAGCGGGAACCCGGCCATGATCGGCGCGAGCAGCCCGGTGGCCGCCCAGGCGGGGAAGGCCAGCAGCCACGCGGGAGCCCGCAGCCCCCACGGCCGGGTCAGCACCAGCGCGAGCACGATCACGGCCCCGTCCATGAGGACGGTGACACTGTTGGCGACCGCCATGGTCGCCCGGTGCTCCAGCAGCGCGCTCCCGTCCGGGATCCCGAGCCGACTCCCCGCGATCCAGGCGACCTTGAGCGACAGATACGGCACGCACGCGAGAACGGCGACGGCACGCAGGATCCGGCGGGACCGGCTGGGACCGGCGGTGCCCGGGTCGGTTTCGGGGACGTGAGCGAGTGTCTGCGTCATGCGACCACGCTCCCGCGAGGACGGCGGCGGGCGCCTCCTGCGCGACGGTGATCCGTCTCCGCCGTACGGCGGAGAGCCCGCTCAGCCGTCCAGCGTCAGGACCAGCTCGTCGATCTCCTCGCCCCGCGCCTGCGCGAACCCCCGGGCCCGCGTCCTGACCTGGAAGCCGCACTTCGTGAGCACCCGCAGCGAGCCCTCGTTGTCCGCCGCCGCCCGTGCGTACAGCGGGCGTTCGGGCACCTCGGCGAGCAGCCCCCGCAGCGCGGCCGTGGCGACGCCCCGGCCCCAGTACGCGCGGTCCACCCAGTACGTCACCTCGCGCTCGCCCGGCTCCCCGTACACGGCCGCGCTGCCCACCACGTCACCGTCGGCCAGGATCGCGCGCACGACGTCCGACGAGGACCGGATCCGCTTCCAGCGGGCCTCGAAGGCGTCCCGGTCGGCCGGGTCCTCGGGGGTGAAGGCCGCCATGCGCAGGGCCTCCGGGTCGTTCATCTGCCGGTAGAAGACCGGCAGATCGCTGTCGTGCACCTCGCGCAATTCCACATCCATGGGGTCCTCCATGGAGTCAGAGCCTACGAAAGGCTCAGAGCCTGCGCGTGGCCAGCGTCAGCCTGTCGCGCGCGTCGAACAGCGCGTCCTTCACCATCTGTTCGTGCGCGGGCGTCAGCCGGGCCACCGGCACCGAGCAGCTGATCGCGTCGCGGGCCGGGGTGCGGTACGGGATCGCCACGCCGAAGCAGCGCAGGCCGAGGGTGTTCTCCTCGCGGTCCACGGCGAAGCCCTGCTCGCGGACCTGGTGGAGCTCCTCGATGAGCTTCTCGCGGTCGGTGATGGTGTTCTCGGTCAGCGCGGGGAGCGTCTCCGGGAGCATCTTGCGGACCTGTTCGTCCGTGTAGGTGCTCAGCAGCGCCTTGCCGAGGGACGTCGAGTGGGCGGGCAGGCGGCGGCCGACCCGGGTGAAGGGGCGCAGGTAGTGCTGGGACTGGCGGGTGGCCAGGTAGACGACGTTCGTGCCGTCCAGGCGGGCCAGGTGGATCGTCTCGGTCGTGTCGTCCGAGAGCCGGTCCAGCGTCGGGCGGGCGGCGGCGACCACCTCGTCCCCGTCGATGTACGAGGTGCCGACCAGCAGCGCCCGTACGCCGATGCCGTACCGCGTGCCCGTCGCGTCCGTCTCCACCCAGCCCAGTTCGACGAGGGTGCGCAGCAACATGTAGAGGCTGGACTTGGGATAGCCGACGGCCTCCTGGACCGACGCCAGGGAGTGCATACCGGGGCGTCCGGCGAAGTATTCGAGCAGTTCAACCGTTCGTACCGCGGACTTGACCTGTGCCCCGCCGCCCGTCTCGCCAGCCGACATCGCCCTTGACCCCTTCGTTCGACGGGAAATAGTCTCCACAGCATATTCATCATGGGAGACAGCGTTCAGTATATCGAACGCCCCTGGTGAGTGACCCCGTACTGCGGCAATACATGTGTGGAGGGACCCGCGGTGGCAGCAGCACCAGTCTGGAGTGTCGACCCCCGAACCGGGAAGCAGCGTGAACAGGTTGCGGTGGAGGCCACAGCCCAGGAGGTGGACGCCACCGTCCGCGCCGCGCACGAGGCGCGCGGCGCCCTGGCCGACCGCGCGGTCCGCTCGGCCTTCCTGCGCACCGCGGCCGACCGGCTCCAGGGCGCCAAGGACCAGCTCGTCGAGGCCGCCGACGCCGAGACCGCGCTCGGCCCGGTCCGCCTCACCGGCGAACTCGCCCGCACCTGCTACCAGCTGCGGGCCTTCGCGGACATCGTCGACGAGGGCGCCTTCCTCGACGTCGTCATCAACCACCCCGACGACACCGCGACCCCGCCGATCCCGGACCTGCGCCGCTACAAGGTGCCCCTCGGCGTCGTCGCCGTCTACTCGGCGTCCAACTTCCCCTTCGCCTTCTCCGTCGCCGGCGGCGACACCGCGAGCTCGCTGGCCGCGGGCTGCCCGGTCGTCGTCAAGGCCCACCCGGACCACCCGGGCCTGTCCGAGCTGGTCGCGAAGGTGCTGCGTACGGCCGCCGCCGAGCACGGCATCCCCGAGGCCGTCGTGGGTCTGGTGCACGGCTTCGAGGCGGGCATCGAGCTGATCAAGCACCCGCTGATCGCGGCGGCCGGGTTCACCGGTTCCATCCGGGGCGGTCGTGCCCTCTTCGACGCGGCCGCGGCCCGTCCGGTCCCGATCCCCTTCCACGGCGAGCTCGGATCGCTGAACCCCGTCGTCATCACCGAGGCCGCGGCCGCCGAGCGGGCCGAGGCGATCGGCGTCGGTCTCGCCGGGTCCATGACGCTGGGCGTGGGGCAGTTCTGTGTGAAGCCCGGGCTCGTGCTGGTGCCGTCCGGCGCGGCGGGCGACGGCCTGGTCAAGTCGCTCACGGACGCCGTCAGCGACACCGAGGCCGGGGTCCTGCTCGACCACCGGATGCGCGACAACTTCATCGCCGGCGTGGCCGAGCGCGCGGAGCTCCCCGAGGTGGAGACGCCGGTGACGCCGGGCGCGGGCGGTGAGCACACGGTCAGCGCCGGGTTCCACACGGTCGCCGCGAGCAAGCTGGCGCAGGAGGGCGCGTACGACGTGCTCCTGGAGGAGTGCTTCGGGCCGGTCACCGTGGTGGTCCGCTACGAGGACGAGGACGAGGCGAAGGCCGTGCTGTCGCGGCTGCCGGGGAACCTGACGGCGACGGTCCACCTGTCGGCCGAGGAGGCCGCGGGTGAGGGGCGCGGCGCGGAGATCCTGGCGGAGCTGACGCCGCTGGCCGGTCGCGTGCTGGTGAACGGGTGGCCGACGGGTGTCGCCGTCGCGCCGGCCCAGCACCACGGTGGGCCGTACCCGGCGACGACCTCGACGTCCACGTCGGTGGGCGGTACGGCCATCGAGCGGTGGCTGCGGCCGGTCGCGTACCAGGGGGCGCCCGAGGCGCTGCTTCCCCCGGAGCTGCGGGACGACAACCCGCTGGGACTGCCCCGCAGGATCGACGGCACGCTGGAGCGCTGAGGCCGGTCAGCCCGCGTTCGGCTCCAGGCCCGCGTCCCGGGCCAGGAGCGCCGCCTGGACCCTGTTCTCGCAGTCCAGCTTGGTCAGGATGCGGCTGACGTACGTCTTCACCGTGGCCTCGCTCATGTGCAGGCGGGTGCCCGCGTCCGCGTTGGACAGGCCCTCGCCCAGGAGGGCCAGTACGTCACGTTCCCGCTCGGTCGGGCCGGCCAGCCGGCGGCGGGCCTCCTCGCCGCGGGCGGTGGCGGCCGGGGAGGCGAGGGTGTCCACGACGTGCCGGGTGGCGGCCGGGGAGAGATGGGCGTTGCCGGCCGCCGCCGCGCGGACCGCGTGGATCAGCTCCTGCGCCATTGCCCCGGCCATGGCGGACGAGACGAGCAGCACCGTCGCCGGCAGTGAGCGGCGGGCCAGTGACAGTACGGCGACGCCCAGGGCCACGGCGGCGGCCCGCGCACCCGATCCGTCCTCCACGCCGTCGAGGAGCCCCGCGAGCCCGGCGAGCACGACGGTGAGCACCGCCTCCCCGAGCATCCGCTTGCGGGGCCACGGGGAGGCGGCGGCGAGCCGGGACAGGAGCGGCCGGTCGGTGCGCGGTGGTGTCTGTCTGTCGTCCACGCGCAGACGATGGACAGCCGTCCCCGGGCGCCCGCATCCGCCCTTCGGCGCGGTCCCGAACGACGAAAGTCGACCCCGGACGGCCCTCGGGCACCCGGCGCCGGACCCGCCTGGAAGAATCCCCCCATGGACGTGGAACTTCCCGAACTGCCCTTCCCGCTCCGCACGTACGGCCCCGACGGTCACTGGTCCTACGAGGACGGCATCCTCTCCGGATGGGCCGGTCCCCGGCAGGATCGTTTCGTGCCGCCCACCGACGAGGCCCTGGACCCCGCCTCCGACGCGCCGCGTCTGCTCGGCGCGCCCGAGGGGGACTTCCAGCTGATCGCCCGGGTCACCGTCGGATTCGCGGGCGCCTTCGACGCCGGGGTCCTCTACGTCCACGTCGGTGAGCGGGCCTGGGCCAAGCTGTGCCTGGAGTACTCCCCGGACGTGCCCACCGTGTGCACGGTCGTCACCCGGGGCCACTCCGACGACGCCAACTCCTTCACGGTGGAGGGGAGTTCGGTATGGCTGAGGGTGAGCCGAACCGGGCGTGCCTTCGCCTTCCACGCCTCCCGCGACGGCGAGCGGTGGACCTTCGTCCGGCTGTTCACCCTCGGCGACGAGAAGGAGACCGGCGCGGCCCTCGTCGGCTTCATGACGCAGTCGCCGATGGGGGAGGGGTGCGTGGTGACGTACGACCACCTCCAGTTCAGGCCGAACTGGCCGAAGGACCTGCGAGACGGAGGCTGAGCAGGCACGTCACCGCGAGCAGGGCCGCGCTGACCACCACGCTCAGGCGCATGCCCGCCACGAAACCGTCGGAGACCAGCGCCCCGAAGACCGCGATCCCCAGCGCCCCGGCCATCTGCCGCGCGGAGTTGAGGACGCCGGCCGCCAGGCCCGCCCGGTCGGCGGGTACGGCCTCCATCATCGCCGCCGTCAGCGGCGGCACCGTCAGCGCGCAGCCCAGGGCCATGGGGACGAGGAGCAGGGCCACCACGACCGGGGGCGTGCCGGCGTCGACGCACAGCGTCACGAGCAGCCCCACGACGGCCAGACCGACCTGGCCCAGGTGGCCCGCGCCTGCGGTCTGGACCCGTGCCGAGGAATGAACCCCGCTGCTTGAACGTTCATCCACTCGCGGAGGGAGTCTCCGTACCCGTACGACCTGCGACCTGGAGAGCCACGCACATGCGCGTCGAGATCTGGAGCGACATCGCCTGCCCCTGGTGCTACGTGGGCAAGGCCCGCTTCGAGAAGGCGCTGCAGGACTTCCCGCACCGCGACCAGGTCGAGGTGGCGCACCGCTCGTTCGAGCTGGACCCGGGCCGCGCCAAGGGTGACATCCAGCCCGTGATCACCATGCTGACCAGGAAGTACGGCATGAGTGAGGCGCAGGCCCAGGCCGGTGAGGAGAACCTCGGCGCGCAGGCCGCCGCGGAGGGTCTGGAGTACCGCACGCGGGGTCGCGACCACGGCAACACCTTCGACATGCACCGGCTGCTGCACCTCGCCAAGGAGCACGACAGGCAGGACGAGCTGATCCAGATCCTCTACCGGGCGAACTTCGCCGAGGAGCGTTCGGTCTTCGCCGAGGGCGACGAGCGGCTGGTCGAGCTGGCCGTGGAGGCCGGGCTCGACGCCGACGACGTCCGCGAGGTCCTCGCCGACCCGTCCGCCTACGCCGACGACGTCCGCGCCGACGAGCGCGAGGCCGCCCGACTCGGCGCCAACGGTGTGCCCTTCTTCGTTCTCGACCGCAAGTTCGGCGTCTCCGGCGCCCAGCCCGCCGAGGTCTTCGCGCAGGCGCTGACGCGGGCGTGGGGCGAGCGGTCGCCGCTGACGCTCATCGACCAGGGTGACGCGGACGCGTGCGGTCCCGACGGGTGCGCGGTGCCGCAGCGCTGAGCTGCTGAGCGAACGCGCAGGTCGCGGCCGATCCATAAGCGTTCCTTGGTGAAACCACGTAGGGAATCGCAATGGACCAGTAGGTGTTCAGGGCTCACAGTGGAGCCATGGAGACCTTCGAGAGCCTCGTCCGTGCCGAGTTCGCGCCGAAGAACGTCTATCTCAACACCGCGAGCAACGGGCTGCTGCCGGCCCGCACCGTGACCGCCCTGCACAGGGCCGTCCGGATGCGGGCCGAGGGCACGCCGCTGGGCCCGCTGTACGAGGACGTGGAGGTCGTGCGCGCCTCGTTCGCCCGGCTGGCCGGCGTGCCCGTCGAGCGGGTCGCGACCGGGGCCTCGGTCGCCGAGTTCGGCGGGCTGATCGCCGCCTGTCTGCCCGCCGGCGCCGAAGTCCTCACGGCCGAGGCCGACTTCGCCTCCCTCGTGAACCCCTTCCACATGCGCGGCGACCTCAAGGTGCGCGCCGTCCCGCTGGACCGCCTCGCCGAGTCCGTCCGCCCGGACACCGCACTCGTCGCGGTCAGCGCCGCGCAGTCCGCCGACGGCCGGGTCGCCGACCTGCCCGCGGTGCGCGCGGCGGCACGGGCACACGGGGCACGCACCTACGTCGACGCCTCCCAGTCGGCCGGCTGGCTGCCGATGGAGGCGGACGCGTACGACTTCCTCGCCGCCGTCGGCTTCAAGTGGCTCCTGGGTCCGCACGGGGCCGCGTTCTGCGTCGTCCCCGAGGACTTCGGCGGGCTGACGCCGCTGCTCGCCGGCTGGGTCGCCGGGGAGGTCCCCTGGGACAGCTGCTACGGCCCCGTCGAGGACCTCGCCCACTCCGCGCGGCGCTTCGACATCAGCCCCAGCCTCTTCACGTACGCCGGCCTGCGCACCTCCCTGGAGCTGGTCGAGCAACTCGGCGTGGCCGCCATCCAGGCCCACGACCTCGCCCTCGCCGACCGCTTCCGCGCGGGGCTCGCCGGCCTCGGCCACGAACCGGTGCCCGCGCCCGGCTCGGCCATCGTGTCCGTGCCCGGACTCGGCGACCGCCAGCCCGAGTTGAGCCGCGCGGGCATCGAGGTCTCCAACCGCGCGGGCCATCTGCGCGCGGCCTTCCACCTCTACAACACCCCCGAGGACGTCGACCGGCTGCTGGACGCGCTGTCCGCCTGAAACACGCGACACGGCGACGAACGGCGACGCGGCCCGCCGTACGGAAGGTCCGTCGCCGACGACCCCACCG
>NZ_JBEXQG010000064.1:0-52643 GCF_040612485.1 Streptomyces sp. NPDC006385
ACTTCGCCCCCGACACCATTCGCACCCTGCTGCACCGGCTGGGCAACCCGGTGACCGTCGCCGACGACGCGGCGATCACCAGGAACGGCCTCGCACGGGCGGCCGGCGGCTCGTGCGGGACGGGCAGTGCCGTGGCCGGCACCACCAGGTCGGCGCTGTCCCGGGTCGCGGCGACCAGCTCCGCGTTGCGCTGGTCCGAGCGCATGACCCAGGCCACCGCCTGCTCGTGCGACTTGCCGAACTCCTCGTGCCGGGCGATCAGCCGCCGTAGCCGCTCCGGCTCGTCGAGCTCGCAGAACCAGACCTCGTCCAGCTCTGCCCGCACCCGCGCCCACGCGCCCGTGTCCAGCAGCAGGTAGTTGCCCTCGGTCACCACCAGCCGGGCTGCGGGCTCCACCGGGACGGCCCCCGCGATCGGCTGCTCCAGGACCCGTTCGAAGCCGGGCGCGTACACGGTGGCGTCATCGGCGTCCTCGCGCAGGCGCCTGAGCAGCGCCGCGTACCCGGCCGCGTCGAACGTGTCCGGCGCGCCCTTGCGGTCCCGCCGCCCGAGCCGGTCCAGCTCCACGTCGGCGAGGTGGAAGCCGTCCATGGGCACATGCGCGACCCAGGGGTCCCCGGCACCGTTCAGCTCCCGCACCAGGTGCTCGGCGAGCGTCGTCTTGCCCGCGCCGGGGCTGCCGGCGATGCCGAGGACGGCGCGGCGGCCGCCGCGAGGGAGGGACCGGGCGCGGGTGAGGAGGTCGTCGAAACTCAGGGCAGCCACACCGCAGAGTGTGTCACCCGGACGGTGTCGGCCGACGTCCCCACCGGACGCGGATGGCCGGACCACATCAGGCACCTGGCCGAATTCCGGGCTGCATGCCGATCTTCCGCGGGTTAGTTTGTGCTTGTTTGCGGTGTTTGCCTGACTTCCCGCCATCGACCCGCACGCGGCGGGGCTTGGAAACCCTACGGCTCGTAGGGGTGAGGGGTGGACGATGACCTATGGCACGAAGTCCATGCTGGTGAGCATGGACCGGCGTTACGACGCGACCGTGTCCGGCGGGTCCTGGCGGGCACGTGGCGACGGCCTGCTCGTGGCGGTGGCCGGCCTCTTCACCCTCGCCCAACTCCTCCTCGTGCGCCCCACGCTGGGCCTCGGCTGGGACGAGGTGGTGTACGTCAGCCAGGTCGGCACCGAGGCACCGGCGGCCTTCTTCAGCGCCCCACGCGCGCGTGGGGTCTCCCTGCTGGCGTGGCCCATCGCCTCCTGGTCGTCGTCCACCACACTGCTGCGCGTCTATCTCGCCGTCCTGTCCGGACTCGGCCTGTACGTGGCCCTGCGCGCCTGGCGCGGACTCTTCCCGTCCCGCGTCCTGGCCGCCGCGGGCGCCCTGTTCGCCACCCTGTGGATGACCCTCTTCTACGGCCCGCAGGCCATGCCCAACCTCTGGGTCGCGTTCGGCGCCCTGCTCTGCGTCGGCTGCTTCCTGCGCGCCCGCGGGGACCGCTTCGACCGACGGGCCGTGTGGGGCGTCCTGGCCGGTGCCGCGCTGATGGCCTGGATGCGGCCCACCGACGCCGTGTGGGTCACGCTGCCGCTGCTCGTCGTCGTGCTGGTGGTACGGCACTGGCGAATCGGGGCGGCCCTCGCCGGGGGCCTCCTGGCCGGCGGCGTCCAGTGGGTCGTCGAGGCGTTCCTCAGCCACGGCGGCCTGCGGGAGCGGCTGAACGAGGCCTCCCGCATCCAGGGCGACCTGGGCTGGAACCTCGCCGTCGACGACCAGCTGCGCAGCCTGGTCGGCAGCACCCTGTGCCGGCCGTGCGACGGCGCGATGCCCCACCCGGTCGTCTACGCCTGGTGGTTCGTCCTCCCCCTGCTCGCCGCCTACGGCCTGGCCGTCGCCTTCCTGGCCGGACGCACCACCCGCACCCTGGTCCCGCTGGCCTGCGCCGCGACGGCCGCCTTCCCGTACCTGTTCATGATCGGCTACGCGGCACCCCGCTTCCTGCTGCCCGCCTACGCCCTGCTCGCCCTCCCGGTCGCGGACGCGCTGCTCCACCTGGTCACCAGGCCGAACGGCCGGTGGCGCCCGGCGGTCGCCGCGGTGGTCGCGCTCGGGCTGGCCGGGCATCTGGCCGTGCAGTACGTCGTCCTGGACCGCACCGTGGACCGCACCGTCGCCGCCCGCCACGCCTGGGACCGCTCCGCCGCCGAACTCCACCGCCTCGGCGTACGCCCGCCCTGTCTGCTCACCGGGCACGAGGCCATTCCCGTCGCCTACTACACGGGCTGCTCCTCCGGCGCGACCCGCGGCCACAACGCCAACACCACCACCGCCGAGATCCTGCGGGCCGCCCGCGGCGTCCCGGTCGGCGCCCTCACCGCTCCCGGCGGCACACCGCCCCGGTACGCCCGGGACTGGGAGCTGCACCGCCTCGACGGCCTCGAGGTCCGCATCGCCCCGAAGCCGGGCGCGGGCGGACGGGCATGACGCCGGAACAGATCCTCCCCTCACCCCAGCGCAGACAGACCTACTGGCACACCGCCCTCGCGCTCGCCGTCCTGGCGGCCGTGGTCTGGCTGGCCCGACGGCACTGGCCGATGGTCGAGACCGGCGCGGTGCGGCTCGCCGTCGCCGACCAGGGGTGGCTGCTGGTGGCCGGCGTGGCCACCGTGGCGACATGGCCCTGCTCGGCGTTCGCCCAGCAGGGCGCGGTGCCCGACCGGCTGCCGCCGGGGCGGCTCGTGGCGGCGCAGTTCGCCGCGTCCGCCGCCAACCATGTGCTGCCCGCCGGGCTCGGCGCGGGTGTGGTGACCCTGCGCTTCCTGATGCGCTGCGGCATACCGTTCGCCGGTGCGGCCACCGCGATCGCCGTCAAGGGCACGGCCGGCGGGATCGTGCGGGGCGCCCTGATCGCCATGCTCGTCGCGGTCTGCCCCGGCGTCCTGCTCGTCCCGTCCCTCGACGCCCGGTACCTGGTCGCCGTGTGCGTCGCGGCCGTCGGCGCGCTCGCCCTGCTGGCCGGTCCGCTGTCGGACCGGTGTCGGCGTGCCCTGACGGCGCTACGGGCGTACCTCGGGGCCGTCCACGCGCGACCGGTGCGGGCCGCGGCCCTGTGGGGCGGTTCGCTGGCCTTCGTGGCGCTGCACTGCGTGGCGCTCGTCGCCGTCACCCGCGCGGTCGACCTGCCCCTCCCGCCCGCCCGGGTGGCGCTGCTCCATCTCGCCGCCAGTACGGTGGCCGCCCTGCTGCCCACGCCCGGCGGTCTGGGCTCCCTCGATGTCGCGCTCGCCCTCGCACTCACGGCCGCGGGCGCCCCGGCCGTCGCGGCCGCCTCCGCCGTGCTCGGCTACCGGCTGCTGACGGTGTGGCTGCCGCTGATCCCGGGGCTGGTGGTGCTCGGGGTGCTCGTACGGCGCGGGTCCTTGTGAGCGCCCAAGGCGTTTCCCGGTCGGCCCGTTCAGGTAGGAGTCCGGGTGTCGGCCGGACGCGGGAGGGGGAGTGCCCATGACGAGCAAGGAGCACGAGGGGCGGCTGGGGGAGGAGTTCTTCACTCCGGGGTCCTCGTCCTTCACCGAGTTCCTGGCGGCCCACCGCCCGGACCTGCTGCCCATGCGCCGCCCCTTCCCCGACGGCGTCCGCGCCGCGCCCGACCGCTTCCCGCACGGCACCACGGTGCTGGCCCTCACCTACCGCGACGGCGTGCTGATCGCCGGCGACCGCAGGGCCACCATGGGCAACCTCATCGCCCAGCGCGACCTGGAGAAGGTCCACCCCGCGGACGACCACACCGCGGTCGCCTTCGCCGGCACCGTCGGACTCGCGCTGGACATGGTGAAGCTGTACCAGGTCGAGCTGAAACACTTCGAGAAGGTCGAGGGCGTCCCCATGACCCTCAAGGCGAAGGCGTCCCGCCTCGCCGGCATGATCCGGCAGAACCTCGGCCAGGCCATGCAGGGCCTCGCCGTCGTACCGCTCCTCGCCGGTTACGACGTCAAGGCCCCCGAGAGCGCGCGGGGACGCATCTTCGACTTCGAGGTCACCGGCGGGCCGTACGAGAAGTACGACTTCCACGCCGAGGGCTCCGGGTCGCCGTACGCCCGAGGCGCTCTGAAGAAGCTGTTCCGCCCGGGGATGTCCCGGCACGAGGCGGCCCTGGCCGCGCTGCACGCGCTGTACGACGCGGCCGACGACGACTCCGCGACCGGCGGACCGGACATCGGCCGCCGGATCTTCCCCACCGTCGCGCTGATCACTGAGGACGGCTTCGAGCGGCTGTCCGAGCCGGAGACGGAGGAACTGAGCCACGAGATGGTCGAGCAGCGCCGGCACCGCCCGGACGGCCCGAACGCCGCTCCCTGACAGGCCAGGTGTGGCAAGTGCGCCTTGACAATTCCAAAGTGTCAAGGCGTACTTGCCTCATGCCTCTTCCCGACCTGGACGACCTCATCGCCGAAGTGGACCGCACCTGCGAGACCGCGCACCGACCCGGTGGGCAGGAACAACCCGACTGGCTGGCCCTGCTGACGACCGCCGCAGGTCTGGCGGGACAACTCCAGGCGCTGGCCGATGACTTGGTCGAGGACTACGTCGAGCACTGCCGGATGCACGGCTGTTCGTGGACGGACATCGGGGCCGCGCTGGGGGTGACCCGGCAGGCGGTGCAGCAGCGCTTCCACGCGCCGCACAAGCGCTACGGAACCGAGACGATGTCCGAGGACCTCCGCCGGGCCATGGCGCAGGTGAAGCAGGCCGCCGTGGCGCACCGCAACAACTACATCGGCACCGAGCACCTGTTGTGGGGCCTGACGGCGGAGGCCAACAGCGCCACCCGGCTCCTGGAGAGCGCCGGGGTCCGCCCCGACGCCGTTCACCGTGCCGTCGCCGGACGCCTCGGCAGGGGCGCCTCCCAGGCCGCCGAGCGCATCGCCTGGACGCCGTACGCCCGCAAGGCGATCGCCCTCGCGGAGACCCGTTCCGAGCAGCACGGCGACGGGCTCATCGGCTGCGCCGACCTGCTCATCGGCCTCGCGGGTGTGGGCCGCGGCGTGGCGGCCACGGTGCTCGCGGACGCCGGCTTCGATCCGTCGGCCGTCGACACCTGAGCGGGTCACCCGCGCACGCCCACCTCCCTGCGCCACCTGACCAGCTGCTTCTCGGGATCGCCGGTGTACGCCCACGGAGCCCGCGTGGCCCGCCGCCCCAGCATCCGTAACAGGGGCTCGGCGATGTCGTGGATCCCCGCCTGGCAGGCGGCGTGCGCAAGGTAGTTGAGGTCGCGCAGCTCGCCGGGCACCACATCGCCCTCGGCGCGGCCCATGATCCAGCGCTCCCAGGTCCGGCGTACGTCGCCGACGGCGCCGTCGTTGCTCCAGTGCTGGCCGAGCCCCATGGAGGCATGCTGTCCCCTGGCCGCGTCCAGGGCGTAACGGAACTCCTCGACCCGCGCGTACTGCACGAGCACCGGGAGCGGGCAGCCGGGCGGCGCCACCCCGGCCGCGTCGCGGGCGAAGTCGTACATCAGACCGTGGGTGCCGTGCCAGCGCGAGGAGTAGTAGTGCAGCACCTGAAGATGCCCCTCCACGCTGTACGGGTCACGTCGGTGCAACTCGTCCCACCAGCGCCCCAGTTCCTGCCGCCGTACGCCCGACGGATACAGCCGCGCGAGGGAGATCAGCGAGATCCACGGCGTCGGATCGTCCGGGTAGGCGTCGGCGGCCTTCAGGCACGACAGCACCGCGGTGTCGATGCGCTGCTGGTCGATGGGCACGCCCCGGCCCGCGGCGATGGCCACATGGAACGCCCGGGCCGTCTCCGTCGCCGCCCGCAGCACCAGCGCGTCGGCGCTGTGCGGTTCGGCGGCCAGCCACGACTCGACCGTAGAACTGCCCGCGCACGCCTGCGCGAGCAGCCGGATCCGGTGGCCGCGCGCCAGCCAGTTCGGACCGGTGGCCCGCAGCAGCTCCCGCAGCCCCTGCCAGCGGCCGATGACGATGTCCTGGCGGGCGCAGGTCAGGGGCGCGTCCCCGCAGTCGGGGTCGAAGTCGGGAGTGAAGTCGCGTTTGGAGCTGCCTCGCGCCATGGCGGGTCCCCTCAGAAGTCGGTGGGAAGACCCTCATGGACAAGGGAGTTCGGGCCGCCGGCACCGGCCGGGACGTAGTCCGCCTCGACGGTCCGCGCGGCGTCCAGCTTGGCCGGCCGGTAGTAGTCGCTGCCCTGCCGCCAGTACCAGAGCATCGGGATCAGCCCGGCCGCGAGCCCGCCGACGCCGATCGCGACCGCCGAACCGCTCAGCTCGCTCAGCGACTCGGCGAAGACCCAGAACATGAACAGCGCACCGAACAACGGCCACACACCGCCGAACACGAAGTTGCCGACCGACTTCAGCAGCATCCTGCGGTAGGCGACGACCACCGCGAGGCCCGTCAGCCCGTAGTAGACGGCGATCTGCAACCCCATCGCCGAGATGGCGTCGGAGAGGATGTCGCCCACCGTGCCCAGGGAGTTGGCGGCGACGAACATCGCCAGCGCCACGACACCGACGACCGCGATCGCCACCCACGGTGTGTTCCAGCGGCGGTGCACCCGGCCCAGCGCCGACGGCATCGTACGGTCCCGGCCCATCGCGAACAGCGAGCGCGTGACCTGGATGAGCGTGGTCTCCAGGGTGGCGATGGTCGACAGCATCACCGCCACGATCAGCAACTTCCCGCCCCAGCCAGGCCAGACCTCCTCACCGAGCACGGCCAGCACGTTGGCGTCGTTGTCCTGGATCTGCTTCGAGGAGAGGAAGACGTTCACCGCGATCGTGAACACCTCGAACAGCAGGAAAATGATGCCCACCCCGATGAGGCCCGCGAGTCCCGTCGTACGCCGGCTGTTACGAGTCTCCTCACTGAGGTTGCTGGTGACATCCCAGCCCCAGTAGTAGAACGCGGCGACCAGCGCCCCCGAGGCGAATCCCGTCACCCCGTCGAAGTGCCCGAAGCCGAGCCAGGACCAGTCGAACGCCCGGGCGCCTTCGGAGTGGAAGAGGGCGAGCACGGCGAACAGGGCCAGTATCGCCAGTTCGAGACCGGACATCACGAGCTGCGCCCGGACGGTGAGACGGGCGCCGCCCAGCACCACGCACAGCATGATCAGGAACCAGCCGGCGCCCACCAGCGTGGACAGCGCGGTGTTCTCGGCGAGTTCCTCGTCGAAGAGGGCGAGTGTCATCGAACCGGCCGGCAGGGAACCGGCCACCATGAAGATCGTCGCCGAGATCACCAGCGCCCAGCCGCTGATGAACCCCAGGAAGGGGTGCAGCGTACGCCCGACCCATGAGTAGCTGGCGCCGGCGTTCACGTCGATCCGGTTGAGATAGCTGAAGGCGAGCGCGATGCCCAGCATCGGTATCGCGCAGTACAGCAGCGCCGCCGGACTGGCCAGGCCCACCGCGCCGACGAGGACGGCGGTGGTCGCGGCGATCGAGTACGCCGGGGCGCTGCCGGCGACCGCCATCACCACCGTGTCGAACGTACCGAGGGCATTGGCCTGCAGCCCTCTGCCCCTGCTGTTGCTCATGGATGCGCTGCTTTCCGTCGTGCACGACGCGCGGGCGGACCGGCCCCTACGCCGTATGGGGGGTGGGGTGGAACAACGCCACGAACCGCAGAGGGATGACCTCGGGGCAGGGGCGGCACAAGGGGGGTGGCGGACACGGTACGCCGTTGCGTCGCCGTACGGTCACGCCATGTGTGCGAGTGATGATAGCCCTCCCCGTTGAGCCTTCAAGAGCGTGGAGATCTTCCTGGGTTGGACAGCGCGCAACGGGAAACGCGGTTCAGGACACCCAAGCGCCGAACCAGCGGGCGCGCTCGAGTGAGGGAGGCAGCCATGGGCACCGAACACCCGCCCGCCGAGCCGATGGCGGACGACGCGTACCAGCCCACCGCAAGCAACGAGGAACAGGAGGACGCCGCACCGCTCGACCTCCAGGACGCCGTGGACGAGCGGACCTACGACGACACCCTCGACGAGGGCTACTCCCCGCTGGAGAAGCCGCTCGGGGTCACCAAGCACGGCACCACGGCCGCCGAACAGCGCGACGGCGAGACCCTCGACGAACGGCTCACCCAGGAGGTCCCCGACGTGTCCGAGCCCGTCGGTGACGACGTGGGCGATCTGCCGGGCGGCGAGGGCGAACCGGTCGACCCCGAGGCGGGCGCCGAGCGCGCGGGCCGCCTGGTCGCCCCGGACGAGGGGGCGCACTGCGACACCACCAAGGAGGAGATCGCCTCCGACCAGGGCATCGACGGTGGAGCGGCCGGCGCGGAGGAGGCCGCGATGCACGTCGTCGAGGACACGCGGCTGCCCGACGGCGACCAGGAGACCTAGGGACACCGGGTCCTGCCGGGTCCTGCCGGGTCCGGTCCCCGATGGCGGGGCGGGCTCAGTCCCCGAGCCGGTCGATCTGCCGCAGCCTGTTCGTGGCGTCCAGGGCGGCGACCTTGTACGACTCGGCGAGCGTCGGGTAGTTGAAGACCGCGTCGACCAGATAGTCGACGGTGCCACCGCACCCCATCACCGTCTGCCCGATGTGGATGAGCTCCGTCGCCCCCGTACCGAAGCAGTGCACACCGAGCAGCGTGCGGTCCTCGGGGGAGACCAGGAGCTTGAGCATGCCGTGCGAGTCGCCGATGATCTGCCCGCGGGCCAGCTCGCGGTAGCGCGAGACGCCCACCTCGAACGGCACCCGGTCCTCGGTGAGCTGGTCCTCGGTGCGCCCGACGAAGCTGATCTCGGGGATGGTGTAGATGCCGATCGGCTGGAGGTGGTGCATCCGGCCGACGGGCTCCCCGCAGGCGTGGTACGCCGCCGCCCGCCCCTGCTCCATCGAGGTCGCCGCCAGCGCGGGGAAGCCGATGACGTCGCCGACGGCGTAGATGTGCGGCACCTCGGTGCGGTAGTGCTCGTCCACCGTGATCCGGCCCCGCCTGTCCGCGGTCAACCCCGCCTTGTCGAGGTCCAGTTCGTCGGTGAGCCCCTGCCGGCCCGCGGAGTACATCACCGCGTCGGCGGGGATCTTCTTGCCGCTCTCCAGGACGGTCAGGGTCCCCCGGGGATGCCGCTCGACCGCGGCGACGGTCTCCCCGAAGCGGAACGTCACGGCGAGGTCCCGCAGGTGGTACTTGAGCGACTCGATCACCTCGACATCGCACATGTCGAGCATCCCCGCGCGCTTCTCCACCACGGTGACCTTGCTGCCGAGCGCCGCGAACATGGAGGCGTACTCCATGCCGATGACACCGGCACCGACGATGACCATGGAGCGCGGCACCCGCTCCAGCGCGAGGACGTTGTCCGAGTCCATGATCGTCCGGCCGTCGAACTCGACGCTGTCCGGCCGCGCGGGCCGGGTGCCGGTGGCGATGACGATGTGCTCGGCGGTCAGCAGCCGCTCGTGCCCGGTGACCTCGCGCAGCGCGACGGTGTGCGGGTCGACGAAGCGGCCGGTCCCGGCGTACAGGGCGACGTGGTTGCGGGACAGTTGGCTGCGGATGACGTCCACCTCCCGGCCGACCACGTGCTGGGTGCGGGCGGTCAGATCGGCGACGGTGATGTCCTCCTTGAGCCGGTAGCTCTGGCCGTACAGATCGCGCTGGGTCAGGCCGGTCAGGTACAGCACCGCCTCGCGCAGGGTCTTGGAGGGGATGGTCCCGGTGTGGAGGGAGACGCCGCCGACCATCTCGGGCCGGTCGACGACGGCGACGTGCCGACCCAGCTTGGCCGCGGCGATCGCCGCCTTCTGGCCACCCGGGCCGGATCCGATGACGAGCATGTCGAAGTCGGGCACCTTCAGGAGTCTGACAGCCGCAGGCCCCCTTTCGATAGGCGCCGACGCGGTCGGGACGGCAGGAGCCACCATGCCGAGACGGGTCGATAATGCGGGTATGGGACGAAACGCGAGTACGGGCCATCGACTCGCCGACACGAGCGCACCGGCCCGGCTCGCCGCCCCCGACGAGGGCATCGGCCGGGACGAACTGGCACTCGCGACCCGCAACCACGGCCTGCCCCTCGAAGCCCTGCGCCACGACCTCACCCCGCCCGGCCTGCACTACGTCCTGACCCACTACGACATCCCGTACGTCCCGGACGACGCCCCCTGGCAGCTGACCCTCGGCGGCCGAGTGCGCCGCCCGCTGCGCCTGGACCTGGCCGATCTGCGCACGTTCCCGCAGGTCACCACAAGGGTCACCCTGGAGTGCGCGGGCAACGGCCGGGCCCTGCTGACCCCCCGGCCGGTGAGCCAGCCCTGGCTCGTCGAGGCGGTCGGCACCGCCGACTGGACGGGTGTCCCGCTGCGCCTGCTGCTGGCGGAGGCCGGCGTCGAGCCCGACGCGGTCGACGTGGTCTGCACGGGTGCCGATCACGGGGTCGAGCGCGGTGTCGAGCAGGACTACCGGCGCGCGCTGCCCATCGACGTCGCCACGGGCGACGCTCCCGAGGTGCTGGTGGCGTACGCGATGAACGGCGCACCGCTGCCCCCGCAGCACGGCCGTCCGCTGCGGCTGGTCGTGCCCGGCTGGTACGGCATGGCGCAGGTGAAGTGGCTGCGCGAGGTCACCGTCAGCGATGTGCCGTTCACGGGTTTCCAGCAGACCGTGGCCTACCGGCTGCGCCGGCACCCCGAGGACGTGGGCGAGCCGGTCACCCGCATCGCCCCGCGCGCCCTGCTCGTCCCGCCGGGCTTCCCCGACTTCATGTCCCGGGCCCGAGTGGTCCGGCCCGGGCCGGTGACGCTGGAGGGGCGTGCCTGGTCCGGGCACGCCCCGGTGACGCGCGTCGAGGTCAGCGCGGACGCGGGGCGTACCTGGGCGCGGGCCGAACTGGAGCCGGACGCCGGTCACCCGTGGGCATGGCGCCGCTGGCGGCACGGCTGGACGGCGGCCCCCGGCGAGCATGCGCTGAGCGCCCGGGCCACCGACGCCGAGGGCCACACCCAGCCACTGGTCCCGCCCTGGAACCGCGGGGGCTTCGCCAACAACGTCGTCCAGCTCGTGCCGGTGCTGTGCCTGGACGCGGTCGAAGCCGGTGCGTAGGGACGGCGCGCACGGGCGCCCGGGGCGCCGGCCCGCACCCCAGGGCGACCCGTACGGATCGTGGCGGTATGCCTAGGGCAGCAGCTTGTCGAGGGCGGAGGGGCCCTCCGCCGCCAGCTTGCGCCTGGCCCATTCCAGGGTGCGCGGAGTGAGGTCCTTGCCTGAGGCAAGCACGATGTCCTCGGGGGACACTTCGGTGCCGGTGCGGGCGTGGAGCAGGTCGTCCGGGGTGGCGCGCTCCTCGGACGGCCCGGACGCTTCGGGCTGGGACGTCGGCATCATCTCTGCTCCTCGGATCCGGGTGACTTCTTCGGGCCCGGTGCGGTCATCGGGTCTGTTATCACCATTCAACGCCGGAGCGGACCCTGCATCCGGAGGCGCCGGGAGCCCGCCGCGCACCTGTCGGCCCCTTGGACCCGGGGGTGCCTCTCTCTCCCGGAGCGAAACCGCCTGGACGCCACCCGTGCCCCCCTTGGGACGCCCCGTGACCGAGGACGGATGCCCCGCCGCCGAGGACCGGGCACCCGCCCCGGCGGCGTCAGCTCTCGAAGGGTGTGAGCGTCAGCCGGATCCCCGTCGGCGCCGTGTCCTGGATGTACGAGGCGAAGTCGGCCACATCGTCGAAGGCGAAGCCGTACGCCTTGCCGTCCTCCGCGGCCGTGTGCATCGCCCTGGCGTAGTGGTTCGTCAGGTCCGTCCGGTAGAAGGCGGCGGCGTCGGTCGTCGGCTGGGCAGGATGGCTGAGCAGGGTCGAGCGGTTGAACCCGGCGCCGAGGACGGCGGCGACGGGGCCGGTCGTGCCGTCGTTGGGGGCGGCGAGGTCGCCGTCGCAGAACAGCACGTCGCGGGTCGACGGCTTGCCGAAGGACACCTGGGCGGGCCCGTCGAAGGTGAACCGCTCACCGCGTACACGGCCCGTGAACGTCCCCGCGTCGGTGGTGACGGTGAGGTCCCGCCCGGTGTACGCGCTCCACACCTCGTCGATGTACGGCGCGAAGTAGTCCTCGGCGAACAGACCGGCGTCCAGGCCGTGTCCCGGGGCGATGACCCGTGTCTCGTCCACGACGAGCCGGGCGAACTCCTCGACCTGGCGGACCGCGGCGAACGCGGCCGCACGTCCGCCGGCGCGCAGCTTCCCGGTCGTCTGGTCCCTGGCGCCGGTCAGCCGGATGCTCAGCGGCACGCTGAACATGTCGACCATGGTGGTGTTGCAGAACATGCCCGAGGTGTTGTAGGTGAACTCGGCACAGTCGTGCAGCACCGGGTAGTTGGGATCCGACGCCACCCAGCCGGCCGGGTACTGCAGTGCCGTGTCGCCGTTGCCGTCCGCGACGGCCTTGAACTTGAGCTTCTGGCCGAGCGACACGTAGATCCGGCCGGACATGTGGGGGAGGGACAGCCGTGTCTCGCCGCCGCCGGCCAGGCTGATGGCGTAGTCGGTGAACCCGTCGGGGCCGTTGTCCGCCAGCGCGATCGGCGCGAGGGTGCCGTCGGGCGTGACACGCACCTGCCTGCCGTCCTGGTTGCCGACGATGTAGACGTGCACGTTCGCGTTGTCGAAGGAGCCGCTGTCGTTGACGATCGTCAGCGGCAGCGGGCCCGCCGCGGCAGGAGCGGCGCCGGTCGCGGGCGTGCCGGCGAGGGCGTGCGGGGCCACGGCGGCCATGGCGGGGGCGGCCACCGCCGCGCCGCCGAGGGCGAGGAGAAGCCGGCGTCGAGCGAGAGGGCGCTGATGACGGGAAGTCATGTGGGGGGTCTCCCGAAGTACTTGTGCGGGTACATGGGCTGCGGCGGTGAGGCGAACACGTGCCCTGAGAGCGCTCTCGCAGGGGCCGTCGCCGCCACCGATGGGGCCCGATGGTACGCACGGGCCCCGCGTCGGCCAACGGGTCGGCACAGCGCCCAAACCCCGCTGAACTGCGGGAACTTGAAAGACCACGGAATGGCCACGACGCCTTAAGCCTCGCCTAAGACCCACTTAAGCTCCACAGGCTCCCTGAGAGCGCTCCCGGCGACCTGCCGAACCCCGCTCCAGAAGCCGTGAAAATCCGTGGACGGACCAGCGGAAGATCACGTACGGTGTGACCGCACGCCCTGATACGGACGGAAGGAGGCGAGTGCCGTGCGGTTCACCCACATCCAGCGCTCCCCTTTCCCTTGCCCCGGCGTGGTTCAGTCGATCTGACCGGGAGCGCTCCAAGCAGCCTGCATCCCGGAGGAATCCGTGACCGATCCGGTCATTCGCGCGCTCTCTGCGAGCGACGCCCATCTTTTCGACGCACACCCCGACCCGCTGGGCGCCCGTGAGGCTCACCGGCGGACCCGCTTCCGCCCCGAGTGGAAGCGAGTCGCGCTGCGCGACGACGTGGTCGTCGCGCGCGGCGCCTGGTGGGGCGGCCCCGACGACTCGGAGCCCATCAACATCAACTGGTTCGACGTGGCCGAGGGCGAGGAGGAGGCCGGCGCCGAACTGCTGCGCACCGCCCCCTGGCAGGTCGAACTGGAGATCAACCTGCCCGGCGGCTGGCGGGACGAGCCCGCTCTGAAGGCCGCCGCCGATACCCGTTTCAGCGCGGCACGGGCGGCCGGCTACGAACTCCTGGTGGAGCGCTTCCTGTACCGCTGGACCCCGGAGCACGGCCTGCCCGAGCGCCCCGGACGCCTGCGTTTCAGCGCCGAGCCCGACGACGCGGTCTTCTTCGACGCGCTGCGCCGCATCCACTCCGTCACTCTCGACGCCCATTCGCTGCGCGCCATCGAGGAGGGCGGCCTCGACCGGGCCGCCCAGGAGGAGCTCGACTTCTTCCACTGGTGCCCGTCCCCACGGCAGTGGTGGCAGCTCGCGCACACTCCGGACGGCGACCTGGTCGGCATCCACATCCCGGCCCACAACCCCTCCGGGCCGACCATCGGCTTCATCGGGGTCGTCCCGGAACACCGCGGCCACGGCTACGCCTACGACCTGCTCGCGGAGTGCACCCACTTCCTCGTCCAGCAGGGCGCGGAGTTCGTCAGCGGAGCGACGGACCAGGGCAACTTCCCCATGGCCGCCAACTTCGCCAAGGCGGGCTTCCCCGTCGTCAGCGAACGCATCAACTTCGAACCGGTGGGCCGTGCGTAACGAGGCGTAGACCCCGGGAGCCGTACATGACGGCGGTCCGGTCCCCCCGCGGGTCCGGGCCGCCTGTCGGCGCCCCTGCCCGCTGCCCGGCGGGCTCGGGGCCCGCTCATCGTCCGGCCCGCATCAGGCGCCGCCGTTCAACCGCCCTTCGGCCGCGGCCAGGATCTCGGTCACCCGCAGCCCGAACGCCGCGTCGCACGCGTGCGCGCCCCCGGTGCGGGAGGCGGCCAGCAGGGCGTCGCCGGCGCGGACCAGGGCGGACACCGCGCTCTGGGCGCTCTCCGGAAGGACGGCCGCCCCGGCGGCGCCCCGCAGCTCCACCGTGGCCCCCGTCGCAGCCGACGGCGCGGTGAGGCTCAGGGTCAGCGTGCTCGACGCGCCACTGACGTGCTCGAGGACCAGATGGACGGTGTCACCGGGCCCGTGCGCGGCCGCCGCCACGCGCCGTACGTCACCCAGAACCGGCAGCAGAACGGACAGCGCATGGGGGCCCACGTCCCACAGCGCGCCCTTCTCCCGCCGCCACGGCGAGGCGGCGAACGGGTTGCCGTCACCGCTGAACACCGCGCCGAGCCACTCCGCCCGGCCGGTGAACCAGCCTTCCGTGGCCGCCTGTTGGGAGATCCACGCGTCGATCTCCGGCTGGAACCGGGCCGTGAAGAAGACGACCGAGGCCACGCCCGCCTCCTCGACCGCCGCGACGACCGCCCGCCCTTGCGCCACCGTGGTCGCGAGGGGCTTGTCCAGCAGCAGATGACAGCCCGCGCGGGCGGCCCGCACCGCCAGGTCGGCCTGAACGGCCGGTGGCAGGGCGACGGCGACGGCGTCCACGTCGTCGAGCAGCGTGTCGGCATCGTCATAGGCGCGCACGCCGTAGCTGTCGGCCAACTCCTTGGCGGCGGCCGTACGGCGGCCCCACACTCCCGCGAAATCCAGTTCGTCGTGTCGGCTCAGGGCCGGGGCGTAGGCCATCTGGGCCCACGGGCCGGTGCCGAGGAGTCCGATGCGCATGCCGCCGCCTCTCACTGTGCCGAAACGTCCGTGACCGATGCCGGGTGGAGGCGAGCGTGTCACACCGACCCGGAGGCCGCGCAACCGGCTTCGCACCCGATGCCCGCACCGGACATTCAGTGGCGGCATCGCTGAATGCGTTCTCTTTCTTCTATTGGACCTCTCGCGGCGGGCCAGCCACGCTGGTGTCGGTCCACGGTCCGGCACGGCGTGCTGTCCACGCCCGCGCGCCGGACATCGCTGCCAAGCGTCGTCTCCCGCGCGACAGCCGGAAAGAGGTCACGAGCCCATGCACACCCGCCGCATCGGTGAGGTCGAGGTCAGCGCGATCGGTCTGGGCGCGATGCCCATGTCCATCGAGGGGCGCCCGGACGAGGCACGCTCGCTCGCCACGATCCACGCCGCCCTCGACGCCGGCGTGACCCTGATCGACACCGCGGACGCCTACCACCGGGACGCCGACGAGGTCGGTCACAACGAGACCCTGATCGCCAAGGCCCTCGCCTCCCACGACCTGGGCAAGGACGTCCTGGTCGCCACCAAGGGCGGCCATCTGCGTCCCGGCGACGGCAGCTGGACCCTGGACGGCAGCCCCCGGCACCTCAAGGACGCCTGCGAGGCGTCGCTGCGCCGGCTCGGCGTGGAGGCCATCGGCCTCTACCAGTTCCACCGCCCCGACCCGAGGGTGCCGTACGCCGAGTCGGTCGGCGCCGTCCGCGACCTGCTCGACGAGGGCAAGATCCGCATGGCCGGGATCTCCAACGCGAACCCCGAGCAGATCAGGCAGGCGAACGAGATCCTCGGCGGCAGGCTGGTCTCCGTGCAGAACCAATTGTCCCCGGCGTTCCGCTCCAGCGAGCCGGAGCTGCGGCTGTGCGACGAGCTCGGCATCGCCTTCCTGCCCTGGAGCCCGCTCGGCGGCATCTCGCGGGCGCGTGAACTGGGCTCCGCCTACGCCCCGTTCGCGCGCGTCGCCGAGACGCACGGGGTGAGCCCGCAGCGGGTGTGCCTGGCGTGGATGCTCGCCAAGTCGCCGGTCGTCGTACCGATCCCGGGCGCGAGCCGGCCGGAGACCATCCTGGACTCGCTCGCGGCGACCGACCTCGTGCTCACCGGCGAGGAGATCGCGGAGCTGGACGCCGTCTGAGCCGTACGGAATCCGTGGCCGTCGGCGTCTTCACGGTCAAGCGCAGCCCGATCTGGCTGCTGCCGCTGATCACCGCGTCCATCGTCGACACCGTCGTCCAGCACCAGCCGATCAGCAGGCTCTGGCTGGGCACCGGCGTCATCAAGTTCATCCTGCTGGTCAACCACCCCCTGCACGTCCTCCACGTACGCCTGCTGTACGGCAGCGTGCACCGGATGGCTGCTGGTGACCGGGCGTTCACTCGCCATGATCGCCGGGTTCGCCTCGTCGGGGGTGGTGGTCGCGAAGTTCGGCTACTCGGCGGCGTTCGCGCTGGACGCCGCGACCTTCCTGGTCTCCGCGACGGTGCTGTTCCTGCTGCCCGTGCGCACCAGGGCGGCCACCGCCGCCGACGGCTCCGCCGGGACCTCGGGCGCCGCCCGCTGGACGGCCCGGATGCTGCTGGGCACGGCTCCGCTGCTGATGGCGATGATCGCCGTGCGGGCGGTGGACGGTCTTGGCTCCTCGTCCCACAACGTCGCCCTGCCGCGCTACTCCAGCGCCTTGGATCCCGACCATCCGGCCACGTTCATCAGCCAGTTCTGGGCCACGTGGGCCATCGGCAACATCGTCGCCCAGCAGGTGATCGGCCGGGTCGCCAAGAAGACCGGGCGGACCCCGGGGGAGCGGGCGTTCGCGCTCGGGGCCTGTGCGATGTCGGCCGGGTTCACCGTGCTCTTCAGCGGGCTGCCGACCGTGCCCGCCGTCATCGCCGCGCTCGTCGCCGGAGCCGCCGACGGCTTCACCGAGATCGTCTACGTGTCCAGGCTCCAGACCGCCCCCGACGAGCAGCGGGCTCGTGAGCGGCGCGCTCCTGGAGACCCTCTCACCGCTCCAGGTGGTCGCCGCCTTCCACGGATTCGCGATCGCCCTGTGCGCGGGCCTGCTCCTGTGGCTCGTCGGCCGGGGCGCAGCACCCGACCGCGGCGAGGAGGACACGGCCGACCGGGACAAACCGACCGTGACGGAGGGCAGCGGCTGATTCACTCATGAGGAGCTGGCCGCCGCCGGTGTCCCCGCCGACGAGTACCGGGCCGCGGACTTCGTCGGCGCCTCCGGACTGCTGGACGACATCGCCGGCTTCGACGCCCAGCACTTCGCGATGAGCCCCCGCGAGGCCCGGCTCACGGACCCCCAGCACCGCATGTTCGTGGGCCTGACCGGGCCCGCCGTCAACGTCCAGACGGGCTGCTCCAGTTCCCTGGTCGGCGCCACCGCCGTCCATGTGCCGCAGGTCCTCGGCTACCGGTACTTCAAGGGCTCGAGTACTCGGCCGACCTGTGGGACCGCACCACGATCGAGGGCTGGAGCCGCGACTACGTCGCCCTCCTGCGCGAGGAGGTCGACCGGGCTCTCGGGCGGTGACGCCCGCCCTCCCCACGCCTCCCCGCAGGGCGCCGACGACGGCGCACCTCGCGGGGCGGCGGGTGCGGACGCTCACGCGGCGCTGCTGCTGCGCGGCATCCCGTACCGGCAGGTCACGTCGTGCTCACTGCCGAGGCTCGTCCACCAGCGCTCGCAGCACGCCGAGTCCAGTTCCGCCCGGACGATCGCCTCGGCGGCGTCGTCCCCCCGCCCCGCCCGCGCGACCAACTCCAGGAGCCACCGCCGCTGTTCGCCGATCACGGTCTCCCGTACGACGGCGATGATCGGCACGAGACCGGCGGCGGCGAACAGGCACGCGGCCCACACGGGGCCGTACCGGACTTCGAGGATCGAGGTCCAGGCGAGCCCTGCGCTCGTGGTGACGTACAGGGCACAGAGCAGGCGGCTGGAGCAAGTCATGGGCGTACACCGTCCTCGGGGCGGATCGACACACCTTGTCCAACTGCTAACGACCCGCGCGGACTCGGGTGATTTATCCCACCGTGACCGACCAGGAGGGCGCCTCGGTAATGACTAGGCGCCCGCCGCGGCCTTCCCCTGGAACGCCGAGCGATAGGCGTGCGGCGTGGTGCCGACCACCCGGCGGAAGCGCTCGCGGAACGCCGTCGGAGAGCCGAACCCGGCCTGCCGCGCGACCCGTTCGATCGGGTGGTCGCTGTTCTCCAGCAGATACTGGGCCCGCCGCACACGCGTCCGCAGCAGCCATTGCAGCGGAGTGGTGCCGGTCTGCTCACGGAACCGGCGGCTGAGGGTGCGCTCACTCATCCCCGCGCGGTCCGCCATCTCGCCGAGCGTGATCTCCCGGGCCAGATTGTCCTCGATCCACTCCAGCAGGGGCTCGAGCGCCGAGCCGCGCGGCACGGGCGGGTGCTCGTGCACGATGAACTGCGCCTGTCCGCCCTCCCGTTCCAGCGGAACGACGGACATCCGCGCGGTGTGCGCGGCGACGGCCGACCCCAGGTCCCGCCGGATCATGTGCAGGCACATGTCCAGTCCCGCGGCCGCCCCGGCGGAGGTGAGGATCTGCCCGTTGTCGACGTAGAGCACGTCCGGCTGCACGTCGACCTGCGGGAAGCGCCGGGCCAGTTCGTCCGTGGCGATCCAGTGGGTGGTGGCGCGCAGCCCGTCCAGCAGTCCCGCCTCGGCCAGGACGAAGGCGCCCACGCACACCGACGCGATCCGCGTGCCGGCCTGCGCCGCCCGCCGCAGGGCCGCCACCACCTCGGGGGAGGGCGGCCCGGTCTCGTCGCAGCCCGGCACGATGACCGTGTCCGCGTCCGCCAGCCCGTCGAGCCCTCGCTCGATCCGCAGGGCGAAGCCCTCCGTGGGCACCTCGGGCGACTCGGCGCACAGCCGCACCCGGTAGGGGTGGCGGCCGTCCGGCAACCGCGTCCAGCTGAACATCTGGAAGGGGGCCGCCATGTCGAACGGCACCACGTTGTCGAGAACCAGGATCGCCACGGTGTGCATGAGGGCCACCTTAGGCGGATTCCCGCCATCGCCAGAAGACCAGGTCAGAGGGGGGACGCGGGGGTGTGCATCGGGAACGGGGCGTTGGCGGGATTCCGTTGGAAGTTGTCATTTCAGCCCCTGTGCGCCCGCACCGGAGATCCCTAACGTGGGCCGGGCCGTCCCGAGCGGGCCGAGCCGCCCGGGGCCCCATGCCCACGCCGACACGGAGACCGACACCACCCGATGACCAAGATCCTGCTCATTCTTCACGTCCTGGCCGCCATCGTCGCCGTCGGCCCCGTCACCGTCGCGGCCAGCATGTTCCCGCCGGCGGCACGCCGCGTCCCGGCGGCGGACGGGGCGGTGGCCGTGGGCACCGTCCGGCTCCTGCACCGCATCTGCCGCGTCTACGCCGCCATCGGGGTGTCGGTCCCGGTCCTCGGCCTGGCCACCGCCCTGGCGATGGGCGTGCTGGGCAGCGGCTGGCTGATCGTGTCCATCGCCCTGACGGCGGCCGCCGCCGGAATCCTCGTCGCCTTCGTCCTGCCCCGCCAGGAGGAACTGCTCGGGCAACTGGACGCCGAGCGGCCCGTCGAGCACTCCGCGACGGTCCAACTCGCCATGTTCACCGGCATCTTCAACCTTTTGTGGGCAACCGTCACCATCCTGATGATCGTCCGGCCGGGCTCGACGACGGGGGCGTGACCAGGGGAACCACGCGGCGCACGGCGACGTGTCGCGGCACGTGGTGCCCGTTCGCCGGACGTCAAGCGCTCTGGCAGAATTCGTACTTCAGTGTGCGTCGGCGCCTAGACTCGACTGCCGTGCCCTCCGCACACGGGGCCACGACATGAAAGGCGCGTTGACGGGTGTTCCAGGATTCCCCCATTTACGACCGGCTCATCGCGGAGCGCGGCGACATCCCCACCCAGGTGCGCAGGGAGGCCGAACGCGTCAGCAGGGAAGTGGAGTTCGCCATGCAGCCGCTGCTCCAGTCGTCCGCAGCCCCGGCGCCGGCTCCCGGTCGCCCGGCCCCGCCGGCACCGACCTGGCAGCGCAGCGCCCTGCCGCCCGGCCCGCATTCACGCTGAGCCGGGTCAGCACACCTTCGCGCCCGCCCCGTCGACCCGCGACTGCCTCTCGACGGCGGGACGGGCGAGCCACTCGGCGATGGCCTGGGCGATGGGCTGGCCCGTGTCCACCTCGACGAACCCGAACTGCCCCGACTGGTTGCACTCCAGGAACCACCACGTCCCGTCGGCGTCCTCCACGAAGTCGAAGGCGCCGTAGGCGAGTTCGGCGTCCCGCAGGTAGGCGCGCACGGCCTCGGCGACGCGCGGGGCGACCTCGACGGGACGCCAGGGCGCCTCGGACTTCGCGAACCGGACGTCCACCTCGCCGTCGGCGTCGGCCGGCTTGCGCGCGGCCAGCAGTCGGTCGCCCACCACGGTGAGACGGATGTCGGCCCGCTTGGTGACCCGCCGTTGCAGCAGGGTGGGACCGAAGGCGACGGCGGAGAAGTCCGTGTCCGGGGCCACCCGGCTGGTGGGCACCGCCCGCGGCGGATCCTGCGGATGGGTCCCGGACACCGGCTTGACCACCAGGTCCGGATACCGCTCCGCGAACTCGCGGGCCGCCTGCGGGAACGTCGTGATCAGCGTGGCCGGCACCGGCAGACCGCAGCGCTGGGCCAACCGCAACTGCCAGGGCTTGTACCGGGCTCGACGGGCCGCGTCGGGATGGTTCATCCAGCGGGCGTCACAGCCCCGCAGCATGCCGTAGAGCGCCTGCCCGGCCTCCTCCGCCAGCCATACGGAGGGCGCGGCCGCCCGGGCCGCCGGCGTGCCGGGCCTGCGTATCCAGACCGACCGCAGCCCGCCGATGCTCACCAGGCGTCCCGCGGCCGACAGATGGCCACGGAAGGCACCGTGCGCATACTCGCCCGACAGGGCGACCCCACCGGTCAGGTCGGCGGGGTCGAGCCGGACCACCGGGACGCCGGACGCGTTCAGGTGGACGACCACCATGTCCGCCGTCACGTCCTCTTCGCTGGTCAGAATCAACACCGTCATCGTCGCCGACCTGTGTTCAGTCGTCGAAGTGTGTCTTCGAGCCCGCCGTGGACGTGGTGGTCCCCAACTCCCGCATCAAAGCGCGGTCACAGGCGGCTATCCGCCCGTCTCGGAGCACGTTCAACTGCAGACCGGAGTCGTACACGTACGGAGCGGTGACCTCCAACTCCGCTGCCGGACGTGCATAGTTGAGCGCGAACGGTTGCATCGTCTCTCCCTCACAGGTGGTGCTCCGATCGAGCTTCGGTCACCCAGCGGCGTCACCGGGGTCGTCGACGCCCTTTGGGTTCCACTTACTTATACGAATCGAACGAGTGATTGGTTTCCTTACTTTCTGTGACCAACGGGGCCGACCGCCCGGTCTCGGGAGAGCGGCGCAGGGTACGCAGTGCCAGCAGGAGCACGCCGATGTCGTCCAGATACACCGGGTCGGGCACCAGATCGGTCGGCAGCACGAAGTACAGCAGGGCGCCCCAGAACACCCACCGCGGCCCGGTGGGCAGCCCGGCACGTCGCAGTCGGCGCCGCGTCCGCACGAGCCGCACCAGCACGCCGACGGCCACGGCGAGCAAGGCGGCCGCGAGGGCCACGACGACGATCACAGTGGTGGTCGACTCCATGGAGCCTCCTCCTGCCGGGGTGCGCCCCACGCGCACTGCTGGTCGGATTCCCCCCTTTGGCGTGCGCATTGCATGACAGCGGTCACCCGGCGCACCCCATCACCCGTCAGGACGAAAGACGCGCGATCGGCCCGGCCACCTGCCTGGGCAGGCGTGCGGACCGCGCCTGCGCGCGCCGAAGGGAAACCGCTCGACGCGGTACACGCCACCGACGAGTCCTGCGCAGCCGCCGTACGCATCCCGGCCGAGCGGTCGGCGGGCCGGTTCCGTGCCCCTCCCGCTTTCGTCAGCGGTCCGACGTCTGCGGCCGCTCCTCGACGGTCTCGGGCCGCCCCCCGGCGGGCTCGCCCTCCTGTGCCGCGTTTTCGCCGGAGGCGCTCCTGCGAGCCCGGGCGGTGCCCTTCAGGCGCTCGAAGGTCCGGGTCAGGTGCTGGAGCGGGGACGGCGCCGGGTCGGCGGGCGGCTCGGGCCGCGCCGCGGGTACGGTGTCGGCGGCCTCCCGGTAGGCGGCCAGCGCGGCGTGGGCCTGCTCGGCGGCCTCCCGGTACAGGTCGCGGGACTTCGTCATCGCCTCGAGCGCGTCGGCGTACATCGCCACCAGCTTGCGCTCGCGGGCGAGTTCCTCCTCGAGCGTCAGCAGCCGCCAGTCCTCGCGCAGGGCGGTGACGGCCTCCTCGCCCCCGTCGGGCAACGGCCGCGGCAGCGCGGCGAAGCGCGTCACGGCGTGGATGAGCTCGGCCGGCTCCGAGCCGTCGAGAAAGACGCTGCGTACGGCGAAGTCGTCGGCGTCGTAGGCGGACCTCGCCGCGGTTCCGGGCAGCACCACCGCGCCGCCGCGCGGCACCTCCACGTCGAAGTCGCGCAGGGCCCAGTTCACGACGCGCAGCTGGCTCGGCGCGGCCCGGTGCTCGACCACCCGGTGCCGCAGGCTCGGCGGCAGCATCCCGGCCAGTGGCACCCGGCCACGCTGGTCCGTGGTCATGGCCTCGTGGACGACGACATGGACGCTCCAGCCGTCACGCGCGGCGTCCCGCAGCACGCGCCGTACGGCCTTGTCGTCCGCGGGCAGGGGGTTGATGTCCGTCAGGCGCAGGCCCGTGACGGCATCGTGGTCCCAGGTCGCGTCCGGCTCCCGCGGCCAGAACATGGTGGCCGGTGACGGCCACCGCGGGTCCCACGGGGCCTCCGCCTCCGCGACCAGCACCCACTCCTGCCCTTCGCCGGAGTCGTGCTCGACGGTCAGCCGGGCGCGCACGGTCACCGTCTCGGCGACCCGCCATCGGGCCTCGAAGATCCACTCCTGGGCGCCCGCGGTCTCGGGCACCTCCAGGAAGTCGTCGATGACCTCGCTGTCCTTGAGCTGCCGCAGACTGAGCCGGAGCACGTCCTGCGCGGCAGGTCCGAGGTGGCGGCCACGGGCCGACCACACCGTGGGCGGGGCTGTGGGGCGGGCGCTGGAGGAGCTGGGCATGGGTCCATCTGTGGGCGGGGGCACGTGGCCGTACCAGTATCGTCGCCGCGGGTGGGCGTCGATCAGGCGGGGTCCGCACACGGGGTGTGCGCGACGCGCACAGGTCGACCGCCGCTCACTCGTGGCCCGCACCAGGTCCCGTCATGACAATGACTCGGTGAGCAGGACCCGCCCGCCATCCGCATTGGGGCGGGTCCTGCTCATGGCGCGGTGCCGGCTCAGCTGTGGTAGGTGATGTACCCGTTGCCGTCCGGGTCGGATCCGCTCTTGGTGTAGGAGTGCGAATCGGCCCCGGCGCCCGAGGGCTTGTACAGGTAGATCGAGTCCTTGTCGTTGTTCCACATGAAGTTGCAGTTGTCGCGGTAGGCGACGTTGCTCGCGTCGGAGTCGGTGCCGTTGCCGCCCCGGAGTTTCACGTGGTCACCGGGCTGCAGGTAGTGGTTGGCGGTGAAGGCGAAGCGGTTGCCGGCCTTGTCCTTCACGACGTAGCCCTTGAGGTTGACCGTGGTACCGGACGAGTAGTTCTTGATCGTCAGGTACTCCTCGTCGGTGTTGCCGGTGGAGCAGTTGTTGGAGTCGCGGCCGGGAGCGTCGTACTGGATGCCGCGGATCTTCAACGCGGACGAGTACTCGGTGGCCTGGGCCGGTACGGCGGACAGCGCGGCCAGCGTGCCGGCCGCGACGGCGGTGGTGGCGGCTATGCGTATACGCATGGAGAAACATCCCCCCTGTATGGAGCTTCTGTGAAGATCAGGAGTGTATGCGCCAGGAGCCGGTGCCGTACCGACTTCACCGAAATGTGGGACGGGCGCACCACGGCCGAGCATCGGGGCACGAAAAAGCCGGGAGGGCCGAGGGGACGAACCCCCGGCCCTCCCGGTCCGCGTCCAAGTCCTACGCGCCGCTCTCCCGGAGCATGTCCTCACGCTCGACGATCTTCACGCGCTCACGGCCCTGCGGCTCGCCCAGCGCCTTCTCGGCGGCGTCCAGCTTGTACCAGCCCTCCCAGGTGGTGAACCGGATCTCGCGCTCGGCGAGGAACGCCTCCACGGCCTGCGGCTCGGGCGAAGCGGGCGTCTGCAGACGGCCGTTCGCGAAGTCGTCCAGCAGGTTCGCCACCGTCTCGTTGGCGTCGCCCTTGGTGTGGCCGATCAGACCCACCGGGCCGCGCCGGATCCAGCCGGTGACGTACGTCGACTGGAGGTGCTCGCCGCTCTCCTGGACGACCCGGCCGCCCTCGTCCGGGACCGTGCCGGACTCGATGTCCCAGGGCAGCTTGGGGAGTTTGTCGGAGAGGTAGCCGACGGCGCGGTAGACCGCGGTGACGTCCCAGTCCTTGAACTCGCCGGTGCCCTTGACGTTGCCGGTGCCGTCCAGGGCGGTGCGCTCGGTGCGCAGGCCGACGACCTTGCCGTCCTCGCCGAGGATCTCCGAGGGCGACTCGAAGAAGTGCAGGAACAGCTTGTGCGGCCGGTCGCCGACATCGCGGATCGCCCAGTTCTCCAGGGTCTTGGCGACCATGTCGGCCTGCTTGTTGCCGCGCCGGGTCTCGATCGAGCCCTCGTCGTAGTCGATGTCCTCGGGGTCGACGATGACCTCGATGGTGGGGGAGTGGTCCAGCTCGCGCAGCTCCATCGGGCTGAACTTGGCCTGCGCCGGGCCGCGGCGGCCGAACACGTGGATCTCCACGGCCTTGTTGGCCTTCAGGCCGTCGTGGACGTTCGGCGGGATCTCCGTCGGCAGCAGCTCGTCCGCCGTCTTGGCGAGGATGCGGGCCACGTCGAGGGCGACGTTGCCGACACCGAGCACCGCGACCTTCTCGGCCTCCAGGGGCCAGGTGCGCGGCACGTCCGGGTGGCCGTCGTACCAGGAGACGAAGTCCGCGGCGCCGTACGAGCCGTCGAGGTCGATGCCCGGTATGCGCAGATCGCGGTCGGCCATCGCGCCCGTCGAGAAGATCACGGCGTCGTAGAACGCGCGCAGGTCGTCCAGGCTGATGTCGTTCGGGTAGTCGACGTTGCCGAAGAGACGGATCTGCGGCTTGTCGAGCACCTGGTGGAGGGCCGTGATGATGCCCTTGATGCGGGGGTGGTCGGGGGCGACGCCGTAACGGATCAGCCCGAACGGCGCCGGCATGCGCTCGAAGAGGTCGATGGACACGCCGGGCTCGGCGGCCACGTCGGACTTGAGCAGGGCGTCGGCGGCGTAGATCCCGGCGGGGCCGGCTCCGACGATGGCTACCCGCAGGGGGCGGGGCATGGTCAGGTTCCCTTCGAGCGGTGATGGATCGACTCGACGGGAAGCCTAAACTAAGGCAAGCCTAAGTCGGTACGCGGGTCCGGTCTATGAGCTCATAAGGCTGCTTTATGAGGTGGCGCCCCGCTCGTGCGGGGCGCCGGACGCCGCTTCAGTCGATGTGGTAACTGTCCCCGTACACCTTCCAGTCGAGCGGCGGATCGAGGTCGAGGTTGCCCTTGCGCAGGAAGACCCGCTGGGCGGTGTCGACCCGGCTGGTGTCGCTATGGGCCTCCTCCTGCTTCATGGCCCATACCCGTGCGTCCAGGAAGGCGTGCAGGTAGGTGACCTCGTCACCGCCCTGCGCCGGCGGCCGGGCCCGGTTCAGGGCACGCCTTCGGATGGCGCGGAAGCTGGTGTGGTCGTCGCCGTCGCCGTGCATGACGATGGCGTCGTAGTACGCGAACTGGCCGAGCACCCGCAGTCCGTCCGTCTTGCCCTGCCGCACGGCCGGACCGAAGTACACGCGGTCGCGCTCGTCGTCCTGCGCCCGCCGGAACGCCTGGTCCTCGGCGGCCCGGCGCCAGTCGCGCGGGAAGTGCGGGTCGAGCCCGTCGTGCGAGTCGGTCCCGTTCACCCGGCGCAGCGCCGGCAGGTACGGGGCGAGGACGTTGCCGGGGCGGCGGTCGGCGTACAGCTCGACGAGGTCGAGCATGTCGCCCGTGCCGGAGCAGAAGCCGATGGTCCCGGCGGTGTAGCCGCGGCCGTCGCCGATGTCCTCGATGTACTTGTACTGCGCCTTCCAGTCGAGCGAGGAGTTCTCCGCGCTCGACACCAGCTGCATGGCGATCTCCTTCTTCGCCGCGTCGTCGAGACCTGCGGCGGCGCGGGCCGCGACGGCGCGCGGGGGGTCGGCGAGTGGGACCGACGCCAGGGACACGCCGATCAGGGCGAGCAGAGTGCGGCGCGACGTGTGCGGGGGGTGCTTCACGGCGGCTCCAAATGAGGGGGCGCCTGCTACGGCAGGGGCTGCTCCGCCCAGATCACCTTGCCCGCCGGCAGATAGCGCGTCCCCCAGCGTTCGGCGAGCTGCGCGACCAGGAACAGGCCGCGCCCGCCCTCGTCCGTCATGGTCGCGTACCGCAGATGCGGTGAGGTGCTGCTGCTGTCGAAGACCTCGCAGATCAGACTGCGGTCGCGCAGCATGCGCACGCGGATGGGGTCACCGCCGTAGCGGATCGCGTTGGTGACCAGCTCGCTCAGGATCAGCTCCGTGGTGAACGACAGTTCCTCCAGATCCCACCCCTGAAGCGCCCGCGTCACGGCGGAACGCACCTGGCCGACGGCCGCCGGGTCGGACGGCACCTCCCACTCCGCGACCAGGTCGGGCCCGAGCGCCCGCGTGCGCGCCACGATCAGCGCGATGTCGTCGCTCGACCGGGTCGGCGGCCGGGCCTCCAGCACGGCCTGGCAGGTCTCCTCCGGTGACCGGCCGGCCCGGACCAGAGCGGCGCGCAGCAGTTCGAGGCCCTCGTCGATGTCCCGGGTCCGGTCCTCCACGAGCCCGTCCGTGTAGAGCACGAGCCGGCTGTCCTCCGCCAGCTCCAGCTCGGCCGTCTCGAACGGCAGCCCGCCCAGGCCCAGCGGGGGACCGGCGGGCACGTCCGGGAAGTCCACGGTCCCGTCCGGCCCGATCAGGGCCGGCGGCGGATGGCCGGCGCGGGCGATCGTGCACCGCTGCGCAACCGGGTCGTACACCGCGTACAGACAGGTCGCGCCCGTCACCGGAGCGCTCTCGCCGGCCTCGGCCTCGTCCTGGTCGATGCGGGCCACCAGCTCGTCCAGGAGCGCGAGCAACTCGTCCGGCGGCAGGTCCAGGGCGGAGAAGTTGTGCACGGCCGTACGCAGCCGGCCCATCGTGGCCGCCGCGTGCAGCCCGTGCCCGACCACGTCCCCGACCACCAGCGCGACCCGGGCACCGGACAGGGGGAGCACGTCGAACCAGTCGCCGCCCACACCGGCCTGCGCCGGCAGATACCGGTAGGCGATGTCCAGGGCATTCTGCTCGGGCAGGCTGCGGGGCAGCAGGCTGCGCTGCAGGGCCACCGCCATGCTGTGCTCGCGGGTGTACCGGCGGGCGTTGTCGATGGACACCGCGGCCCGCGCCACCAGTTCCTCGGCGAGCGCGACCTCGTCGGCCTCGAACGGCTCGGCCTTCTGCGCCCGCCAGAAACTGACCACGCCCAGCACCAGGGACCCCGCCCTGAGCGGCACGGCGATCAGCGAGTGGATGCCGAACTGCAGGATCTGCGCCGACCGTTCCAGGTCCTGGGCCTGCCAACCCGGCGCCTCGGCCAGCCGCGGCTCGATGACGGCCTGCCCGACGCGCAGCGCGCGGGACTGCGGGGAGGAGTCGACGAACCGGATCTGCTCGCCCACCGGATACAGCGGCGCGTCCTTGCGGATCCCGCTGCACGCCGTGCGCCGCAGCCGGGTCACCGCCTCCGGCTGCCCGCCCGCCAGGACGGCGTCGAACAGGTCGACGGTGGCGTAGTCCGCGAACCGGGGCACCGCGAGCTCCGCCAGTTCCTCCGCGGTACGGGTGACGTCCAGGCTGGTGCCGATGCCCACACCGGCGTCGTACAGCATGTTCAGGCGTTCGCGGGCCTCCTCGGCCCGGCCGGACAGGGCCCGCAGCTCCGTCGAGTCGCGGAGGGTGGCGACGCTGCCGGCCATCCGGCCCCGCAGATGGGTGGGGCGCTGGTTGACCGCCAGCAGCCGGTCCTTGACCAGGTGCACCTCGTCCGTGGCCGTCCGGCCGGAGTCCAGCAGTTCGGCGGTGGCGGGGTCGAGGCCGAGGTCGAGCACCCGGCGTCCCTCGGCGTCCACGGGCAGGTCGAGCAGACGGTGCGCCTCGTCGTTGGCGAGCAGCAGCCGCCGCTCGTCGCCGACGATGATCACGCCCTCCCGGACGGCGTGCAGGACGGCGTCGTGGTGCTCGTACATCCGGGTCATCTCGTCCGGGCCGAGGCCGTGGGTCTGCCGCAGCAGGCGCCTGCTGACCAGGGCCGTGCCGCCCGTGGCCAGGGCGAGCGCCGCCGCCGCGGCGCTCAGCAGGAGTGGGAGCTGCCGGTTCGCGGTGCCGCCCACGGTCGCCTTCGTGACGCCGGCCGACACCAGCCCGACGACCTTCCCGTCGGGCGCCTTGATGGGCACCACCGCCTGCACCAGCGGCCCGATCGTGCCGGTGATCTCCTCGGTCACGACACGCCCGTCCAGCGCGGGCCCGATGGTCCCGACGAACCTCTTCCCGATCCGGTCCGGCTTGGGATGGGAGTAGCGGATGCCGTCGGTGTTCATGACGACGAGGAAGTCCACCCCGGTCGCCTCGCGCGCCGCCTCGGCCCGAGGTTGCAGCACCGCGCTCGGATCCGGGCTGTCCAGCGCCTCCCGGGTGCCGGGCGCGTTCGCGAACGCCTCGGCGACCGCCACCGAACGGTTGCGGGCCTCCTGCGTGGTGTCGTACCGCACCTGGAGGACGAGCGCCACCACCGCGGCCACGACCAGCAGGAGCACGATCACCACCTGGAGCAGGAACACCTGCCCCGCGACGCTGCGCCCGCCCAGAGCCGACCGCACCGCGGAGAGCCGGCCCGTGCGGCGTCGCTCGGCGAGCACACCGGACGGCATCGCCCGTTCGGGCACTCCGAGGACGCGGTCGGGCGCACGCCGGGCGCGCAGACCGCCGGGACGACGGGCCGACCGGGCCCCGGATCGACCCCATAGTCGGACCATGTGCCCATGTCTACACTGCCGGGCCCCTGGAGGCGAGAGACGTCACAGACCGTGACAGGACCCGCTCCCTCACCCACAGGACGATCACATGCCGCGGCCGACCCGTCCGGGCAATTCCCGTCCGCGCAACAGGTTTACGACGGTGGCGGCACCCACCGGGCACGGTCACCGCACGACCGGGCCGCACAGGCGGGCGCCCTCACCTCCGACGCGGGGGCGTGGCCCGCCGGGTGGCGAGCAGCAGCGCGATGTCGTCGGGGCGGTCCGCCGTGTGCCGGGCCTTCGCGGTGAGCCGGTCGGCCACGCCCGCCAGCGAGCGGGCCCCCGCGCGGGAGGCCGGGGCACCGGCCCGGGACAGCGCCACCCGAAGCGCGCTGATGCCGTCGTCGATGTCGACACCGGGCCGCTCGACCAAACCGTCCGTGTACAGCGCCAGCACGGCACCGGGCTCCATCCGCAGCTCCGCCACCGGATATTCGGCCTGCGGGTCCACGCCGAGCACGACATCGCCGGGCAGGTCGACAACCTGCGTACGGCCGTCCGGGCGGCGCAGAAGGGGCGGCAGGTGCCCGGCCACGGCCGCCTGAGCCACGCCGGTCGCCGGGTCGAGCCGGATGTAGCAGCAGCTCGCGAACAGACCGGAGTCGAGGTCGATGAGGAGGCGATTGGTGCCGCTCATGACCTCGTCGGGCGGCCGGTCGCCGAGGGCGAAGGCCCTGACGGAGCTGCGCAGTTGACCCATGATGGCCGCCGCCTGCACACCGTGCCCCTGCACATCACCGATGACCAGGGCCAGACCGTCCCCGGCGGCGACGACGTCGTACCAGTCCCCGCCCACCTCCATGCCCTGGGTGCCGGGCAGATACCGCCCCGCGGTCTCGATCAGCGGGTGCTGCGGCAGCCGCCGGGGCAGCAGCACCTGCTGCAGTCCACGGGCCAGCGCGGCCTCGCTCTCGTAGCGCCGCGCCTTCTCCATGGCGTGCGCGATCAGCCCCGCCATGGCGGTGAGCACCGTGCGTTCCTCGGTGCTGAAGCTGCGCGGCCGGTCGAATCCGAGGATGCAGGATCCGACGGGCCGCCCGGAGGCGATCAGCGGCAGGAAGGCGCGGGCGCCCTCCGTGGCGTCCAGCGGGATACCCGGATAGGCGTCGGCGAGTTGCTGCATCGAGTCGAAGAACAGCGGACGCCCGGTGGTCAGCGTCTCCACACCGGGCAGCCGCGCGTCCAGACCCACCCCCTCGAACGGGGCGAGGAACCCCTTGGGGAAGCCCGTCTCCCAGGCCAGGAACAGATGCCGCTCCTGAAGCAGGTAGATGGCGAGGCGACGGCCGCCGAACGCGGGCAGCAGCTCCCGCATCACCACGGCGGACACCTGACGGGCGGTCACCGCCTCCGTCAGCGCGATGGCGAGGACGATCGGGCGGTACAGGGGGGAGAGCGAGGGCGCGCCGGCCTGCTCCGGCGCGGCGTGCGCGTCCGGAAGCCCGGACGGACTGTCCGCCATCCGGTGCCCGGGGCGCAGTGTGCAGGTCAGCAGGTCCGGGCCGGGATACACGGACACGGCGAGCAGGTCGCCGCCGAGCGAGTGGGCGGTGGCCTCACGTCCGTGCGCGGACGGTCTGCGGACATGGAAGTGCACCGGGTCGGGGGAGAGCAGCGCGCCGCGCAGATGATCCTCGAAGGCGGGCTGGTTCAGCCACGGCACGCCCTCCCACAGGGTCCGGCCCAGCAGTTCGCTGCGCGGTCGGCGCAGCAGCGCCGCGGCACGCGGATTCGCGTAGACGACCGCCCCCAGCCGGTCCAGGCAGAACACCCCCTCCGGCAGCAGGTCGGCCGCCGAGTCCGCCACCGTGCCCGGCCCCGGTTCGAGCACGGCACCGCGTACCGTCACCCCACCGGGAAGAGACGGGTCGGTGGAGCGGGCCGAGTCGTCGTACGGCCCCCAGACCTCGACCAGGCGCAGCGCACCGTCCGCGGCGTGCACGCACAGCGGCAGGGCCGGGGGCCGGCCGCCCGCCGCCTCCCGCAGCGCGGCCAGGATTCCCTCCGCGTCACCCGGGGCGACGGCCCGCGCGAACTCCTCCACGGTCCCGTCGGCCTCTCCCGCCGCAGAACCCAGCACGAGCTTCAACCGCTCGTCCGTCGTCACGGTGCCCGTCACCGGGTCCCAGACGAACTGGCCGAGACGCCCCGAGGGCGGGCGGCTGGCCGGGGGCCGGACACACACGGGCCCGCCCTCCCAGGACACCGCCGACGCCTCGTCCCCGTCCCGCACCTTCTCCAGCGCCACCCCCAGCTCCGCGGCCAGCCGCCCGACGCGCTCGCGCACGGGCAGCAGTTCCGTGGCGTCCGCCGCCGGGGGCAGCAGCACGGTCAGGACACCGAAGACGGTCGAGCCGCCCACGACGGGGATGTGCAGCGACCCGAACTGGAACGGCAGACCGGCCGCGAACTGCGGATAGCGGCGCATCGTCTCCGTCGCGTTCGGCAGCGCGACCTCGACGCCGAGCCGATAGGCGTCCGCGACGGGGAACGGCCGGTCCACGTGCAGCCGCCACCAGGGCTTGAACAGCGGCCCGGGCAGCCCTTCCAGCACCGCCAGACGCAGCAGCCCGGGCGTGCGTGAGCGCAGGTAGACCCCTCCGGCGTGGCCACCGGCCGCGCTGATCGCCTCCGCCGAGGCATCGATCAGCAGCGCCGCCAGCCTGCCGGGAGTCCGCTCTGCGCCCTCGGCGCTCCCAGTCATCGGCCTACCTCGTCCGTACGCCCTCACGCGTGCGACACAGCAAGAATGCGCCACGACGCCCCTTGCCCGCACCCGGGGAGGCTTGGCCAGCGGTGTAGGAGCCCTGCGAGGCCCTCCGTGCGGCGGCCCGGGGGTGGGCGGTCGTCCGGCGGCCGGCTCGCCGCGCCGGGTTCCTCGGACCGCGGGCCCCGCCGCGGCCCGCGTCGTCGCTCTGCGCGACACCGCGTCCGTGCTGCGCCGGCGCCGGAGACAGCTGAACCGCAACCGGGCGGCGGCTGCCCCCGTTGTCGGTGCGAGACCCGATGCGCTCAGGAAGACTCGGGAACAGGCCGGCGGGCGCAGCACAGGCAGGAGACAGACGATGGACTACTACGACCTCGGCACCTACACCCGCCCCGTGACCACGTCCTCCGCCCAGGCCCAACTCTGGTTCGACCGCGGGCTGATGTGGACGTACGCCTTCCACCACGAGGAAGCCGTCGCCTGCTTCGAGGCCGCCGCCGCGGCCGACCCCGACTGCGCCATGGCCCAGTGGGGCATCGCCTACGCACTCGGTCCGAACTACAACAAGCCCTGGGAGTTCTTCGACGACCAGGACCTGGCCCGGACCGTCGACCGCACCCACGCCGCCGTGGAACTGGCCCACGACAAGACGGCGAAGGCCACCCCCGTCGAACGGGCGCTGATCGGCGCACTGCGCGCCCGCTACCCGCAGGCGGAGGCCGTCGAGGACTGCTCGATCTGGAACGCCCCCTACGCCGACAGCATGCGCGCGGTCTACGAACTCGCCCCCGAGGACCCGGACATCGCCACCCTGTACGCCGACGCCCTGATGAACCTCACCCCCTGGCAGCTGTGGGACCTCAGGACCGGCGAACCGGCCGAGGGCGCGCGCACCCTGGAGGCGAGGGCAGTCCTGGAGCGCGCCCTCGCCACCGACGCGGGGCGCGGCCACGCGGGCGTGGTGCACATGTACGTCCACCTGATGGAGATGTCCCCGACACCCGAGGTGGCGCTGCCCGTCGCGGACCGGCTGCGCGGACTGGTGCCCGACGCCGGCCACCTGCATCACATGCCCTCGCACCTGGAGGTGCTCTGCGGCGACTACCGGCGGGTCGTCTCGGACAACACCGCGGCGATCGCGGCCGACGAGAAGTACCACGCCCGGGCCGGGGCGATGAACTTCTACACCCTGTACCGCTCGCACAACTACCACTTCAAGATCTACGGCGCGATGTTCCTCGGCCAGTCCGAGGTGGCCCTCAGGACCGCGGCGGAGCTGGAGGCGTCCATCCCGGAAGACCTGCTGCGGGTGCCGAGCCCGCCCATGGCCGACTGGCTCGAGGCCTTCGTGGCCATGCGGGTCCACGTCCTGATCCGCTTCGGCCGCTGGGACGACATCCTGGCCCTGCCGCTGCCCGCCGACCCCGACCTGTACTGCGTGACGACCGCGATGATCCACTACGCCCGCGGCGTCGCGCTCTCCGCCACGCACCGCGTCCCGCAGGCGGAGACGGAACGCCGCCTCTTCCACGCGGCCGTCGCCCGCGTCCCCGAGACCCGCATGCTCTTCAACAACACCTGCGCCGACATCCTGGCGATCGCCTCGGCGATGCTCGACGGCGAGCTGGAGTACCGCAAGGGCGACCACGACGCCGCCTTCGCCGCACTGGAACGCTCCATCGACCTCGACGACAACCTCCCCTACGACGAGCCGTGGGGCTGGATGCAACCCACCCGGCACGCCTACGGCGCACTGCTCCTCGAACAGGGCCGGGTCGAGGAGGCCGAGGCGGTCTACCGCGCCGACCTGGGCCTGGACGGCACCCTGCCGCGCGCCGTGCAGCACCCCGGCAACGTCTGGTCGCTGCACGGCCTGCACGAGTGCCTGACGCGCCTCGGCAGGACGGGGGAGGCGCGGATGGTGGCCCAGCAGCTCCGCCTCGCCGCCGCGCTGGCGGACGTACCGATCGAGGCGTCCTGCTTCTGCCGACTCGACACCCGTGCCGGCGCCGGTGCCGGTGCCGGTGCCGAGGACGGCTGCTGCGCCGACTGAGGATCGTCAGGCCCGCCCGTGCGCCTCCTGTGAACGCCGTGACAGTGCGTCGATCACGACGGCGGCGAAGAGCACCCCACCCGTGATCATGAACTGGACGGCGGTGGGGGTGTCCGTGATCACCATGCCCGAGGCGATCGACTGGATGACCAGCATGCCGAGCACCGCGGACCAGGTCGTGCCGCGTCCCCCGAACAGGCTGGTGCCCCCGATCACGGCCGCCGCGATGGCGTTGAGCAGCAGGATGCCCGAACCCGCCCCCTGGCTCACCGACGTGATGCGTGAGGCCAGGAACAGGCCGCCGAGCGCCGCCATGGTGCCGGAGACGGCGAGCACCGCGGTCTGCACCCGCGTCACGCTCAGGCTGGCGCGGCGGGCCGCCTCGATGCTGCCGCCGAGCGCGTAGACCTGCCGTCCGTAGTGCGTGCGGCGCAGGACGATGTCCAGCCCGGCCACCACGACCAGGAAGATCAGCAGGGCGAGCGGCAGCCCCTGGAACCGGTTCAGCAGGTAGGCGGCGGTGAACGAGACCGCCGCGAGCACGGCCGTGCGCACGATGATCCCCCGCAGTGAGCGGTGCCGCATGCCCATGGCGTGGCGGCGCCGTCTCTCCTGCCAGGACACGAGGAAGACCAGGCCCGTGCCGACGGCCGCGACCGCGTAGGCGGCGGCGTCGTGGGTGAAGTAGTGGCTCGTCAGCTTGGCGACGAGCCCGTTCTCGTCGAGGTTGACGGTGCCGCTGGTCCCGAGGATGTACAGCATCAGGCCGTTCCAGGTCAGCAGCCCCGCCAGGGTGACGACGAAGGCCGGCACCCGGGTCTTGGCGACGGAGTAGCCCTGGACGGTTCCCGCCACCGTGCCCGCGAGCACCGCGACGATGAGGGCGAGCCATTCCGGCACGCCGTTGTTCACGTTCAGTACGGCGAAGACCGCGGCGGCGAGACCACTGATCGACCCGACCGACAGGTCCAGTTCGCCGAGCAGCAGCACGAAGACGATGCCGACCGCGATCAACCCCGTCCCCACGATGTCCACGCTGAGGTTGGACAGGTTCCGGGGCGACAGGAAGCTCTCGTTGAGGGACTGGAAGGTGATCCAGACCGCGGCGAGGACCAGGACGACCGGGAGCGAGCCGAGTTCGCCGGCGCTCAGCTTGCGCCGCAGGACGGCGATCCCGCTCTCCACCACCTGGGCGACGGCCGGTCCGCGAGGTGGCCGACGGGCCCCGGTGGCGGGCTCGGCGGGTGTGTTCCGCGTGCTGGCGGCCCTGCTGCGCATCCCTTTCACCACCCTGCCTCCCGGTGTGCCATCCGGCGGGGCACGTTCTCTGTGGCGCCGGTGACGGAGGCGATGATCTGTTCCTGGGACGCGGTGTTCACGTCGAAGAAGCCGTTGTTGCGGCCGAGCCGCAGCACGGCGGCCCGGTCCGCGAGAGCCTTCACATCGCCCATGTTGTGGCTGATGAGCAGCACCCCGAGGCCCCGGTCGCGCAGTTGGTCCACGAGGTCCAGGACCTCGGTGGTCTGCTCGAATCCCAAGGCCGCGGTCGGTTCGTCCAGGAGGAGGATCCGCGGGTCGCCGAGGAGGGAGCGGGCGATGGCGACCGTCTGGCGCTGGCCGCTGGACAGGGAGACCACGGGGGCGCGCAGATCGGGGATGCCCCGGGTCAGACGCTCCAGCAGCTGACCGGTGCGCCGCTCCATCTCGACCTCGTCGAGGAACCCGTAGCTGCGGATCTCCCGGCCGAGGAAGAGATTGCCCACGACGTCGAGGTTCCCGCACAGCGCGAGGTCCTGGTAGACGGTGGCGATGCCGAGGTCCCGGGCGTCGTGGGGGCGCCTGATGTGGACCGCCCGGCCCTCCCACTCGATGAGGCCCTTGTCCGCCGGGGCGACCCCGGAGATCACCTTGACCAGCGTGGACTTGCCGGCCCCGTTGTCCCCCAGCAGCGCGACGACCTCGCCCGCGCGGATCTCCAGCTCGATGTCGGTGAGGACGTCGACGACACCGAAGCGCTTGCACACGCCGCGCAGCCTCAGCAAGGGGGGACTCGGCACGAACGACCACTCCTTCCCATGACCGGACCGGCCCGCCGCGGAACGGGCCCGTCAGGTGAGCCCGGCCCGCTCGCAGGCGGCGGCGAGTTGCGGGGTGCAGATCTCCTGGACGGTGTGCACGCCGTCCTTCACCAACGTGTCGTCGATGGTGTCCACGGTCACGGAGACCGGGGTGAGCAGGACGGCCGGAACCGTGTGCCCGCTGTCGGTGCGCACCGTGTCCTCGGCGACCCGGTCGAGGCTCTCGTTGCGGGCCGCGGCCACGACCATCGCGGCACCGGCGGCGGCCTCGGGCTCGAAGGGCTTGTACACGGTCATGTACTGCTCGCCGGCCACGATGCGCCGCAGGGCCCCGAGCTCGGCGTCCTGCCCGGTGACGGGAGGCAGCGGAGCGACCTTGTTGGCCTTCAGCGCGGCGATGCTGCCGGCGGCGAGGCCGTCGTTGGCGGCGTAGACCCCGTCGATGGTGCCGGCGCCGAGCGCGGAGATGGCGCCGGACATGTTCATGTGCGCGATCTCCGGTCTCCACTGGCCGGTGTCGTACGCCTTGGCGATCTCGACCTTGCCCTCCAGCACGGACAGCGCGCCCCTCTTGAACGACACCGCGTTGGGGTCGGTGGGGTCGCCGTTCATCATGACGATGCGACCACGGGGCACCGTGTCCCCCATGGCCTCCAGCAGCGCCCTGCCCTGGAGCCGGCCCACCTCCTCGCCGTCGAAGGAGGCGTAACCCGAGATCGGGCCCTCGGCGAGACGGTCGTAGGCGATCACGGGAATGCCCGCCTCGTCCGCCTTCGCGACCGTGGGGCGCAGTGATCTGGAATTGACGGCCACGAGCAGGATGGCGTCGACCCCCTCGGCGATCATCGAGTTCATCTGCGCCTGCTGGATGGCGACCTCGTTCTTGGCGTTGGCGTGCTCCACCGTGCACTCGTCGCACAGTTCCCTGATCCGTCGGTCGAGCAGCGGTCTGTCATTGGTCTCCCAGCGGGCCGTGGTGGAGTCCGGCAGCAGCACGCCGATCCTCGGCCGGCTTCCCCCGCCCGAGCCCGTTGTCCCGTCGTCCCCGCAGGCCGCGAGCACCGCGGCCGTGGCGGCCGCGGTCACCACGACGACCGCCCCCCGTACGCGGGCCTTCATTGCGAGACCTCCCAACGGGACGAGGTCTGGATGTCGGCGCCGGGCGCCCGCCTGGAAAGCAACTGGATGAAAAGTGGCAAGACGGTTATGTCGTAAGTGTGGCACCGGCCGAGGTGAACTGCGAACGCGACCGACAGCGGTGGGCGGGCTGATCTGTCCGCTTCGTCCGCATATGAGACGCTGGTAGCTGAGCGCCCCGATCGCAACCTGGCGGCACCTGTGGCCCGGGCGGGAGGAAGGTGCGGACATGCCTCATGACGGCGGTGCCCGGGCCGGCGTCTCACAGCTGCGGGCATCTCAGTCCGGGGCCGCGGGCACCGGTTCAGCGCCTCCGGCGCGAGAGGCCGTACCGGTGGAGCGGGCCCTGACGTTCGCCGGAGCGGCGCTGGCGGCTGTCTACGCGGCCGGTGCCGGGCAGGAGGAACTCCGGCTCCTGGAGACGGCCGGACCCGCCGTGTCCGAGTACGGTCTGCCGGAGCGGCTGCCCCTGTCCGGCGGCTCACCCGCCGCGCAGGCGTTCCGCAGCGACCGGCCGCTGTGGCTGACCCCCGCGGCCCTCGCCTCCTACGAAGGCGGGCCGACGCCGCCGGGAGCCCAGACGTCACTCGGCGCGCTGCCCCTCACGGCGGAAGGCAGGCGGCTGGGCTGCCTCGTCTTCGTGGGGGCCTCCGCGGACGGATTCGAGGCCGAGCAACGGCGCTTCCTGACGCGTTACGCCGACGCGGTCGCCGATCTGCTCAAGGCCGGGACGGAGAAAGCCGGAACCGAGAAAGCCGGGACTGCCCGCCCCACCGCGCCGTCGCTGCTGGATCGCGCCCTGCGCACGCTGCGGGTGGGCTCGTTCGTCCTGGTGCCGGACACCGGAGTGATCGACGCGGACGAGACACTGCTCGACCTGGTCGGCCTCACGCCCGAGGAGTTCGACGGCAAGGCGGACAGCCTCATCGCGAACGCCTTCCCCGAGGACATGCACGCGCTGATGTCGGTCCTGGAGCCGTCCACCCCGGCGTCCGCCCGGCGGGAGCTGGAGTTCCGGGTCCGCTGTCCCACGGGCGAGATGCGCTGGCTGAGCCTGAGATGCCGGGTGCCGGCGAGCCCCGGCGACCGCCCGCAGCAGTTGCTCGGGGTGGTCACCGCGACCTCGGTCCAGCGCCGGAGCGCCGACGACGTGTCCCGGATCCAGTGGCTCACCGCCGCACTCGACGACGCCACGACCGTCCGTGACGTCGGCCGCGTGGTCGTCACCGCGCTGCGCGAGCCGCTCGCCGCCGACCGCGTGGCCCTCGCCGAACTGCGGGAGGACCGGCTGATCGTCATCGTGCTCGACCCGCCGCGGCCCGACGCCTGGCCCGAGACCTGGCGTGCCGAGTGGCGTTCCGAATGGCCCGACGCCCCGGTCCGGGCCCTGCCCACCCTTCAACTGGCGCTGCGGGACGGCCGCATGGATCTGTGGCCCGCCGGCACCGCCCTGGAACCCGGACTCGCCGGCATCGGCGCCGGCGGCCTGGCCGTGCTGCCGCTGCCCGCCAAGGGCGGCGTCGTCGGCGTGTGCCTGGTCGGCTGGGACCAGCCGCACGAGTTCGCCACCGAGGAGCGGTCCGTACTGACCGCGACCGCGGCGCTGGTGGGACAAGCCCTGGAGCGCGCGCACGCGTACGACGCCGAGCAGGAACTCGCGACGCTGCTCCAGCGCAGCCTGCTGCCCCGGCGCCTGCCCGAACTCCCCGGGGGCACGGCCGTCGCCCGCTATCTGCCCGCCCGGCGCGGGCTCCAGGTGGGCGGCGACTGGTACGACGTCATCGTCATCTCCGAGGACCGGGTGGCGTTCGTCATCGGCGACGTGCAGGGGCACAGCGCGGGGGCCGCGACGATCATGGGCCAGATGCGCACCGCGGTCCGGGCCTACGCGGTGGAGGGCCACCCGCCGGACGTGGTCGTCTCACACGCCAACCGGCTGCTCGTCGGCATGGAGACCGACCTGTTCGCCACCTGCTGCTATGTCGAAGTGGACATGGAAGAGGGCAACGCGCTTTTCGTGCGGGCCGGTCACCTCGCCCCGCTGCTGCGCCAGCCCGACGGCACCACGGAGGAGGTGGAGGTCGAGGGCGGACTTCCGTTGGGCGTGCTGGCCGAGGCGGAGTTCCCCATGACCGCGGTGGCGCTGACGCCCGGCACGGTGCTCGCCCTGGTCACCGACGGCCTGGTCGAGGCCGCCGACCTGCCCCTGGACGAGGGGATGGACCGCACCCGCGCCGCGCTCGCCGCGGCCGACCCGGCCGATGCCGGGCGGATGGCCGACGAACTGCTCGGCGACGCGGGCCGGCGCGAGGACGACGTGGCGCTGTTGCTGCTGCGCTACGACGGCATGACGGCCCGGCCGATCCGGTCCGGCTGGGTGGTGTGGCGGCTGCCCGACGCCGTCATGCACGCCCGCCGTTTCACCGCGCGCACCCTGCGCCGCTGGGAGGTCGGGGAAGCGGCCGACGGCGTCCTGCTGGTCGTGTCCGAACTGGTCACCAACGCGCTGATCCACACTCAGGGACCGGTCCGGCTCGACCTGATCCTGCGCGGCGACCGGGTGCGTGTCTGCGTCAGCGACGCCTCGCCGCGCGCGCCCGCCAAGCCGGTGATCGTCGACTGGGAGTCGACCGGCGGCCGCGGGCTGCTGCTGGTCGAGGCGATGTCGGAGTCCTTCGGCTCGGTGCCGGTGGCGGGCGGCACCCCGTCCGCCCCAGCCGCCCCGACCAAGCCCGAGGACGCCCGATGAGCACGCCCCAGCCCCCGATGCCGCAGACCGCCGCACCGAACTGGCAGGCGGCGCCCGGCTCGTCGTACCCCACCTACACCTCGCCGATCCCCGTCGTGCGCACGCACCTCGGGCATGCGCTCGCCTCGGAGTGGACGAAGATCAGGTCGGTGCGCTCCACGATGTGGACGCTCGGCGTGTTCGTGCTGCTCGTCGTGGGCATCGGTCTGGCGACCGCCGCGCTGGTCGCCGCCAACGCCTCGGACGGCAGCCTGGCCGGCGAGAACCCGCTGTCGTTCGGCTTCTTCGGGCTGCTGCTGGGCAGCATGTGCGTCATCACGCTGGGCGTGCTGACCACGGCCTCGGAGTACGGCACCGGCATGATCCGGACCACGATGACCGCGTGCCCGAGCCGGGCGCGGGTGCTGGCGGCGAAGGCGATCGTGTTCTTCGCGGTCGCCTTCGTGGTGACGCTGGCGTCGGCTCTCCTCGTCGCCCTGGCGGACGTGTCCCTCCTGGACGACGCGCGCGAGCCCACCGGTTCCGAGTGGCTGAAGGGCACGGTCGGCATCTCGCTCTACATCGCGCTGCTCGGCCTGCTCTCGCTCGTCGTGGGCTCGATCATCCGGCACTCGGCGGGCGCGATCACCATCATGATCGGGCTGATGCTGGCCCCGATGGTCATCGCGCTGTTCATGTTCTCGGAGTCGCTTCAGGACCTCCAGCAGGCCCTGATCGAGTACTCCATCCCGAACCAGCTCAGCGTCTTCTACTCCCAGTCCTTCACCGACTCCGGCCCGTCCGGCTGGGATCCGCTGTGGATCATGCTCGGCGTGACGGCCGCCGCGTTCGCCGGCGCCTACGCGCTGCTGGAGCAGCGGGACGTGTGAGCCCGCCCGGCTAGAACCTCGGCGCGTTACGGGACCGCTGCACCCGCGTGGTGCGGCGGTCCTTCGCGTTCCAGCACGCCCGGTGCCAGTGACGGCGGTCGTCGACGCCCCCGTGGTCCGGCCAGGCGACCACGTGCGGGACGCCGTCCGGGATCATCTGGTCGCAGCCCGGGCAGCGGTACGCCTTGCCCTGCGCGCTCGCGCCGGCCACATGCCGTACGTTCCAGTCCTCGCCGTCCCAGCTCTCCGTGGACTGCCAGCCGCCGTAGCGCCCGGGGCGGTCGTCCTCGGCGCCGCCTCCGGACGAGGCGGCTCCCTTGAGGGCCTTGGGTCGGTTGCGACGCGGGGACACGGAACACCTCACGGGGCTATACAGGATGCACGGGTCGTGTCCAGCCTACGCGGCACGGACGGGGGTATTCGTACGGGACCAACCCCCACAAGTCCCTCGCTCCGGCCATCCATTGTGCAGACAATCCGCAAATCTCTTCGCCAGGCCGTGTCCTCGGCACGTGTCAGACGGTTATGCCCGGGTGGGGGAGCTCCGCGTCGGAGCCAAGGAAGCAGGAAAAGCGATGCGCGTAGGAAGTTTCGTGTTGGCGGCCCGGTTCCCGGGCCAGGGCGACGGGGAGGCGCTGCACCGCGCGGTCCGCTCCGCCGAGGTCGCCGAGAAAGCGGGGCTCGACACGGTCTGGCTGGCCGAGCACCACTTCGTGCCGTACGGCACCTGTCCGTCCGCGATCACCCTGGCCGCGTTACTGCTCGGCCGCACCAGTCGGCTGAGGGTCGGCACGGCGGTGACCGTGCTGCCCACCGCCCACCCGGTGGCCGTCGGCGAACAGGCCGCGCTGCTGCACATCGCCTCCGGCGGGCGGTTCTCGCTGGGCGTGGGCCGCGGCGGCCCCTGGGTCGATCTGGAGGTGTTCGGCTCGGGACTTCAGGCGTACGAGGAAGGGTTCCCGGAATCACTCGATCTGCTGGTGCGCTGGCTGCGTGAACCGGCGGTCGCGGCGGCCGGCGAGCGGTTCAGCTTCCGTGAAGTCCCCGTCGTACCGAGGCCGTCGGAGTGCCTCACCGAGTCCGAGGGGCCCGAGGTCGTCGTCGCGTGCACCTCACCGGCGAGCGTGCGCATGGCGGCCGAGCGCGGGCTGCCGATGCTGCTGGGAATGCATGTGGGCGACGAGGAGAAGGCCGAGATGGTCGCCCTGTGGCGGCAGCACGCGCGCGCCGTCGGCCGGCCGGCGCAGGAGATCCTGGGCGCGGCCCATGTCTCGGCCGGCGTCTGCCAGATCGCGGACCGGCGCACGGACGCGGTCGAGACCCTGACGAAGGCGATGCCGGGCTGGCTCCGGCAGGGCCTGGAGGCCCATGTGACGGTGGACGGCCGCCATCGCGCGATGCGCGACCCGCTGGCGTACACCGAACTGCTCTGCGGGCTGCATCCGGTGGGCACCCCGCGTCTGTGCGCCGACCGCCTGGCGGCGACCAGCGAACGGACCGGGATCTCCCGCTTCGCCCTGCTCGTCGAGGGCTCGGGCGACCTGGCGGCGACCGAGGAGAACGTACGGCGACTGGGCGCCGAGGTGCTGCCGCAGCTCGGCCGATGACCCGGCCCCGACGAAGTGCCCGGTGTGCCAGGGGGCTTGCCGCCCCAGTACTGAATGCACCTCCCGCGTAAGGAGCGGCAAGCAAGCGGCTCTGCGTCAGCAGTCCCTGAACTCCGGAGACTGGTTCAGCAGCTGACTGCGGACCGAAGTGAAGCGGGTCAGCGTCTCGTCGACCGAGGCGTCGAGCGGGAACACCGCCACCCGGTGGCAGTTCTGGAAGGCCAGTCGCACCCCGAAGTGCCGCTGCAGCGCGCCGCGTATCGCGTCACTCGCAAGCGCACGCAGCAGCTGGCCACGTGCCTGCTCGTCCGGCGGGGGCGTCTGGTTGTCGGCGAACTGACCGCCGTCCACCTTCAGCTGGGCCACCAGGGAGCTGATCATCCCCCATGCATAGGGCAGGGAGGTCCGGACGCAGTCGACGAATTCGGCTTCGTCGACCTCGCCTCGCTCGGCCTTCTCGAGTAGGGCCGGTGAGACGTCGAGCGACATGGGTTCTCCTCTCGCACCCCCGCAGCAGCAGGGGTTGCCGGACAGATAGGGGAGTTCGCGATATCGGACACTCTGCGTACACGCCTCGCGACCTCCCGTTTAATACGGTAGGCAACGGACGGTGACCGCACCAGGAGAATGCGTACATGGGCAGTCCTCGTTAGGCACACAATCGGCCAGAAATGAACAGGGGCAGTCCGGGGTCATACGGACTCCCCCAGGGCGAATCGCGTCCACCTGGGCCCGTCGAGTAGCGTTGCCGACCATGCGTCTCGTCATTGCCCGATGCTCCGTCGACTACGCGGGCCGGCTCACCGCCCACCTGCCCTCGGCGCCCCGTCTGATCCTGGTCAAGGCGGACGGCAGCGTCTCCATCCACGCGGATGACCGGGCCTACAAGCCCCTGAACTGGATGTCGCCGCCCTGCACGCTGAAGGAGGGGGATGGCGAGCAGAAGGACGTCTGGACGGTCACCAACAAGGCGGGCGAGAAGCTCATCATCACGATGGAGGAGGTCCTCCACGACTCCTCGCACGAGCTCGGCGTCGATCCTGGCTTGATCAAGGACGGTGTGGAAGCTCACCTCCAGGAACTACTCGCCGACCGCATCGAAACCCTGGGCGAGGGGTACACGCTCATCCGCCGCGAGTACATGACGGCCATCGGGCCGGTCGACATCCTGTGCCGGGACGCCGAGGGCCGGACGGTCGCGGTGGAGATCAAGCGCCGGGGCGAGATCGACGGCGTGGAGCAACTCACGCGCTATCTGGAGCTGCTGAACCGGGACCCCCATCTCGCGCCGGTCCGCGGCATCTTCGCGGCCCAGGAGATCAAGCCGCAGGCCCGGGTCCTGGCGACGGACCGGGGCATCGGCTGCCAGGTGCTGGACTACGACGCGCTGCGGGGGATCGAGGACGACAAGTTGCGGTTGTTCTGACGCACGTTCCGAGCAGTTCCACGATGATGAGGGCCGGGTCCACGGGATGGACCCGGCCCTCTCGTCCTGATTCTTCCTCGTCCTGGTCGTCGCGTCAGATCACGGTGTCCGACGTGCTGCTCGGCGTGCCCTCGTCCGTGCTCGGGGCGCCGGCGGAGGTGGTCTCCGCCGGGCTGGAGGAGGCCGGGCCGCTGGCCGAGGTCGAGGTCGACGGCGGGTCCGTCGGCGTGTCCGTGGGGTCGTCGGTCGGATCGCCCGTCGGGCCCGTCGGGTCGTCCGTGGGATCGTCGGTCGGGTCGTCGGTGGGATCGTCGGTCGGGTCGTCCGTGGGCCTGGTCGGATCGTCCGTCGGTCTGGTGGGGTCGTCCGTCGGCTTCGTCGGGTCGTCCGTCGGACCGGTCGGCCGGCCGCCCGGCCCCTGCGTGCCGCTCGGGCGGTCCGACGGCTCCCCCGACTCCGTCGGCGTCGGGTCGTCCGCGGTGCCGAGCGTGCCGTCAGGGCCGGGATCCGTCGGCCGGCTCGTCGCCGTGCCGGTGTCGCCGGAGCTCTGCCCGTCGTCGCCCTCCGCCTTGTCGGCGCCGAGGCCGTCGTCGCCGATGCCCTGGCTCGCGGACGGGTTGACACCGACCTGGTCGGCCGGGGCACTCGGGTCGTTGTCGGACGTCGCGCCGAGCGTCACCACCGTGCCGAGCACGGCCACGAGCAGCGCGCCCGCGCCGGCCGCGGCGAGGTTGCGCCGGGCGAACCCCCGGACACCGCCACGGCCGTTGCGCGAGGCCGCCGGGGACGACGAGGAGGCCGCCGAGGCCCGGTGCGTGACCAGCGTCGTGTGGTTCCCTCCGGACGAGAACGCGGCCGGCACGCCGCCCGGCGGCGACTGCGACTCCTCGTACCGCGCGTCCGGCACCTCCTCCGCCGCCGTCGCACCGAACGCGGCCACTCCCGGCGTCGTACCGGAGCGGTCCGAGACCAGGGCGAGGGCGCGGCGGCCCGCGACCGTGCCGCGCTTGTCGGCGAGGGCGCCGCGCAGACCGATGGAGGTCTCCAGCTCGGCACGGGCCCGGTCCAGCCGGCCGCGGCAGAGCGCGAGGATGCCCAACTCGTGATGGAAGTAGGCCTGTTCGGCGACGTCGCCGGCCAGCCGGGCGGCCTCGGCGCCCGCCCGCAGCGCCCGTTCCCAGGCGCTCCAGTGCAGTCCCGCGGCGAACGCGGGCGCGGCCGTGCGGGCCAGCCGCACGGTCGGGCTCTCCTCGCCCTCGGCGGGTGGCGTGGTGCCGGGCACCAGCACGCCCAGCGCGGCGAGCACGGCGTCCGCCTCGGCGCACACGCGCTCCGGCGTGACCGAGGGGTGCCCGGCCCACCAGGCGTAGTGCCGGGCGGCGGTGAGGGCGCCGTCCTGGACGTCCTCGGCGTAGCCGGCGGCCTCCAGTTGGGCCTGGACCCCGGCGGCGAGCCGGTAACGGGAGCCGACGGGCGAGACCAGCCCGCAGTCGGCCAGCTCGCCCAGCGCGGCGTCCGCGTGGGTGTCGCCGACCAGTGCGGGCAGATGCGCCTGGTGCGGCACCTCGCCGCCGAGCGCGACGGCGAACCGCAGGGTGGCGCGGGCGGAGGCGCTGAGCCGCGAGGCGAGCAGCGACGCGGGGCCGGCCGCCTCGCCGACCGACGGCAGCGGCACCTCCTCGCGACCGCCCTCCATCGGCGCGTCGAAGGGCGCGTCGACCGGCGGCTCGTCCTGGAAGGCTGCGAACTCCCCGGCGGGGTCCGCTCCGTCCCGCAGCCGGTCCCGCTGCCGCAGCAGCGCCCCGGCCTGCACGAACCGCAGCGGCAGCCCCTCCGACTCGAACCACAGGTCGCCCGCCCAGTTCTCCTCGTCCTCGGTGAGGACCCGGCCGACCTGGCGCTCCAGGAGCTCCACGCTGTCGGCACGGTCGAGACCGGCGAGGGCGACGTCCTCGATGCCGGAGCCGGCGGATGGGGCGGGCACGTCGGGCGTGGCACCGATCAGGAAGGCGCACTCGGGGGTCGCGTCCAGCAGCGCGTCGAGCGCGGCGCCGCCGAACTCGATGTCGTCCAGGACGACGACCGCGCCGATGTCACGGACCCAGGCGAGCAGTTCGTCCTGATCCGGGCGGTGCAGGGGCGCGCCGTGGACGGCGTGGAAGAGGTCGTACAGCAGGTCGTCGGGCGTGCGGTGGAAGCCGGTGAGGCGGACCACGCCGTCGGGGGCGAGGTCCGCGCAGTCCTCGGCGACGAGGTCGAGGAGGCTGGTGCGGCCGGCGCCCCGGGAGCCGACGAGGCGAACCGAGCGGCCGCGGGCGAGCAGCCGTACCAACTGTTCACGCTCGTCCTGGCGGGCCAGGAGCGGCTGTTCGGGCCGGGTCGGCCCGGGCGGGACGGGCGGTCTGGCGGCGCGGTCGGCCTCGGCACGGTCGACCGGGGACAGCTTCTCGGGCCGCGCCGGCCGCTCCGCCGGCGGGCAGACCTCGATCTCGCTGCCGTCGACGGGGTTGACGGTGAGCAGGAAGTCGCCCGCGACGAGCTGCACCGTGCGGGCGAGCGCGGGCGAGTGCTGTCCGAAGTCGGGTGTGAGGGGGTCCCTGGGCGGGCGCTGGCGCGACGAGTTGTCGTCGCCGTCATGGCCGTACTCCTCGGGTCCCCGGTTGTTCGGGTCCATAGGTTTCAAGCCCCCCAAAAGCGTCGTGTGCCTGTGCCAAGCCCCTCCCGGCCTTGCCGCACACCGCGCTGTCGCTTCTGGTCCGGGCCCGCTCGAAGGGGTTTGTCTAGGCAGCGGGCAGCCGAACCCTAAACCTTCGCACAGTATCTATGACAGCTCGGGGTACCGCGCCGTCCGAGACGTCACGGTCTCGTGAGGATTGCGCGCGACGTACGCTTCGCAGCCGTAACGCCCGGCTGTCCCGCCCCGCCCGTGCCCGGCGTCACACCCGGGGCAGGGACTCCACCCCGATGCCGCCCTCGATCGCCAGGATCCGGTGCAACCGGGTGGCCACCAGCAGGCGCTGCATCTGCGGCGGTACGCCGCGCAGCACCAGGCGCCGGCCGCAGCGGCCGGCCCGCCGGTGGGCCCCCATGATCACCCCGAGCCCGGTGGCGTCCCAGGAGTCCAGCTCGGACAGGTCCAGCACCAGATCGCCGACTCCGTCGTCGACGGCCGAGTGCAGGACCGTACGGGCGTCCGCCGCGCTGCGGACGTCGAGGACGCCCCCGACGACCAGTTCGGCGTGGTCGCCCCTGATGTGCATATGCGCTCCCCAAGCGTGCGTTCGTGCTCCGCGATGTGTCTGTGCCTGTGTTCGCTACGAGTCTTCGCCGTGGCCGGTGATGCAACCTCTGACTGCGTTGAGCCGCCTGAGGTTGCCGTCTGTGAGCGAACCGATACCGAATTCACCCCATCGCGTGATACGCCCGGGGCCTGTGCGGTTTTACGGGTGCTCAGTAGCTGTAGAAGCCTTGCCCGCTCTTGCGTCCGATGTCACCCGCGTCCACCATCCGGCGCATCAGCTCCGGCGGGGCGAACTTCTCGTCCTGGGACTCGGTGTAGATGTTGCTGGTGGCGTGCAGCAGGATGTCGACGCCGGTGAGGTCCGCCGTGGCGAGCGGGCCCATGGCGTGGCCGAAGCCCAGCTTGCAGGCGAGGTCGATGTCCTCGGCGGTGGCGACGCCCGACTCGTAGAGCTTGGTGGCCTCGACGACGAGCGCCGAGATGAGCCGGGTGGTGACGAAGCCGGCGACGTCCCGGTTGACGACGATGCAGGTCTTGCCGACGGACTCGGCGAACTCCCGCGCGGCGGCGAGGGTTTCGTCGCTCGTCTTGTAGCCGCGGACGAGCTCGACGAGCTGCATCATCGGCACGGGCGAGAAGAAGTGCACGCCGACGACCCGCTCGGGGCGCTCGGTAGCCGCCGCGATCTTGGTGATCGGGATGGCGGAGGTGTTGGAGGCGAGCACGGTGTCCTCACGCACGATCTTGTCGAGCGTGCGGAAGATCTCGTGCTTGACCTCGAGCTTCTCGAAGACGGCCTCGACGACGACGTCCGCGTCGGCGGCGGCGTCCAGGTCGGTGGTCGCGGTGATCCGGGCGAGGGCGGCGTCGGCGTCATGGGCCTCCAGCTTGCCCTTGCTGACGAACTTGTCGTACGAGGCCTTGATGCCGTCGGTGCCGCGCTTGAGCGCCTCGTCGGTGACATCCCGCAGGACGACGTCCCAGCCCGCCTGAGCGGAGACCTGGGCGATCCCGGAACCCATCAAGCCGGCGCCGATGACGGCAAGCTTCCGTGCCACTGTTGCGACTCCCCTTTGAAACGCCTTACACCCTGTTTACGTTGCTCTCGGCGGACCTTAGCGCTCGTGAGGGACCGTGTGACCGGTTAGTAACGCGAGTCACGTCTCATCTGACGGACTTCACACCGGCACGGGTCATTCCGCGCCCCGGACGGCGTAGTTGAGCACCTTCTCGCTCAACAGCTCCTCGATGTCGTCGAGAAGCACCAGGACCTCTCGGGACACTTCGTCCGGATTGCACCCCTTGAGCATCTCGCGGCCGGCAGCGGGTCACCCTCGGCCGCGGCGGCCTCCTCGCGCACGGTGGCTTCGAGGTGACTGATCAGGTACTGCGTGCCCGGGGCCAGGACGACCCTGCGGATGGTCACCACCCTGCTGTACGGCGTCCTGGTCGCCCTCGCCTTCGCCGTTGTGGCCGTGACGGTCCGCACACGCGTGGTCCGAACGGCCGGGGCGTACCTACGCTGGTCACATGGTCAATCTGACGCGCATCTACACCAGGACCGGCGACCAGGGCACCACCGCCCTCGGCGACATGAGCCGGGTCGCCAAGACCGATCTGCGGATCTCGGCGTACGCCGACGCCAACGAGGCGAACGCCGTGCTCGGGACGGCGATCGCACTGGGCGGCCTGGACGAGGAGATCGTCAAGGTCCTCACCCGGGTGCAGAACGACCTGTTCGACGTGGGTGCGGACCTGTCGACGCCGGTGGTGGAGAACCCTCAGTTCCCGCCGCTCAGGGTCGAGCAGTTCTACATCGACCGGCTCGAGGCCGACTGCGACCACTTCAACGAGCGGTTGGAGAAGCTGCGCTCCTTCATCCTCCCCGGCGGCACCCCGGGGGCGGCCCTGCTCCACCAGGCCTGCACGGTCGTACGCCGGGCCGAGCGCTCGACGTGGGCCGCGCTGGAGGTCCACGGCGACACGATGAACCCCCTGACCGCGACCTACCTCAACCGCCTGTCCGACCTCCTGTTCATCCTCGCCCGGACGGCGAACACGGAGGTCGGGGACGTGCTGTGGGTGCCGGGCGGGGAGCGCTAGGGCCTGTCCTAGCCCCCGACCTGGTGGAGGTTGCGCTGATCAGCGTCGGGTGCTTTCCTTCGTCGTCGTGAGCCGCGGTTCCTCCGCGGGCGCGGCCGGCTCCTTCTTCGGCCAGATCAGATACGCGAGGGCGACCAGGCCGTGGATGCCCGCGGCCCTGAGCGCGGCCCCTTGGAAGGATCGCAGCGACGAGATGTCCCCGTCGTCGCCGACGTACCAGACCGCGCCTTGGAGCAACGCACAGGCGACGGCCGCCGCCAGCACCGTACGGAGCCACAGCCGCCCCTCGTGCCGGGCGCGCGGGATGCCGTAGCGCGGTGGCCCGACCGGCTTGGGTGCGCCGCCCAGGCGGTGGGCGGCGTGGCCGTCCAGCCAGCGGATCGTGTAGTGGCCGTAGGCGACGGTGTAGCCGATGTAGAGCGCCGCCACGCCGTGCTCCCAGCTCGGTTCGGCGCCGTTCTTCAGGTCGATCGCCGTCGCCACGAACAGCACGACCTCCAGGAGCGGCTCGCACAGCAGCAGGGCGACGCTCGTACGGCGCCACTTCAGCAGGTAGCGGACGGCGAGTCCCAGGGCCAGCAGCACCCAGAAGCCGACCTCGCAGGCGATGATGAGCGCGACGATCACAACATGCTCCCTTCGGTCACCTTTCCAGGCTCCCGTCGGGACCGGCCGCTTTCGTCGTCGGCGCCGACGAACTCGCGGTACATCGAAAGATGCAGTCCAGGACCCTTCCCCGGAATCAGGCGACGAGCGTCCGTCCCGTGTTGGATGGGGACATGGCCGTACGACTGCCCCGCCCGCACCGCTTCGACCTGTGCGCCGCGCTCGCCGGACTGCTCGGGGGCCTGCTGCTGTGGGGTGTGGGCCTCGCGGCCCGGCCGGCCGAGGAGCCGATCGTGCTGCTCGACGGCCGCTGGTGGATCCTGCTGCCCCTCGTCGTGACCGCCGGCTGCGAGGCGATGCGCCGCACGATGCCGCGCACGGCCCTGCTGGTGGGGTGGGCCGCGCTGACCACGGATCTCATCACCCAGGGCAACCTGGTCACGGTCGTGATGTTCACCGACCTGGTGTACGCGGCCGTCGTCTACGGCCCGCCCGCCACCGTGCGCCGCGTCCCCTGGATCACCGGGCTGCTCACCGTGGCCGGTACGGTGGTGCCCGTCGCGGTGTGGCGGGTGCCCGAGGCCCTGCTGGTCGGCGTGGTCATCGGCCTGGTCGGGCTGATGCCGGCCGTCACCGGCTGGATCGTCCGCAACCACCGCGACGCCGCCGAGGCCGCCCGCCTGCGCGCCGAACAGACCGCGCTGCTGGCCGAGATGGACCGCGCCCAGGCCATCACCTCCGAGCGCGCCCGCATGGCACGCGAGTTGCACGACATGGTCGCCAACCACCTCTCCGCGATCGCCATCCACTCCACGGCGGCGCTCTCCCTGGACGACCCGAAGACCTCGAAGGAAGCCCTCGCCGTCATCCGCGAGAACAGCGTCGAAGGGCTCGCGGAGATGCGGCGGCTGATCGGGATCCTGCGGGACTCCAGCGGCGACACCGAGCCGGTCGCCGCCCCCACCCTCGACGGGCTCGACGCCCTGGTCGACGGCGCCCGCACCAACGGCCTCGACGTCACCCTGGAGGCCGAGCATGGCAAGGTACCCGCGCCCGTCGAGCTCGCCGTCTACCGCATCGTCCAGGAGTCCCTCACCAACGCCCTCAAGCACGCCTCCCCCGGCCGGGTCACGGTGGCGCTGGCCCAGCTCGACAGCTGTCTGACCGTCTCCGTGACCAGCCCGTTCGGCGACCGCGACCGCCCTGGCGCACCCGGCTCCGGTGCCGGACTCGTCGGAATGCGGGAGCGGGTCGCGCTGCTGGGCGGCGCGTTCGAGGCCGGCCCCGTCGAGGACCCGGACTCGGTCGACGGCAAGATCTGGGTGGTACGCGCCACGCTTCCCGTGACCGAAGGAGACAGCCGATGATCCGCGTCCTGGTCGCCGAGGACCAGTCCGCCGTGCGCGCCGGGCTCGTCCTCATCCTGCGCAGCGCGCCCGACATCGAGGTGGTCGGCGAGGCGGCGGACGGCCGGCAGGCGGTGGCCATGGCGCGCGAACTGCGGCCCGACCTGGTGCTGATGGACGTTCAGATGCCGCGTCTGGACGGGGTGTCGGCGACCCGGCAGGTGGTCGCCGAGCAGGTGGCCGACGTCCTCGTGCTCACCACCTTCGACCTCGACGAGTACGTGTTCGGGGCGCTGCGGGCCGGGGCCGCGGGGTTCCTGCTGAAGAACACGGAGGCGAAGGACCTGATCGAGGCGGTGCGGACGGTGGCGCGCGGGGAGGGCCTCATCGCCCCGGCCGTCACCCGGCGTCTGATCGCCGAGTTCGCCGCGAAGCCCCGCCGGGAGACGACGGCCGACCCGTCGGTCCTGGACACCCTCACGCGGCGCGAGCGCGAGGTGCTGTCCTGCCTCGGCGAAGGGCTGTCCAACGCCGATATCGCGGCCCGGCTCGACATGGCCGAGGCGACGGTGAAGACACACGTCAGCCGGCTGCTGGGGAAGCTGGAGCTGCGCAGCCGCGTCCAAGCCGCGGTGCTGGCTCAGGAGTTGGGGATCTAGCGGGGCGGAGCCCCGGCCGCGCGGACGTCCGGGAGCCGGTGGCGCACCACTCGGAAACCGGGCGGATGAGGGCCGAGGAACGCGACGGCGCACCGGTGGTCCGGGCCCGCCGCCACATCGGCGAGCGGCAGGAACGCTGCGCGGTGGTCCTGACGGCCGCGCCAGTCGAGCAGGGCCGCCGGCGTGCCGGGGCCGCTCACCGTGAGGTCGGCCGGGTTCACCGTCAATCCGTCGCCGGTGGCCTTCAGCACGGCTTCCTTCCGGGCCCAGTAGCGGGTGAACGCGGCCGGTGTGCGAGCCGCCGGCAGCGCGGCCAGCACCCGCTGCTCGGCCTCGGACAGCACCACGCGAGGCAGCAGGGCCCGGTCGCCGTCGAGATCCCTGACGGCCTCGACGTCCACGCCGACGGGGCGGCCGGCGGTGACCGCGACTGCGACCAGGTCCGCGCAGTGTGACAGGGAGAACTCCAGGTCCGCCGACGGGTCCGCAAGGCGCGGCTTGCCGTGCGCTCCCCCGCAGCCGTGGCATCGTCCGCCCCCGTGGGTATCCCCAGCTCCGTCAGATGCGTGGCCACGACGTCCGGAGTCCGCAGGGCGT